>CALXNU010000011.1 GCA_944389835.1 uncultured Succinivibrionaceae bacterium
AAGATCTGCTGTACCAAGATCAAAGTGAGTTACAGGAAGGGTTTTAATCAAAAAAAGGAGTTAAAGGGGACACATGATTAATGCTTAAGTATTTTAGGTATAGCTTTTTTCTGGTTTGTTTTGGTAATTTTTTAGTTCTAGATTATTGATTGATTTTGAGCTAGAATTTTCAAGAGTAAACCCCATACGGGGACGGATACTAGGGCACCTATTCCTCAATAACTGTTACATCATCAAGTAAACCCCATACGGGGACGGATACTAGTTGATTCGTTTTATATACTGAACTTCTATCTCAGTAAACCCCATACGGGGACGGATACTAGGTGGCTGGGGTAACGTCCACGCCGTAATTCTCAGTAAACCCCATGCGGGGACAAAAACGAAAGACATCACCTCAACAACTGTCGTAGTTGATGATGCTTTACCCCTTAAGGGGACGGAAATAATCCAGCCTCACCCCAACCGTATTAACCGCTTCCAGGTACCCCCTAACGGGGACGCGAGCGGTTTTTCCTTAATGATTTAAGCCCAAACTTGTAAGACAATATTAAGGATAAACACCCATCTTTTGCCAAAAGTTCCCTTACTTTTTTCACTTTAGGCACAAAAATTTAAGACTTTAGAAAGAGTTAGTTGAAAGTTAAATAATTGTTTGAAAAATATTGAATTTTTTTTTTCTGAGCTATCTTGTCTAACTAGAAACGATCCTCGGATCGTAAGTGTGAGAAAGGGATTTTTGCCAACATTTTAAATGATTAGTTGGTTTGTCAAAAATTTTGGAGAAGATCAATGAAACAAACTAATGGAGCTTTGACTTTCCTACTCAAAGCCTATCGTTCTCTTTTCAAATCCGCATATTTAAAAGGTTTAGCCTCAGCAGTAATTTTAACCGCAGGCTTAGGCGCAGGTGCTACTCAAGCTTTAGCACTTCCTTTTGCCGATAATGCCACCGAGGGTGCAACCACTAATGTGGTCGTATCAGACTCAGTTATTATTAATTCTAAAGAAGAGTTTGCCAATGATGTTACCGTAGGTGCTAACACTTCTTTAAGCTCTGCCGAGAATAGTGCAGGTCACTTAAGAGTTTCAGGTGATTTTGTAGTTAACGGTGGCACTCTTACCTTGCAGGGCTCTTCCATAAATCAATACGGTATTGTAGGCTCTTTTGATGATCAAACTTACACTGGTACCTTTAGTTTAAATAGTGGTTCAGTAAGCCTCAACAATTCACAAATTACCATGGACACCATTAACTTAAATGGTGGCAATCTTACTGTAAATGGTGATAAGGCAAATTCTACTTTAGCTGCCGTTACCACTGAGATTAATGGCACAAACATTGTTAACAATGCAAATTTAACCTTTTCTCGTGTTCTATCTGACGATACTTTCTCAGTTCATGTAACATCAGGCTCAATTACCAACAATCAAGATCGAGTGATTAATTTTGATCACACTGATTTAATTACCGAGGGTGGCACCATTACCAATAATGGTACCTTAAACTTCTCAAGCTCAGATGTGGTCTATGACGATTACTCAGGTGAAGTTGTCAATACCGGCTCCGTCATCGGTGAAGGTACTACCTTTATTAACAATGGCACTGTAGCAGTCAATGAAGGTAATTTAACCTTAGCCTACAACAAAGCAGATTTTTCAAATCTTGATTTTATACAGCAAGGTACTGCTTTAACTAACTATTTAACTGGTACTTATCAAATTGCCTCAGGAGCTAACTTAACCTTAGAAGGTGCATATACCTTAGGTGATGCCAAGATTGAGAATAAAGGTAACTTAACCGTAGGTTTTGATAGTTTCTTTGTTATCAATAATATTGAGCAACTTAAAGCTTTAGGCAGTGTCGAGTTAATTGATACCGGTTGGCTTAATGAGGGCTCATTGTATGTCTCTTCTCAAGAGGCTCAAGTTATAGACTCCTCACTCTTTGGTGAAGGCAAATTGCATGGTAATGAGCAATTTTCTAACGGTGGTAGCATCGATGGCAATACCTTCCACATCAAGGCAGATGAGAATAAGCAATTTAACTCTGAGCTTATTGAAGTTGGAGCTGACAACCTCAAGTTCTTAGACGATGGCACCACTCTTATCGGTAAAGAATGGAGTAATGGCGATGGTACTATGTCCCGCCAAGAAACTGAACTCTACGTTCGTGGCACTTTAGAGTTTGACAAAACTTTAAATCTCACTAACTGGGGTAGCTTGTATTTAGAAAACTGGGGACAAAATAACGGTCAAGGTACCATCACTGGTGACACCATTGAGATTGAGGGTATTGGTCAGTTCTATGTCAGAGCAGGTACCTGGGTTGGTGCTAATACCACAATCTTAGTTAATAACGATACCCAAGCCGTAATTACAGGACGTCCTCAAGGTGGTTCTGGTAACTTCAATTTAAGCGATCCTGGTTCTCATGATGATGTTTCAGAAAATCTGCCTAATTTAACCCTCAAGAAATTTGATGTTCAACGAGGCGTGGTCAATCTTAATTGGGGTACTTTAACAGCAGATAGCTTAACTATCGCCGCTTACGGACAAGATGATACTTACTTAGCCGACGGTCGTGAGAGCATGGTCCGTATTGGTTCTGAGTATGGTCCTGCAACCCTTTTAGTTACCGGCAACAATTCAGGCTCTGTCTCTTTGGCTCAAAGCTCAGTTACCATTGATGACAATGGTACCTTTGAGTTAGGTTCAATCTTTGCTGATAAGATTGAGTTAGATGCATCCAAGGCTGTTGAGAACGGCATTGCCAATGATGCTTTCATCTTAAATGGCGGTACTTTAAAGCTTGATTTCACAAGTGGTGAGCTTGATGGCACTAAACTTAATGCTCTAAAGGATGCCTTAATCAAGGATTACACTCAAGGCTCAACCTTAAATGGCTTCATTAATGTGGGTAATGCTTCTTTAACCGGCATTGAAGTCACCAACGGTAAGATCTCCTGGGATGATCTCCAATCAGGTGGTGCTGCCGGTATTGTAACTGATGTAACGAATAATGCCTTAACCAATGCTACCGTAACTGGCGTAGGCGCTGATGATGTCCTTTATGGCTCTTATGGTACTGTAGAGTTGGCAGACGGAGTGACCACCCTCAATGTACAAAATCAATTAGTACTTAATGGCGCAAGCGCTAATGGCAATTATGTACAAGATGCTACGGGTAAGGTAGCCTCAATCGTCGCTAATGGTAAGGTTAATCTTAACTTAGCAGGCAATGGTGCAGTTAAGGATATTACCTTATCCTCTGATGAGGCAACTTTAACTACTAGTGGCACTTTAACTGCTAACAGCGTTTTAGTAAGCGGTTCTGTCACCATGGGTGGCAATGCTACCGTAACCACTGTTGCAACCGGTGAGCTTACAACCACTGGTGCTCTTAACTCTGAGTCTGTAACTACAGACACCTTAGATGCAAGTGGTACCATTAACGTATCTAATACTGATGGCACAGGCTCATTGACTGTCAACAATAGCTCAAGCTTTGAGAGAGCTGAGGTTAATGCAGATAACTTAAACTTAAGTGCTAAAACTTATCATAGCTTTGATAGAACTTCTGTCAATGCTGATACCGTAACCGTAGGTGATGGTGGTGAGTTGCACTTTGTTTCAGGTTCTAATGCTGAGGTTACTAACTTCAACTTAGACTCAGGTGCTAATGTTTATGTTGGCTCTGATTTAAGCTCTGAGTTTGGTAGCACCTCTTCATACTTGACCGTTGGCAACTTAAACTTAAACGGTGGTAACCTCATTATCGACCCAGGTTATGACGTTGAAACTGCTATCGTAGCAACCGATAAGTTAGATCAAGAAGTCATCAATGGTACTATCGTCATCGGCAAAAATTCCGCATTTGGTGTCTCTTTTGCTTCAGCTGAGGCTTTAGATGCTCAATTAGTAGAGGATGGCTTAAAGAATGGCATTGCTCTTAAAGAAGAGAATGGTGCTGTAGCTTACTTTAACACTCCGGTAACCTTAGCCACTGGCGCATCTATTTACTTAGATCCAACTCAAGATAATATTGATGCCAATATGGCTAATGCCGATAACATCACCTTAAAGGAAGGCTCTGCTATCGTCATCTCTGATACTGCCGTTGCTCAAGCTTTAGCTGATAACAAAGCTGTAGTAACCTTAACCGGTAACACTACTAGCACCGTCACCGCTGATGGTGGTAAGGTCTTACTCTCAGGTGCCTTCAATACCATGTCATCAGGCTTTAAGGTCTTTGGAACTGGTGCTGGTGCAAACTTAACCTTAAGTGATGACATTGCCGTTGAGTCTGTAAACGGTGTCTTAAGCGGTACTATTTTGGAAAATCCAGCCGCTGGTACTGAGATTGGTACTTTAGGTCAACTTACCATCAATGAAGAGCGCTTAAACGCTTACACCTCAAATGCCTCAGGCCCTGTTAAGGGTCTCTTACAAGATGCCTTATTAGGTAACTTAGGTACTCAAGGTGCAGGTGTTGCCTTCTTAACCTCAGTTGGTACTGGTACCGCAGGTTCAAGCGCAGCTGATGTCGATACCGCAGCTCGTTTGGCAACCTTTGGTGGTGCATTACAAGCAACTTACACCGCAATGCAAACCTCTGTTGATGCTGTCAACAGCCGTATGGGCATGGGTGTCATCCAAGGCAATATGGTCTTCTCAGAAACTGCTCAGGGTGCTGGCATTTGGTTCGTTCCAGTTTACCGTAACCACGACTCAGACTCCTTTGATGCCGATGGTGTTGAGTATGGCGTGGACATGGACCTCTATGGTGCTGCCCTAGGTGTTGATTACACTATAGCTTCAGATTTACGCTTTGGTGCTTACTTTAACATCGGTTCCGGTGATGCTGATGGTCAAGGTGCTGCCTCAAATGTTTCAAATGACTTTGATTACTGGGGTGTAGGTTTATATGGTGGTATGAGCTTCAATCAATTCACTCTTACTGCTGATTTGGGCTATACTCAAGTGTCAAATGACATTGATGGCGATACCGCTTTAGGTAGTGGCAATGCAGATCCTGACTCTGCCGCCTTTACTGTAGGTTTAACTGCTCAATACACCTTTGAGACCTCAATGCTTGATGTAACCCCACACGTTGGACTTCGTTATACAAGCTTAGATCTTGATGACTACGATGTTGACTCATCCTACGGTGTCATCGCCTCAACTGATGCAGATCGTGCTAACGTCTTCTCAATTCCAGTTGGTGTGACCTTATCAAGTGACATTGATGCAGGCGCATGGACCGTTAAACCTGCTTTAGACTTACAGGTTACTGCTAACACCGGCGATACTGAGTTTGACACCGATACCACCTTCTCCGGTGCAAATCGTGCTGCCTCCTTATCAGCTGAGATCTTAGATGATTGGACCTATGGTGCCACTTTAGGTATTGAGGCTCAATACAATAAGGCTTTAAGCTTAGGGGTTAACGTAAGCTACGTAGGCTCCGAGAATGCTAATGAGTTAGGTGTAACTGGTAACGTTCGTTATGCTTTCTAGTTATTTTGGGAAAAACTAGCCTAGTCTGATTTTTTAGCCCCACGCAAGGTGGGGCTATTCGTTTAAAAAGGAAGGGCTGAACTTAAGATAAGCGTAATTAATATATGTGTTTTGGTAAAAATTTCGATCTAGATTATTACTTGATTTTGAGTTAGAATTTTTTAAAGTTAGCCCCTTGCGGGGACGGAAATGATGCTGCCATAAAAAACGGCTCCTCTAGACTTTCACATGTTCCCCACACGGGGACGGCTTAACTTTGAGAAGGTTTTGTTTAAAAGCGACTTAGAGGTTTTCTTGCTTTTTTAAAGGTAAAGAGAGGTTGCGATTTTCTTAAGTCTTAAGGTCGCCTTTGATTTTGGCAAACTAAACTCTTCTTTCTTGGTTTTTGCCAAAAATTACAATCCTAAAAAATTCCTTACCTAAAAATTACAAACCTTAGAAATACATTTTGTCAATAATTGCAACTTTTTGTTCTATAGGTTAGAATAACGCGACATTATGTAGTGGTTAGTACGCAGTTTTCTTGTTCTCGATGGTTCTAATAAAACGCTAATAGCTCTAGTCCACTTCTAGTGTTTAAAGCTGACAATCAATATAGGCTATTGATTATAAAACGTTTATTACTCCCAATAACGTTTGTACTGGGCAAGGTTTAAGCTTTGCCCACTATTTGGGATAAATTCAAAAAAGATTGAGTAATTAAAATTATTATGAGCAAAAAAATTAGTTGGGATAAATACGGTAACGACGCAATTGCCGTAATCGGAGTTGGCTGTCGTATGCCTAAAGGAATAAGCTCTAAAGAGGCGCTCTTTGATGCTTTGCTCAACAAGGAAGATTTAATTACTCAAGTTCCAAGCTCAAGATTTGATACCTTACGTTTTGCCCATCACGACAGAAGTGTCAAGGGACACAGTGTAACCTTTAAAGCAGGTGTGGTAGGGGATGTAACTTTATTTGACAATGCTTTTTTTGGCATGTCCGTCTCTGAGGCAGCCTCTTTAGACCCTCAACAGCGCTTGGCTTTAGAGATGTCCTATGAGGCAATTTTAAATGCCGGAATTAAGGTCTCTGACTTAAAGCACTCAAATACCGCAGTAGTAATTGGTGCAGCCTCTACAGATATGGCAATGCACAAAGCCGATGATCTAGAGGCTATAGGTCCATATTCAATGACCGGCACTAATCTTTCGATTATCTCAAATCGCCTCTCCTACTTTTATGATTTACACGGACCATCCTTAACGGTTGACACTGCCTGCTCCTCATCCTTAGTGGCACTACATACTGCCTGTGAGTATTTAAGAAGTGGTAGGGTTGATTTAGCCTTAACAGGTGGTGTAAATATCCTCTTATCACCCATGCCTTTTATAGGCTTTTCACAAGCACATATGCTCTCACCTAGTGGACATTGCCAAGTCTTTTGTGACGGGGCTGATGGTTATGTAAGATCTGAGGGTGGGGCAATTTTAGTTTTAAAGCGCTTAAAGGATGCCATACGCGATTTAGATCCTATTGAGGCGGTAATTGTCGCCTCAAATGTCAACTCTGACGGTCGCACCCAAGGTATTGCTTTGCCTAACGGGGAGGCACAAAGCGCACTTTTAGAGTCAGTGTATGGCAAAAAAGAGACTGATGTTAATAATTTAGTCTACGTTGAGGCACATGGTACCGGCACCAAGGTAGGTGATCCTATCGAGTGTAAAGCCATCGGTGAGGCAATAGCGCAAAAGCTTAATGAGCGTAAATTAAATGTAGGTTCGATTAAAGCTAATGTGGGTCACTTAGAGACCGCCTCAGGTATGGCAGGCTTTATTAAAGCCTTGGAGATCTTAAAGACAGAGAAAATCCCAGGGCAAAAGCTTTATGGTCCACTTAATGCAAATATTGATTTTAATGAATTAAATCTTAAGGTAAATGAAGAGGAAGTTGAGCTTCCAAAAACTCAAGGCCCGGCCTTAATTGGCATTAACTCCTTTGGTTTTGGAGGCACTAATGCCCATGTGGTAATTGCCAGTGCCAAAAAGCTTAATGAAAAGATTATAGAGGAGGCAAATTTAAGTTTAATTGCTTCCCGTATTGCTTTAGAACAAGAAGCTAAGAGAAAAGAAGCGCAAGAGAGAGGACAAGCTTTAGCACAAGTGCCAACTCAAGCGCCTTCTTTACAAAATGAGTCCACCGAGGCTTTATCTCAAGATCTTGCTTCCTCTAACTCTTTAACGCAAGGTGCGGGTGCTAAAAAGCAAGATAAAGCTTTGCTACAAGACGTTTTCTCTTTAACTTTAAGTGCTAAATCGCAAGCCTCTTTAAAAGCCTTGGCCTTAGAGTATGCCAAGCGTTTAACGGTAAGTAATTTTGCCGCTTACTCAGCTTTAACCTTACTTGAGCGTGATGTAGAGCCTTATCGCTTACGCTTTGAGAGTTTAGGAAAATATGCTTTAAGTGCTGAGGCTTATGACTTTTTAATTAAAAGCCTAGAGGATTTTGGCAAAAACTGTGAGCCTTTAACCTATGCCGGGAACTTTAAAGCGCAAGTTTTAGTTAATGCTGAAAAATGCCAGGCAAGTCTTACTACAGGCTTAATTGAGGGGCAGGGGCAGGGTAAACTTGCCTTAGTCTTCTCAGGTAATGGTTGTCAATATCAGGGTATGGCAGTAAAGCTTTATCAAAGTGAGCCTTTGTTTAAAGAGGCTTTTGATAGGGTAAGTGAGGCTTTATTAAAAGAGCAAGAGTTAGATCTTAAAGCATTAATTTTAGATGATCTTGCAACTTGGGATTTAGACCGCCCTGAGGTTTCACAAATCTTTATTTTTGCCATTGAAGTTGCGCTTGCTAAAGTGCTAAAAGCACATGGTCTTAAAGCACAAGTCTTCTTAGGACACTCCGTAGGTGAAATTGCGGCAGCCTTTATAAGTGGACTGTTATCTTTAGATGAGGCGTGCAAGGTAATTGTCAAACGCTCTTACTATCAGGCTCAAACCTCAAATGAGGGTGGAATGCTTGCGGTAAGAATTCCTTTTGACAAACTGCAAGCACTGTTTGCAAAAACTGAGTTTTCTGAGGTTGAAATTGCAGGCTATAATGCCAAGCAAAGTTTTACCTTAAGTGGACCAAAAGAGGCTTTAAGCAAACTTCTTACAAAACTTAAGTCCTTACACTGTGGGGCGCAATTACTTAAGATTAATTATGCCTTCCACTCCAAGTTTATGGAGTCAATTAAAGAGGGGGTTTTAGACTCATTAGCCTCGATTAAAGGACAGGCAAGTAAAGAAGGTCAGACTTTTATCTCCACGGTTACAGGAAAAGTTGAGAGGGGGGCCTTAGATGCCACTTATTGGTGGCGCAATATAAGAGAGCCTGTGCTTTTTGAAAACTCCATTAAGGTCGCTTTAGAGCAAGGTGTGACCGACTTTGTGGAAGTGGGACCGCGCGGGATCTTAACCTCCTACATTAGTGATTTAATTAAAGAGAGCAGTGCCCCTTGCCAAGTTTTAAGTCTTTTAACTAAAGGCCATGACAGTTTAGAGGACTTAGAGGAGGCTTTGTTAAAGCTTAAGCTCTCACAAGTGCCTGAAAAAGAGCATTTTGCCAAATTTAAAGGCGCACGGGCGCTACTTAAAGACAAAGTTTCTCTGCCACCTTATCCTTTTGCCAAACAAAAGTGCTGGGTGGCAAGCACCGCTGAGTGTCAGTCCCTGTTTAAAAAAGTTAATAAGCAATTATTAGGTCGCCCTAAAGCTTTAGGAAAGTTTGAGGCGATCTTTGATGAAAATTTAAGTCTTGAGCTTTATGATCATAAAGTAAATGGCAAAACGCTAATGCCTTTTGTGGGGATGTTAGAGATTGCCTTAGAGCTTGCTAAGACGCAAAAGCTTTATGTAAGTCATGAGCTCTTACTTTTAAATTTTGAAGTGCGCAAAGCCTTAAGTTTAACCGACGGCTTAGTCGTTGTCGAAAATAGCTTAGATGAGCATGGTGAGCTTGAGCTTAAGGCACGCGCGCATTTAGCCACACCTGAGACTTTACAGACCATAGCCCGCTGCCGGGTTCTGCCTTGTGATCTAAAGGCCAAGTTTGTAGATTTAGAGGCGTTAAGGGCTACTCTTAAACTTAGTCTTGAGCCACAAGCTTTCTATGAGCACTTAGCTTTAAGTGGTCTTGAGTATGGTCCACGCTTTAGGCAAATTTCCAAGATTAATTACGCTGATACGTCTTGTTTAGTTGAGGCTAATTTAAATCCGCAAATTCTAGTTGAGGATAATTTACTCTATCCTTTAGGCACTTTAGATGCTGCGCTTCAGGCAGTCTTTGTGCTTATTTTGCGTGATTTTGCCTTACATGAAGACACCTTACCTGCTTTATATTTGCCAGTTGGAGTAAAAAAGGTCTGGTTCCAAGGCGGCTTTAATGATAAGCACAAAATTTTAGCTTACCTAGAAAACTATAAGCGTGATGAGCAGGTTTTAACCTTTGATGTCACCATCTGTGATATGGCAGGCAAAGTCCTCTGTAAATTTGAGGAAGTATCTTTCAAGGCGGTTAATACCGTTGAGAAGGCAGAATTCTTTGTTGAGCAAGAATTTAAGTTAAATCAAAGTTTAAACTCAAGTCTTTTAGATAAAGAGGCAATTTCAAAGACACTTGAAGACTTTGCAAAAGTGCACGCTCTTGAATTTAAGAGAGCTCACTTTGACTTAAAAGCCTCATCAAACAAGTCCTTAGAAGATCCACAACATGAGGCTATTGACGCCTTAAAAGAGGCCTTATTGTGTGCCTTAATTTTTGAGGAAATTGACACACAAGTTCCATTAAATGTGCCTTTAGATTTAGATGAGATCTTCAATGAGATTTTAGATGATGAGGTACGTGAGAGAATTGCCTTTGCCTTTAGGATCTTAGAGCGCAATCATTATCTTGAACGTGACGATGATCTTTATATTTTAAAAGCTCATGATGTATTAGGTATGAGCGCACAAAGCTTAGCTTTAGAGCTTTTAAAGCAAGATAAAGAGCATTTTAAGCTTTACTATCCACTTATAAGCCATGGTCTAAAACTTAAAGAGAAACTTGAAAATTCCTTTAATGATGAGGCTTTAGGTTTGACTTTAGAGTCAAGCGTGAACTTAATTTTAACTATAGCCAAGGCTTTAAGCTTACAAATAAAAAGACAAGAGTCACTATATGGACCCTTTAAGCTTTTAATGTTAGGTGCCTTAAGTGCAAAATTTATCGCCCCGCTTAAGCCTTTAATTAAAGAGGGTTTAGTTGAAATTACCTTAGTGGTGGCAGATGAGAGTGAGGCGCAAAAACTGCATAATGCCCTGCAAGATTTGGGCTTAATTCGCCTTGAGGTTATAAAGTTTAAAGACTTTGTGGCAGAAGAAAGTGAAAGCATAAGTCAGGTAGAGGCTTTTGACGGACTTATTCAAGCCCCACTTTCTAAGGTTGATTTAAATCAAGTAAGTTTCGCGCTTAAAGAAAAGGCTTCAGCGCTTAGCTTTGCCTTACGCTTTGATGATTTTGTCGCTTTATCTTTAAATAAAGCAGATCTTACCGAGTTTAGCTCTATATTTAAGGCTAATGTAGATTGGAAACTTCACTCATTCTTATCTAGTACCATATACGACATTAGCCTTTTCACTAAACTTGGGGATCATGAACACAGTACACAAAAGAGTAGTGTCGATAATCTTCAAACAAAATCAGTTCTTCAAGATCTTGCAAGTTCTAAAGCTAGGTCTTTAGAAGACTCAGTTCCTAATGTAGGATCTGAACCTTTAAAGACTTACAGGACCTCTTTAAACTTAAAAGATGCTTTATGTAACTTGCAAGAATTTGAAGTCTTAGACTTAAGTTTGGGACTTAATGATCCAAAGTTTGAAACACTTAATTTCAAGACTTTAGAAAAACATCAGACCTTGGTTTTAATTAAAGCCTTGTCTTTACAAGATGAGGATTTAGCTCAAGCTTCTTTAAACTTAAGTGCTCTTTTACATAAGCTTGCAGCCTTTAATTTAAAACTACTTTTAGTAGTCGATGAGGGCAGCTTTGGTCACGCCTTAGTAGTACTCTCACGCACTTTAGCGCGGGAGTTTAAGCTTTATTCACTTATCACCTTAGCCTTAAGCCCTGAAAGTGCTGAGGAGCGTGACTTTAAATTAATTGTCAAGCATGTAACTGAAGCTTTAGCTGAAAATACTCTTTTTGCCAACTTAAAGCTTAATCCAACGGGTTTTTCTGCCTTAAAGCTTGTAAAGCTCAAACCTCACTACGTGTTTGAAAGTGAAAACAAGGGACAAGGTTTAAGTCAAAGTTTAGAAAGTACTGAAAAGAGCTCTTTAGGTCCTTGGGTGCGTGAGATTTTAGTGACGCAAAAGGCCGGTCGTTTATCCTCACTTACCTGGCAACATGAATTAATAACTGAGTGTCTCGGTGGCTTTGATAATGTGGAAATTGAAGTCAAAGCCACTGGGCTTAATTTCCGCGATGTGATGTGGGGCTCAGGCTTATTACCTTATGAGGCTTTACGCTCAGGTTTTGCCGGGGTAGGTTTAGGCTTTGAATGCGCAGGTGTGATAACCGCTTTAGATGAGGGGGCAAAAGAGTATGGTTTAAAGGTAGGCGATGCGGTGATTGCCTTAGGCTCAAAAGCTTTTGCCTCCAAGATTAGAACTAAAGCTTATGCGGTCTTTAAATTACCTCACAACTTAAGTTTTGCACAAGGTGCGGCCTTATCAGTAGTCTACTTTACCGCTTACTGGTCTTTAATTGAAAAGGCACGTGTGAAGCCTGGGCAGAAGATCTTAATTCATGGGGCAGCAGGTGGCGTGGGTTTGGCTGCCATTAACATTGCCCGTGATTTAGGCCTTGAGATTTACGCCACAGCAGGTTCTGAGAGTAAACGCAACTTCTTAAAAGCTTTAGGCATAAAGCATGTCTATAACTCTCGTGATTTTGCCTTTAGTGCGCAAATTTTAGCCGACACGCAAGGCGTGGGTGTGGATTTAGTCTTAAATTCACTTTATGACAAACAAGCCGCGCTCTCTTTAGAGTTAGTCGCCCCAGGTGGTGCTTTTATTGAGCTTGGCAAACGCGATTTTTATGAAGATCATCCTTTGTACTTAAAGCGCTTTAAGGATAATATCGCCTACTTTGGTGTCGATGCCGATGAGATTTTAGCTTTATATCCTAAGCGCTCACGGGAGATTATGCTTGAGATTGCAGGGAAGTTAGAGAACGGCTCTTATGAGCCAATTCCAATTACCGTCTTCTCAAAGGAAGATGTGGTAAGCGCCTTTATGACCATGCGCAAGTCCTTGCATATAGGCAAGATCGTGGTGCTCTACGATGAAGATTGTGCTTTAAAGGGTAAAGAGAGGGCTATTAGCGCTGAAGCTTTGCAAAACGCAAAGCCACAGGGTACATCGAACTTAATTCCAACTAATCTTTTAAATGGAGTAACGAACAGCTTCAATGCTCAACAATCTTTCTGCGTTACTCCTTTAAAAGTTTTAAACTTTAATTTGGCTAAAGCCTTAGCTGATCCTAAGCGCATCTTTGTGATTTCAGGTGCTACAGGGGGTATTGGCAAGGCTTTATGTGAATTCTTACTTAAAAAAGGTGCTAAGTGCCTCGTAGCCTTAGGACGTAAGCGAGGCGCTTTAATTGAAGATCCTCGTGTACACTTTATAAGTGTGGACTTGACAGAGCATAATTTTGCCAAGGCTTTTAAAGAGCAACTTAATCTTTTACTTAAAGAGCTTAAGGAAAAAGCTTTAGCATCTGTGGAAGGAGAGGTAGCCAAAATATCTTCGGCCTCTCAAGAGATCATAAATGAGGGTCAAAGAGCGCCTTTTAAACGCACTTTATGTGAAGAGCTTTTAATTGCCAACTCTCAAGTGGTAGCAAAAGCTCAAGCTTTAAATAAAGCTTCTATAAGTGAGAGTAATACCGACTTTGAAAAAGAACTTAAACTAAATACGTTAAAGCAAAGTGGGGATCTTGATTGTACCTCACAAGATCCTCGCTTTACTTTCATTCATTTAGCAGGTATTACGCGCGACATGCAAGCTTTAGAGTTAAGTGAAAGTGATTATGCAAAGGTTATTGCGGTTAAAGCTTTAAGTGCACAACAGATTATTGAGGTTCTAGACGAGTGTGGCGGCCTTAAATCCTTCTTAGGTATAAGCTCTGTGACTACGCTTTTAGGCAATCCTGGGCAAAGTGCCTATGTGACAGCTAATGCCTTGCTTGAAAGTTTAGTTTTAAATTTAAGATCTCAAGGACTTGAGGCTCAAGCTCTAGGTTTGGGACCTGTAGGCGGCGTGGGAATGCTTGAGGGTAAGGTTAAGCTTATTAAAGGCTTTGAGCGTAGCTTGGGTATTCGCGCCTTAGAGGTGCGTGAGGTCATAAAAGCCATTGAGTCTTTATCCTTATTAAAAGAAAGCCCCGTCGTGCATTATTTTGCCTCTAAGGAAGATAAGCTTAATGTCTCACTTAAAGATGATCTTAGAGCTAAGCTTCTTTTACTTGGTCAAAGCAAGGATGAGGGCTTAAGTTCAGAAAGTCTTTCACAAAGTCTTAAAGCATTAAGTTTTGAGCAAAGACAAGAAAAACTTGTTGAGATCTTGGTCTTAAAGCTTTCAGCCTTAATGGGGGTGGGTAAAGAGAGCTTAGATCCTAAGCGTAAGATTGCAAGCTTCGGTCTTGACTCCTTGCTTGTAATGGAGTTTGCCTCACTTTTAGAAGAGCTTTTAGGCTTTAAGATCCCACTTACCTTACTTGATACCAATGCCACTTTAGAGAATTTAGCTCAAGGTCTTAATAAGATCTTAAGTGGCGAAGCCCAAGAAAGTGATGATCTTGAAAACTCCACGCTTGAGGTTTTAGAAAGACAGCATGGCGTAAAGGTTAAAACCGATTTGCTTAAAAACTAAAAAGCATAAGGATTAAAGAAAAATGGCACTTGATAATGATGCAATGCAAAGCCTAATTTCCCGTTTTGGCAAAAACTCTCATGAAACGACAAATCCTAAGGCGGGGGCTAGTCAAGCCCCGTCTTATGTTAATCCTTTATACACCTCGATAAAGGAAATGCCCTCATTTAGGCGCTTGCAAATGCAGATGAAGGTAGCCAAAGCTACCGGGATCTTACAGCCATTTTTTACCTGCCATGAGGCTTTGGCAAAAGCTAAAACTAAAATTGAGGGACGCGAGTATCTAAACTTTTCAACCTATGACTATTTGGGTTTAAATGGTGATCCAAGGGTTAATGAAGCCGCTATTGATGCCATGCAAAAGTATGGCACCTCAGCTTCTGCCTCACGCTTAGTGGCAGGTGAGAGACCTATTCACCGTCAATTTGAGCAAGCCCTTGCCAATCACTATGGCACGCAAGATGCGCTAACCTTTGTCTCAGGTTATGCGACTAATGTCTCAGTTATTTCAACCTTATTTGACAGTCAAGATGTGATCTTTGAGGACAGTTTATGTCACAACTCCATTGTCACGGGGGCTAAAGATAGTGGCGCAAAGCGCGTAGTTTACCCGCACAATAATATGCAAGCTTTACGTGAGCTTTTAGTCTTGCATCGGGGTAAATTCAAGCGCGCGTTAATTGTCACTGAGGGCGTGTTCTCCATGGATGGCAATTATGCAAAACTTAAAGACTTAATTGCCCTTAAAAAAGAGTTTGGGGCCTTTTTAATGGTCGATGAAGCTCATGCTTTAGGAGTGGCAGGAAAACGCGGCTTGGGCTCCTTTGAAGAAGCGGGAGTCAACTCCCAAGAGGTTGACATATGGATGGGCACGCTCTCAAAGACCCTTTGTACCTGTGGTGGTTTTATTGCAGGAAGCTTTGAGTTAATTGAGCTTTTAAAGTTTACCGCCTCAGCCTTTGTTTACTCGGTAGGTTTATCCCCAGTTTTAGCTGCCGCCTCGCTTAAGGCTTTAAGTTTGTTACATCAAGAGCCCTGGCGTGTGGAAAAGCTTAAAGATAATGCCTTATTTGCCATCGACAAAGCTCGTGAGCTTGGTTTAAATACCGGTCTTGCCCAAGGCACCGCAATTGTGCCGATTATGGTGGGATCATCTATGCAGGCAGCTTTCCTCTCTAACCTTTTAATGGAAAATGGGGTTTGTGCTCTACCTATTATCTATCCTGTGGTCCCGGAAGGTGAGGCACGTCTAAGGCTATTTTTGTCAACCTCGCACTCTCATGAGGAAATTGAGCAAGGCCTTTTGATGATCTCAAAGCTGATGCCTCAAGCCTTTGAAAAAGAGCAAGCCTTTGTGCAAGCACGGGGCAAGGAGTCTTAAGTGTCCAAAGCTCTTGAGGGACGGGTCTTTTTACTTTTGCAGGGTCCCCAAAGTCATTTTTTTAGGATTTTAGCCAAAAAGATTGTAGCCCTTGGTGGAAGAGCGATTAAGCTTAACTTCTGTGGTGGCGATGTCTTTTTGTGGGGTCGTGGGGAGGATGGCGTGCTCTCTTTTAACTATCATGGTCGTCCCTCACACTTTCCAGCCTACGTAAGTGCGCTTTATCAAAACTATGCAGTTACCGATTTAGTGCTCTATGGGGATTGGCGTCCCATGCATCAAGATGCCATCTTAATTGGCAAAGATCAAGGCCTTAAAATTTGGGTTTATGAGGAAGGCTATTTGCGGCAGGGCTTTGTCACCTTAGAGGAAAATGGGGTGAATGGTCGTACCTCACTGCCTCACACTAGTGAGGAGATCTTAAGCTTGGCAAAAACTCTACCGCCTTTTACAAGAGCAAAGCAATTTACCGATAATATTGTCGATAAGGTACGCTTTGCTATCTTCCATCACACGGGCAATGTGCTTTTGTTTGTGGCATTTCCTTTTTATCGCACCCATCGCTTTACCAATATCTTAGTGGAGTTAACGGGTATTTTACCGCGCTATTTAAAACGGCATCAAAGACGAAAGCGCTCGGCCAAAATTTTAAGTAAGTTTTTATTAAATAAAAGTCCTTACTATTTTTACCCTTTACAGCTTAATACTGACTCGCAAATTCAGCTTTACTCGCCTTATATAAGACAAGAGGAAGCCATTACCACGGTAATTGCCTCGTTTGCTAAATTTGCGCCACCTACAAGCCGTCTTTTAATTAAAAATCACCCCCTAGATAATGGGCTTATTCCCTATCGGGATTTTATTGAGAGTATGGCTCAGGCTCTTGGGGTAAAAAATCGCGTGACCTTTGTTGAAGATGGCAATGTCAATGCCTTAATTCAAAGCTCTAAGGGGGTAGTTCTCGTTAACAGCACTGTAGGCATGTCCTCCTTGCTTTTAAACAAGCCTGTTTACTGCCTAGGCTTTGCCATTTATGCAATCAAAGGTTTAGCCGAAGGGGTGGTGGACAGCTCTTTAGATTTGTTTTGGACAGAGGGCAAGAGTCCTGAACCTCATCTTTTAAATGCTTTCTGTCAGGTCTTACGCGCTAAAGCCCTTGCTCAAGGTAATTTTTACCAGCAAGAGGCAGCTTCATTAGTTGCTGATGAATCGCTTGATCGTTTTATTAAAGCAAAAGCCCGTGCTCGTGGTCCTCACACATTTGGCAACGTGAAAATAGTAAGTGCCAAGATAAATAGTGAGGCTGATAATCTTGCGCAAGATACAAGTGCAAAAAGTGAGGTTAAGACCTAGAAGTAGTGAGTTTAAAATTTTTGACCAAAAGCTTAAAATTTTGGCAAAACAATTAATTGCTTTTTTCAGTTTAGAAATTTAGAACTTAGGAGTGACTATGACCTCTAACACTTGGCTTGAGCGCGCCATAGATCAAGAAAGCGCTAGCCTTAATTTACGTGAGGCAACCTTAGATGATGTGCCTTTTTGTGCTCAGGCAATTGTGGAGGTGAGTGCTAACTCTTTAGATGAGCCTTTAAAGCTCTTGCGCGAGAGTTTGGGTTTTAATACTTTAGAAGAACTTTTAGAGGCGGTACTCTATGAGGACTCCTCTGATTTAATTGCCCTAAAGCACATGGTTTTAGTTGAAGCTGACGGTGCCCCGCAAGGTCTAGTTTTTGCCTATGATCCAAGTTTGGGAAAAAGTATGCTCCCCGACTTTATCAAAGGCCTTTTAAGTGTGAGAGATTTAAATTTATTAAAGGCGCTTTCTGGGGCTTCGGTCACCTCAGTGCAAGGCTCACTTTTATACCTAAATACCCTTTATGTAAGCCCCGCCATGCGCGGACAACATTTGGGCAAACTCTTAGTTAAACTTGCCTTGCATAAAGCATCCCTTTTAGGTTTAAACGGGATTTTCCTGCATTGCTTTGCAGATAACATTAAAGCCCTTGAGTTTTATAAAGCTTTAGGCTTTAAAACAATTGAGGATTTTGCCTACCCTCAAGAGCTTTATGAAGTCCACTCTCAAGGCGGGGTCTTTTTAAAGCTTGAGCTTAATAAAGCAGATCCTCTAAAGCTAAGCCCTGCATCAAAACAAGAGGCTGCCAATGTCTTTTAAAGGGCTTAAAGCCTTAATCACCGGGGCGAGCTCAGGCTTAGGCTATGCTCTTGCCACCTCCCTTATTGAAGGTGGGGCTTCTTTAGTAGTCGTTACGGGGCGCAATACCAAAGCTTTATCTTCCTTAGTCTCTTTAGGTGAAAAGCAGGGCGTTGAGGTAATCTCCTGTGAGATAGATTTAAATGCCGTAGATGCCGAGGATGCTTTAGAGACTTTATTTTCTGAAATTAAAAAAAAGCATGATCTAAACCTCGTAATTGCCTGCGCGGGAGTGTCGACTACGGCAAATTCTGATGGCTTAGAAGATCTATTTGAGATTGAGCGCTCAATTAACGTCAATGTCAAAGGGGCGGTAAGTACCCTTTATTTGGGTGCAAAAGCGATGTTAGATAAAGACACTGACGGGCACTTAGTGGTAATTTCCTCTTTAGCCTCCTTAGTGTGCCTACCCTCAAGTGCTTTATACGGGGCAAGTAAGCTTTATTTAAACGCTTATGCCAAAGCTTTAGGACAAGAGCTTAAAGACTCAAAGATTAAAGTTACTACTGTCATTCCAGGCTTTATTGATACACCGATGTCAAGACGTTTTGTGGGACGGCATGATGGCATGATAAGTGCAAAACAGGCTTCCTTTAAGATTTTAAAAGGCGCGCTTAAAGGTAAAAGAGAGCTTATCTTCCCTTATTACTTATACTTAGGGATTATGCTCTCTAAGCTTTTACCTCTGCCTTTGCAGACTTTTGTATTAAAGCTTTTTGACTTTAAGGTTATTCAAGATCCTGAGCGTCAAGCTTATGAGCAAAGTCTAAAAGATACTCAAGAGTCTTTGACAGAGACTTTAGAGGACACAGAAAAGAGCATTGAGGAAGTTGCCAAGAATAATGATTTAGAAGAGGCTTCTTCAAAAATGGCTTTGTCAAAAACAAAGACTTTGCAAGAAGATGATCTTTTGCCAAAAGATCTTAAGGGAATTGATGGCACAGGGCGTAGTACGCAAGAGCAAAATTTGTCAAAGCAAATTGCGCAAGATAAGCTTAACAAAGTGGCATGTAAGGCTTTAAACGAGGGTTTAGAAGAGCCTTTAGCAGAGCGTTTAGAACCTCGTGGTGAGACTATTGCTGTTAAGTCTCAAAAGTCTCAAAATAAAATTAGCTTAAATAAAGAGGACAAGCCTTTAAAGAAAGATGCTTTTAAAAAGTTTAAAGCCCAAAATGTTGCTAAATCGCAAAATGCTGTTCAAAAGAGAGCAAAGATGCGAAAAAACACCTCGCTTCTAGACAAGACAATAGCCAATGATCTAAACTCTAAAGATACGGAAAGGATATTTCAAGGTGAAGATTTTGAGGGGTTTTTAGTGGCAGAAGACGTTGGTGCTAGCCGAGCCAAAAGGCATCAGCTCTCTTCTTCCTTAAAGCACTCTAAGACTTTAAAGGCTTGTCATGCTCAAGAGCTTCACCTTACCTTAGAAAGTAGCAAAGAGTCTCAAGAGCCTTTAGTAAATAGCGGGTCAGGACAGCAATCCTCAGTTTTTGGCAAAAAAGATACTTTAAAAACCTCAAGGGACAGCGAGGCTACGTCTTCTACGACTCAAGGAAGCGAAGATCCTCACTCTTTTGCGCAAAGTCAAAACTCTGTTTCAAAATTGAAACCTAAAGCTCAAGCTGTCAGTTTAAAAGATAAGCGTAATTTGCAAAAACTTGCTAAAGCCTCGGTAAATGCTCAAAGCATCGTTGAATCTGAGCTTAAGTTTGAGTTTGACTCTTTGGATGCTACGCTAAAGAGCACGCCTTCAAATTCAGCTTATGCTCCTTTGGATAAAGCAAGTGTCACTCAAGCTTTCCATACTAAAAGTTCTTCACCAGTCAAAGCAAGCCGTCCGGTAGGCTTAGTTGTCAGTACTAATTTGCAGCGCTCAGGTCGTTTTCAAAGAAGAGGGACTAAATAGATGTTTTTCTTCCTCTTTGAGCTCTCTTTAAGCTTTGTGGTAGCCATGCTTTGCGAGTATGTAGGATCTTATGCTTGTATGCATTATCTTAAAGCTTCACATTTAAAGCTTTTAAAGAAGGCGCTTGAGAGGAAAGTTACAAAACATGTGTCCTTAAGCTCATATCTTATTAATTTGGGACTTACTTTAAGTTTGGTGTTGCTCTTTAACTTGGCATTAAGCTCACCCTTTGTCATTGTCTTGCTTACAAGTGCGGTGTTTATTACCTTTACGATTGCGCATTTAATTAAGCTTTCGATTTTAAAAGAGCCCTTGGTGTGGTCTGATTTTCTCTTGGTCAAAGAAATTTATCTGCATCCAAGTTTCTATTTTGCCTATGTCAGTAAAAAAATCTGGGTGGTAATAGGATGTCTCATCTGTGCTCTTCTAGTGGGAGTAGTGCTGTTAGAGCTTTTTACTGCAAAGCCTGCTCTTTCTTGGGGTTTAGTGACTTTATTTTTGATTTTAAGCTTAATTTTTAACTTTATGCTCTTAAAGATTTTGTCCTACCACAAGAGCTTAACCTTTATTCCCGCCTTAGATGGTTTGCAAGGTGCAAACGCCATTTTAGTTTTACAACTTGCAATTTTAATTTTTAGACGACGCGAGTATGAAAAATTATTCGTAAAACTAAAATTTAGAGGCAGTAATCAAGATTTAACGAATTCAAATCACGATGTAGGCTTGGCACCTCCTTTTGAAGTGGACGGGGGGACTGCCAAGCCTAATTTTAATGTTGCAGATAAGTCAGTGATTTTAATTCAGGCAGAATCCTATGTAAGTTTAGAGACTTTAGGCTCAGAAGTTAAATTAGATGTTGAGACAAAAGCACGTGCTGAAGGCAGTTATGCTCTTTTAGATCTTGACTATCAAGGCGCTTACACTATGCGCACCGAGTTTTCAGTCTTAACCGGTCTTAATCGCTATGAGCTTGGTATTTATGCCTATGACCCTTATTTGGTGGCACAAAAAATTCCTTTAAACTCTTTAGCATGGAAATATAAGGCTTTAGGCTATAAAACCATCTGCATTCATCCTAATGAAAAAGAATTCTTCGCCCGGCATAAGGTTATGGCAAACTTAGGTTTTGACGAATTTATCGCTCTTGATGAATTAAATGATCTTAAACGTCATGGACCACACATAAGCGATGAGGCGCTTTTAGAATATGTAAAAGATTTAGTACTTAATTCACAAGCTAAACTTTTTGTCTTTGTAATTACCATGGAAGCACATGGCCCCTGGCTTCAAGGACGCTTTGCAGATGATCCTAATAGATCTGCTTTAGAGTGTTATGAAAGGCATTTACAAAGCTTAAATTTGGGCTTAAATAAGCTTATTGCAAGTGGTTTACAGGTTGTGGTGTATGGTGATCATGAGCCCTCTTTGCCAAAAATTACTGCAACAAAGACTTGTCAAAATGAACTTTTGCCTATAATCTTAGCGTTTAATACAAAGCTTAGGTTTAAAGGTATTTTGGGAAGCGAGAGTTTGCATCACATGGTACAGGCATTGGCAAGTGAGGGTAGAGATGCTTAAAATTATCTCTGAGGGGATTAAAAAGCTACCTAATCTTGAGCTCTTTTTAGAAGAGGAGCTTAAACTCTATTCAGATCCTAAAAAGATTGAAGCTGTAGTAGGCTGGGGTCATAAAGAAACTGCCACTAAGGCTCGTGCTTTAGCTTATGAGCTTAAAGTGCCATATTTTGCTTTAGAAGATGGTTTTATTCGCTCGCTTGATTTGGGAGTGAATAAAGCTCCACCTTTATCTTTAAGTGTAGATCCTGTAGGTTGCTACTATGATGCAGGTGAGCCTTCGTACATAGAGAAGTTACTCGCCGAGCCTTCATGGTATGACGATTATCTAAAACAACAAGCTCAATATTTAATTCAAAAGATTTGTAAATACAAACTCTCAAAGTACAATCGCGCGCCTGATTTAGATTTATCTTTGATGCCATCTTCCTTTGCCACAGAAGAGAAAGTTTTAATTTTAGATCAGTGCGCGGGCGATGCATCTTTAATCCTAGGGCAGATTGGTGAGAGTGAGATTTTAGGTAAAAGAATTTTAGATAGGGTAGACCATTACTATCCAAAAGCTAAAATCTACTTAAAATGTCACCCTGATGTCATAGCTGGCAAAAGAAAAGGGCTTTTTGATTTAAAGAATTTGCCAAAAGACAAAGAGATTGTGATTTTAGATAAGGAAGTCAATCTCATCTCTTTAATGTCCTACTTTGAAGCGGTGTTTACTGTAACCTCTCAGGCAGGCTTTGAGGCTTTAATGCTTGGAAAAAGAGTACACGTCTTTGGTCTGCCTTTTTATGCAGGATATGGGCTTACCTTTGATGAGGTAAGATGTGAGAGGCGCGCCAATATTCACGGTGTAACCTTAGAGATGCTCTTTGCGGCAGCTTATTTAATGCTTTGTCGCTATATAAATCCTGTCACGCAAAAACGTGTTGACTTAGATGAGGTTTTAGAGCTTTTACATCTGCAACGTGAGATTAATGAAGAAAATCGCGGTGGAGCGGTAGTCTTTGGGGTTAAAAGATGGAAGAGACCAATTTTGAATGCTTATCTTGGTAGCACCCAAGGTCAGGTTTATTACACCAATAATCCGCATAAAGCACTAAAGCTTGCACAAAGTAAAAATTTACAGCTTAATGTTTGGTCCTCAAAGCGCAATC
Source organism: uncultured Succinivibrionaceae bacterium (assembly GCA_944389835.1). GTDB lineage: Bacteria > Pseudomonadota > Gammaproteobacteria > Enterobacterales > Succinivibrionaceae > Avisuccinivibrio_A. Next base: position 22,685 of record CALXNU010000011.1, read on the forward strand.
CTCTTTTAGATGAAGAGGCAAACGCCCAAGGTCTTACCATTCAAGGTATTGAAGATGGCTTTTTGCGCTCTCAAGGCTTAGGTTGCAATCACGTGCGACCTTTCTCTTTAGTTTTTGACCGTGAGGGAATTTACTATGATCCTCAAAAGCCCTCACGCTTAGAGTCAATTTTAAATACCATTAAAGAGCATCCTGATCATGAACTTCTATGCTCTAGGGCAGGCTTTTTGATAAGGGAAATCCTAAAAGCTAAGCTTACCAAATACAATGTAGGTATAGCAGATGCTGAAAATTTAGCATCCTTTAAAGCACAATTGCCAAAAGATAAAAAGCTAATTCTAGTCCCAGGTCAGGTTGAAGATGATGCCTCAGTTTTAAGGGCAGGTGGTGAAATTAAATCTAATGCTACCTTGCTTGAGGCGGTAAGAGCGCATAATAAAGAGGCTTTTATTATTTACAAACCTCATCCTGATGTATTAGCTTTAAATCGTCAAGGAGGCAAAAGCTCAGACACGCAAGGCCTTTATGACTTAAAGGTTACCAATTTAAGTATTAGTGCTTTGTATGATTTAGTAGATGAAGTGCATGTCTTAACTTCACAGTCAGGTTTTGAAGCGCTTTTACGTAAAATCCCTGTTACTGTGTATGGCAAACCTTTTTATGCAGGCTGGGGTTTAACCTACGATTTTCAAGAATTTCCACGACGCAAGGCTCATTTAACTTTAGAAGAGTTAATTGCTGGCGTTTTAATTTTATATCCCCGTTATTTTGATTGGTGCACTATGCAATTTATGCGCCCTGAAGATGCGGTTTATCGCTTAAATCACATGGGTAAAGTGCCTCAAGATAGCCTTTTTGTGCGTTTTGTAAGACAAATTTATGCCCTAAAGCGTGGGATCTATTACTCAATTAAAGGAGAAACCGAATGATTTTAAATAAGCTTTCAGCTTTAGTTTTAGCTGTAGTCGTGCCATCAACTATGATTTTAACTGCCTGTAGCTCAACTCCACGCGGTCTTGATCATAAAGCTACTCGTCCTGTAGCTCAAATTGAGGTTGAAAAGCAAAATGCCCAAGTTGAGCTCTTCTCACAAGAAGTAAGTGCCATGGTCGTAGGTGAGAGTAGAGTTTTTGCCCAAAGCCCTCTAGGGGATAGTGTGACTGTCACAGCATTGCCTTTCTATACCAGTGGCTTAGGTGAGGAGTGTCGTAAAGCTCAAGCTCAATATTCAGAAACCTCTACTTTATTTACTGTCTGTAAAACAGAGAATGGCACCTGGCGCTATATTGCCCCTTTAATTTTGGGTGAGGGCCTTTAAGTGCGTGAGCTTTGGGAAGGCTTTACTGTACAGCGCCGCGTAATCTTAGCTTTAATGTTAAGAGAAACCCATACTATCTATGGTGATGCTAAGCTCGGCTATTTGTGGGTTTTAATTCAATCCATGTTCGGGATCGGTGTATTTTGGGCAGTACGTGAATTTGTCGGAGCATCCGATCCACATGGAATGCCTGTTGCGGTATTTTTAATTCTAGGTTTTGGCGTGTGGTCAGTTATATCGCAATCCATAAGTAAGTGCATGAATGCAGTTAGATCTAATCAAGCTTTGCTTACTTTTCCTCAGGTAACGGAGCTTGATGTAATGATAGGTCGTGTTATGGTTATTTATGTTACGCAAATTATTGTGACAATTGCACTACTTGCAGTAGCATCTGCTATGGATTTAGCTGTTGAACTTAATTCAGCAGGACTGCTCTATGCTTGTATTTTTTTAATTCCTGCTTTTAGTCTTGGAATGGGATTGCTACTATCGTCACTAGCTGTGTTTATTCCTTCTCTAGAACGAATTGTACCATTGGTAATTCGTTTATTGTTTTTTGCTTCGGGAGTTTTCTTTTCTGTAAACTCTTTTAGTAAAGATATTGCTGATATTCTCTATTTGAATCCGATTTTACATTTGGTGGAGCTTACGCGTTGTTCCATAAGTTATAGTTATCCAAGTGATGGACTTTCTTTAATGTATGTCACAGTAATTACGCTTATTGTACTCTTTTTAGGTTTATTACTTGAGCGCTATGTGCGCACCAGGAGAGAAAGATGATTTCTCTTCAAGATATTTGTCATGGCTATAAGACTAAGGATGGTTTTCATACCGTTTTAGATCATGTCAATATTGATTTTAAACCAGGACATAGTACTGCAATCTTAGGTTTAAATGGCGTTGGTAAATCAACCTTAATTAGGATCATAGGTGGAGCAGAACACCCCAGATCTGGTAAGGTTATAAGAACTTCATCCGTATCTTGGCCAGTAGGTTTTGGTGGGTGTTTTAATGGTTCATTAACAGGACGTGAGAATTTGCGCTTTGTTTGCCGTATTTATGGGGCAGATATTAAAACAGTTTCATCCTTTGTTGAAGATTTTTCAGAACTTGGTGAGTATATGGATATGCCTTTTAATTCTTACTCATCTGGTATGAGAGCAAAACTTGCTTTTGGCTTATCTTTAGCAGTAGGTTTTGATTTTTATTTAGTAGATGAGGCTTTTTCAGTTGGTGATGTGGTTTTCAGAAAAAAAGCTACTAAAGCTTTACAAAAGCTGAAAGATCAAGCTTCATTAATTTTTGTCTCACACTCTATAAACTCGGTTAAAGCTCATTGTGATCGTGGTGCGGTGTTAAATAAAGGAAAACTTGAGAGCTTTGATAATTTAAATGATGCGATAAAACGGTATACGGAGGTTTGCAATGAGCGCAGACACTAAAAATACTATGGCAAGCCCTATGCAAGCAAAAGAAGGAGCAAAAGCGGTGGTGATTTCTGCTCAGGCAAACACTCCTGTTCAGGGAGAAACACAAGGAGCACAATCAACTCTTACACTTACACCTGAAGCAAAAATTGCATCTCAAGCTGTGCCAAAGACTCAAGCAACTAATTCCTCGTCCAATAATTTACAACAAGGATCAAAAACTGTGGCAACTAATAATCAGACTACAACATCTAATTCTAGTAGTAATAATACAACAAACTCTAATAATAAAGAGCAACAAACCATGCAAGCTAAACCATTAGCAACCCCTGTGCAAGCATCATCTCCCGCTGTTATAAAAACTGAGGAAGGGGGGCAAAAGCAAGAGCAAGAGGAGCCAAAAGATATTTTCAAAGATCTGTATTTCAAACTAAAAAGCGTTTGGCAAAACTTAAATGTTGGAGTCAAACGCTATTTAGCTTTAGTCTTTATTCCATCAATTATTTGTTTGGGATATTTTGGCTTATGGGCATCTCCTATGTATATTTCAGAGGTAAAGTTTGCAGTAAAAAGCGCTGAAGGAGGAACTAGTGGTTTTAATCTCATGACCTCGTTGTTTAGAGTGCCTACAGCGTCATTACAGGATGCGATGGTAGTTGAGGAGTTTTTAAAATCTAATGATGCCTTTTATGCGGCTGATAAGGAGTTAGATTTAATAAAACATTACACAGATCAAACTTATGATTTAATTTCACGACTTTCTTTTGCGCCAACTATTGACGATATTGCATCATTTTGGCATAATGTCACGAAAATTAATGTTAACCAAGACTCAAATGTAATTACTTTTGAGGTCAGGGCGTATACTCCTGAAATGGCACAAAACATTAATGAAGAGGTTTTACATATTAGCGAAGATCTTGTTAATAGCATGAATGAGCGAGCTAAGGAAGATATGTTGCAATTAGCTGATTTAGAAGTAGCTGAAGCACGTGATCGTCTAACTGTCGCTCAAGATGCCTTACGAGATTTTAGAAATAAAAATCAGGATTTAGACCTTAAGGCAACGGCTGCAGGTATGCAATCACTTGTAATTGAACTTGAAAGTCAAGCGGCTTTATTGCGCACACAAATAGCTGAGCAAAGTCGCTATACAGACAGAGATGCTCCTGCTCTTAAGGCCTTACGAGATAGATTAGTTGGAGTTGAAGAGCAAATTGAGCGTGAAAGATCACGTTTAACCGAGGTTTCAGCTCAAGGCACTTCACTTAATACTTTGGCTTCACAATATGAAAATTTAGTCACTGAGGCTGAGTTTGCAAGACAACGTTTGTTATTTGCTATGAACTCACTTGAAAGTGCAAAAGCTGATATTTTGGCAAAAAATTTGTATATTGTGACTGTAGCAAAACCTTCTCTTCCTGATGAGTCGCTTTATCCAAAGCCATTTTTATTTACATTCTACATTTTTGTAGCATTGTCGATGGCATATGGAGTGATTTCATTAATTGTAGCCGCAATTAAAGAACATATGGGATATTAATTTTCATGAAGCATATAAAAGTTTTAGCTTTAAGCGTCTTAAGTGCGCTTGCAGGAACTGTGATTGCAGCTCCTATGCAACAGAACGTAGGAAGTACTGGAGTTACTGGAAATACAAGTATTGATAATACTTATTTAGGTAATTCTACGGTGCCAAATCCTGCAAGTACCGGATCTTTACCTCAGCCTGTAAATAATTTAGGGAATCCTCCTTTAGTATCAGCTAATCAAGGTTCAATTCCTATGCAGGGATTACCGTTGGCAAATCAAGGGCAAGGCATCTATACTGTAAATCCTTACCAAGCAGGTAATGGCGTTTTTATCGGAGAAGCTCCTCTCCAAGGTCAACCTGCTTGGGCTCAAGGTAGTTATTATCAAGATAAAAATTCATGGCTTTTACCTTTTGGAGCTAACCTTTTTAAAGGTCGTTTTGCAGGAACTTATTCAGATAGTATTAATCCTGCTTATAAAATTGCTCCTGGCGATAGAATTGTCATTAGAATCTGGGGTGCAAGACAATATGATGATGTCTTAGCTGTAGATCAGCAAGGTAATATTTTTGTGCCTGAGGTTGGTCCTATTTCTGTTATGGGAATTACTAATGCACAATTACAAAATACTGTTAAGGCAAGAGTAGGGCAGGTCTTTACTAGCAATGTAGAGGTTTATGTAAATCTTTTAAGTTCACAGCCAATCGGCGTTTTTGTGTCGGGGTTTGTCACAAACCCTGGACAATATGCAGGCGGAGTATATGATTCTGTGCTCTCTTATGTTGACAGGGCTGGTGGAATTGATTTCAAAAGAGGCTCCTTTAGAGACTTAAAAGTTAAGCGTCAAGGTAAGGTAATTGCCTCTTATGATCTCTACAGTTTCATTCTAGATGGCACCACCCCGCAAGTAAGATTACAAGACGGTGATGTAATTGTTGCCACTAAACGTGGTGCCTCAGTCAGTGTCCGTGGTTTAGTTCGTGAAGAAGCCTTGTATGAGCTAAAAGAAGGTCGTAATACTGGCAGTTCCATTATTACCCTTGCCAACCCTGAAAGCTCAGTCTCTCATGTAAGCGTTACTGGCACACGCAATCAAAAGCCAATTAATCAATATTTAAGCTTAGCTGAGTTTAAAGACTTTAAGCTTTTTGATGGCGATATCGTAACCTTTGCAGCCGATGTCCAAGGTGAGACCTTAATTACTAAGGTAAGCGGTGCTATTGAAGGTTTATCACATTTTCCTATCAACAAAGAAAGACGATTAAGAGATTTATTAAGTTTTATTGAAGTAGATCCTGCAATTGGTGATGTGCATTCAGTTTATATCAAGCGCAAGTCAGTTGCCCAGCAACAAAAGCAAGTCATTACTGATGCCTTAAGACGCTTAGAGAAAAGCGCTCTTACCGCTACTTCAGCCTCAGTAGATGAAGCAGATATTCGTGTTCAAGAGGCAAGCTTAATTCAAGATTTTGTCAAACGTGCTCAAGCTCTAGAGCCTGATGGTGTAGTCGTAGTTTCAAGAGGCGGTGTTGTAAGTGACATCCGTCTTGAAGATGGCGATGAAATTGTCATTCCAAAGGTTACCGATGTGGTCTTAGTGGCAGGAGAAGTCTTTATGCCTAAGGCTGTGACCTATGACAAGAGCATGAGTCTTGATGACTATTTAGGCGCTGCTGGAGGCGTAAGCAATCGTGCAGATGATAAGAACATTTTAGTTGCCAAAGCAAATGGCGAGATTGGGCTTGCAGAAGACTTAGGTATTGAAGCAGGAGATCAGATCTTGGTAATGCCAAAGTTTGACAGCAAGAATATGCAACTTGCTAAAGATTTGATGCAGATCATCTATCAGATGGCTGTGGCTACTAAGGTTGTGGTGGATTTATAAATGCTAAAGAAATATAAAATAGCATTTTATAAGATACTTTATAAGATATTATCTCAGTTTGAACATCAAACTGAGATTGCTATTGTTTTTGGTACTGCAAGTAAAGATTATTTAAATCTTGATTGCATTTGCCAAGAATTACAAAATCGAAATAGAAAATTCTTTAAAATAGACGGAAATAAGTTTTCTATTTCTTCAATAATAAAATTAGCAAAATCTAAAGTGATTTGTGTAGATCAGTCAACACAAATCATATCAAATATACTTTTATGTAAAAATACCGAGCTTATACAAGTATGGCACGCTGGAGGCGCTTTTAAAAAATTTGGTTTTGATGCTTTTAGAAAGGATGTTGATAAAACAGAGGAAGAGAGAAGAATAAGCAGAATACATGGTCAATACGATTATGTGGTTTGCTCAGATCAAAAGCTTATTTCAATTTATGCTAAAGCCTTTAGAATTTCCCCCGATCATGTTCTTCCTCTAGGTTTACCGAGAACAGATTTGTTATATAAAGTTAATTACAATAATGAAAAAGAATTTTTAAGTCAGAAATACAATATAAATCCAAATAAGAAATGGATTTTATATGCTCCAACCTTTAGAACTATTTCGCACAATAGGACTCTTCCGGAAGTTCCTGCCTTTTTATTAGATTTAAAAAAGACAGGCAAGATTGAAATCTTATATAAAGGTCATCCATCAGCCAAAATTATGGATAAAAAGGACAGTGAAAATTGGATAGATATCTCTAAAGAAAAATCAGTTGATATTTTATCAACAGCTGATGTTTTAATTTCTGATTTTTCATCAATTATTTTTGATTATGCTTTTTTCAAAAAACCAATAGTATTTTTTAGTAAAGATAGTAAAGAATACCTTTTAGATGAGCGAGGTATTTATTTCGATCTTAATTGCTACTTTAGTAAAGTTTTAAACAAAACATCTAATGAAACATTAGAAGATTTAATAAAGCTAACATCTAGTAAGGTATGGTGTAATTTTATGTCTAGTTGCGATGGAAAATCTACTAGACGTTGTTGTGATTTCTTTGAAAAATTATTGGTATAGGAATATTATTATGAATTATGCAGTCCTTTTAGCAGGTGGTACTGGAACTAGATTAAAATCTAGTAAAATTCCTAAACAATTCCTTGAATTAGGTGGAATTTCAGTACTTGAATCTGTAGTAGATAAATTTCTAGTTTGTGATAAGATTGATAAAATAGTTATTGTTGTAAATGAAGTGTGGCTTGATCATGCTAAGTCTTTGCTTGTTAGCGATAAATATAATAATGTTATTATCTGTGCAGGTGGTGCAACAAGGCAGGAGTCTTTATATAATGGATTAAAATTAATAAGGGATAAATATGGAATTTCAAGTGATGATAAAATAGTATCTCATGATATAGCTCGACCTTTTATAACTTTAAAAATAATAGAAGATAACATAAAAGCGTTAGATAATAGTCGTGTAGCAGATACAGTCATACCAGCTACAGATACCATTGTTAAATCAGAAAATAACCTATTTATTACCGAGATCCCAAAAAGATCTCAAATGTATCAAGGACAAACTCCCCAAAGTTTTTATTTATCTGACTTTATAGATTTATATGAAAAACTAGATAAAGAATATTTAGATAGTTTAACTGATGCTGCAAGAATGTTTGTTGAAAATGGCTATCAAGTAGCTTTAGTTAAAGGCTCTGAATTTAATATAAAAATAACTACTGATTACGATTTTATGATTGCAAAGTATTTGGTCGGAATAAAATAAAATGCTTAAAGAAGTAGTTAAGCTTGTAAAGCCTGGTGTTTTTGTGCCAACATTTGAGGCTATCAAATTAAATGAAAAAGTGATAGTCAAACCCGAGTATCTATCGATTTGTGCAGCAGATGTACGTTATTATTTAGGACAACGTCCTAAAAAAGTTTTAAAGAAAAAGCTCCCTCTAGCTTTAATTCATGAAGCAGTAGGTCGAGTTGTTTATGACCCACTAGGATGTATAAAGAAAGGAACCTATTGTGTGTTACTTCCTGGTGGAAATGATGTTACAGATGAGATCAGTAACTATCGAGAACATGCTTTTTTTAGATCAAGTTCTGCTGATGGGTTCTGTCAAGAAGTCATGTCTATGGACAGAGAAGAAATTATTCTTATTCCAGACAATGAAGATCCTATTCCTTTTGTATTTACAGAATTAATTAGCGTTTGTTGTCATGCTTTAAGAAGAGCAAAATCTTTATACGAAATTTACAGACGTGACAACAACAAAATTAATATAGGTGTATGGGGAGATGGAATTCTCGGCTATTTAATGAGTTTGGTTATATCTAAAGATGAACTCTGTGGAGAGCTAACCGTAATTGGAAAGCACGAGGAAAGGATGAGCTTAATTTCTTGTGCTCAACACAAATATAGTACTTATGATATGTACAACAACCTTTCAGTGGATATTGCTTTTGAATGTGTGGGAGGAGAAGGAGCTGTAAATGCAATTAATGATGCAATTGAACATTTAAAACCGTGTGGAATTTTAGTGCTAATGGGAGTTTCAGAGCATGGACAACTAATTAACACAAGAAGAGTTTTAGAAAAAGGACTTACAATTATTGGAAGCAGTAGATCAAGAAAAATTGATTTTGAATCTGCTTTTGATTTGATAAAAAAATTAACTAATAAAGGTCCTCTTCAAAAAATTTTAGGTAGACTTGAGCTGGTTGAAAATATTCAAGATCTTATAAATTCTTTTGAAAAGCATATAAAGATGCAGGAAAAAGAAGTAATTTATTTTAATATTTAATATATATATATATATATTACTAGGAGAATAAAATGACTCTAAACAATAAATTATCAGAAAAATTAAGCAATATAAATTCAGAGTACATTTGGTTATTTAATTCTGCAAGTGGATTTTATGGCAATGTTAAATATTTATTTATTTATATGAATAAATTTAAAAAAGATAAATATCATTGTTATTATTTAACCCAAGACAAAACAAATTTAGAATTTATTAGAAAACAAGGGTTTGAGGCATATGAATTCTTTTCAGAAGAAGGAAAATATTTAATGTCAAAAGCTGGGGTTTATGTGAATGAACAAATTAAAGAGGTCTACCCAAAAGAAATAATGCATTGTAAGCTACTTAATTTATATCATGGTGTTGGATTAAAAAAAATAGAAAGAAAGGCTGATAGAGACAATTTAAGATTATTGGTAGCATCAAAATATATTAAATATAATAATTTTATTAGAAATAACATGTGCTTTTTAGTTACATCGCCTATGATGGAAAAGCACTTTAAAAATATGTTAGATTTAGAAGATTCTCAAATAATACGTGGTTTATATCCAAGAAATATAGTTCCTTCTTTAATAAATAAGGATAAAGAAAAGTTATATAATCTTTTATCTACTGCAAAAGGTAAAAAAATAATATTATACTGCCCAACATTTAGAGATTCCGACCCATCAAATTTTTTATCTAAATCATTAGTAAACTTAGAAAGTCTAAACAAGACTTTAATTATGAATGACTTTATTTTATATATAAAACTACATGTAAAAATAAATAATGATTTTTTAGCAGATCAAATAAGAAATAATATTTATAGCAACATAAGAATGTGGGATAAAGATCTAGACGTTTATGATTTCTTTAGTATTTTTTATGCAGCTATTGTTGATTATAGCTCTATTTATTATGATATTCTTGCAGCTGGTGTAACTCGATTTATTAGGTATATCTATGATTATTCAAGTAATGTCAATATGCTTGAATATGATTATTTTTCTAATACATCAGGAATTATTGCATATTCCTTTGAAGAGTTATTAGAAAATATAAATAAATTAAACGATGCAAAATATCAACAAGAATTTTTAAAAGAAAATGACGTTATCTTAGAAAGATTTTGGGGCTATTCTGATGACAAAACATGTGACTCTATAATAAAACAAACTCATGAGTTTAAGATACAAAATAAGATTTACTCAGTCTTTTATAGTTATGACATATTTGACACACTAATCCATAGAGATATTAGTGAACCTAGTGCTATATTTTTACAGGTTCAAGAAAAAATAAATCAGAATAAAGACTTTATATCATTTCCTTCTATATTTTATTGTGCCTATGAAGACATTAGAAGTAGAGCTGAAAAAAACGAAAGAGAATATCAATTAAAATCTAAAAATATCAAAGAAATTAAGTTTTATAAAATCTTTAAAAGGATAGCTGATATTTATTCTTTAAATCAAAGGCAAATTAGATTTCTAATAAAATATGAATTAGAAGCTGAATATAATTCAATCTATGTAGATCATACAATTTCAGATGAAATTTTAGAACATTTATCTAATAATGATAAAGTAGTATTAATATCGGATATGTACCTTCCTGTTCGATTCATAAAACTACTACTTAAAAAATCTTGTTCGTATGAAATAAGTAAATTACCAATTTATGTTTCTAGTGAATTTATGGTTCAAAAAAGGTCAGGAGAATTATTTTACGAAGTGTATGCTGATAATCAACCTTGGTGTTATAATAAATGGGTTCATAAAGGAGATAATAAAGTATCTGATTTCAATCTTCCATTAAGCATAGGAATTGATGCACAACTATATAAATATTTTAATTTAAATATATTTGAAAAGCGTTTAATAACAGTACATCATAATAGTGACATATTTAAAATAGCAAATTTATATAGATCATTTAGACAGAATCATGATGTTTCTGATCTAAAATCGTATTTTTCTTATACTATTGCATCTGGAATACTAGTACCCTACTTAAAATGGGTAATAGATGATGCTGTAAAAAGAAAAATTGATTGTTTATATTTTATTTCACGCGATGGAATACTTTTGCAAAATATAGCTAATAAGATTATAGCTAAATTTAAATACGATATAAAAACCAAATTAATTTATGGATCACGTGCTGCTTGGAGACTTCCATCAAATATAGATTATTTAGATGATGATTTCTTTTCTAATCATGGTAGCTTTACTGGTATTGATAGTAAGGATAATTTATTAAAAATGCTACACTTATCTGATTCTAGATTTAATAAGTTATTTCCAGAATTAAAAGATATTGATTACATTGACTCTGTTAAAAATAAGCAAATTAGAGAATTTTTTAAAAATTCTCCTGTTTTTAAATGCGAAATGCTTAAAATTGCCGAACGATTACGGACCAATTTAATAGGCTATTTAAAGCAAGAGATTAATTTTTCAGAAAATTTTGCATTTGTTGAATTTTGGGCAAGAGGTTATACTCAAACCTGCTTAGGTAAGTTATTTAATGTAATGCTTAAAAACTATAAAACAGAATTTTATTACTTTAGAAGTATTCTTCCATCTGAAAATTTAAACATAAGATATAACTATTCTGATCAGAATTTAAGTTTATTATTTATTGAAGCAATTTTTGCTAATGCTCCTATCACTACTGTAACTGGTTATAAACAAATAAAAGAAAATTATATACCAATTTTTAAAAATCAAAATTTTGATGGTGATCTATTAGAAAAAATTAATTTATCGTGTTCTAAATTTATTAATGATATATATGCAGTTGAATTTAATGATATTTCAAAATGTTTACATTTACTTTCGTCGTTTTGCATTAAATATGTTAATGATACACCAACAGCAGAATTTATATGTAAAGTTATAGGAAGTCTAAAATATTCCGATACTATTTGGGAACAACCTAAAGAATATGCTCCAATACTAAATAAAAAATTATGTGATCAAATTTGTGCCTTAAATAAAAATAAACAATCTTTACTAAAAATCACTCGTTCTCTTGAAATGAGTTTATCAAGGTCTTCAAAAGAAATAAAAGATTATTTTAAAACATTAAGCGATAATGAAAATTTAAAAACAGATAATAATTTAAAAAAATCAAAACTTATTAATAAACTCTATTCTGATCCGCTTTTGTATTGTTTGGATTCCAAAATATATATATTAAGAATATGTGGTTATCTTTTAAGGATGATGCCTTTTTTGAGAAAACCAATAATATTTTTTATCAAAAAATGGATGAAAGATTAATTAATATAAGATTTTAGCAAAGTCTTCTAGGAGTTTTATTATGAAAAATAATTTTTCTTACGTTTTATTTGCCAATAAATCTATGGTTTTTGCGTTAGCTACGCTTATTATTAACATACAAAATATAGATAAAAATTTTGATGATATATTATGTTATCATGATGGTTTTAGCGCTAATACATTAGATTATTTAAATAAGTTAGTTGATAAAACAACTAATCACAAAATTATATTCTTCAAATATACATTACAAGATTTCTGTAATGAATTTGATTTAGACGCAGATAATTTAAGTAATTCAACAGAGAATTTTATAAAAAAATATTCACATCTTGCTTTGGTTAAATATAAATTTTTAGAGCATCTAAAAAATTATAGATCACTTTTACTTTTAGACTTAGATACGTTATTACAACATAGCCCAAATAATTTATCAAATATCAAAGGATTTGCCTGGTCTAATGGAACAGGATTTAAAAAGAAATTTTATAATTGTTTAAATGATAAATTACCTTTTAATGAGAATGAAATATTATGTCAAATTCCAAACTTCTCAGACAAAACTCCTTCCCCGAATGGAGGGTGTCTTTTTAGCAGTGACGATTATGATTATAATTCTAAATTTTTCTGTGAGTATACGAGGCGGTCACAGTTTTCAGATCCGGCAGCTCCATTTGAGCAAAAGCGTTTTCCAGCTTTTTAGTGATCGTGGGGCTGAGTTCAAAAGTTCCGTCTGCATACTCTGTAGCACTTAGTGGATCCATTTTCTCGATCAGCTGCGGCAGTGAGAACTGAGCTCTGACCGGTTTACTGTAGTTGATCTTACCATTGCTCTGCGGCTTAGAGAGCGGCTTGTCTAATAAAACATTCAGGTGGTTGAGGACAATGGCGCTGCAGAAACTGATCACGGCACGCCCCTCAATTACAGGATCAGTGTGAGCTCTGACTGCGCCAGCACCTGCTTCACTCTTGTAGAACCGGAAATTTTTCTCGATACAGTCGCGAACAACATACGTAAAATAATTATCTGTATTTTCCTGCTCAAAGGTTGTGAGATTGGCAAAGAAGCCTGCATATCTAAGTTCAGTATTGATTTTAATCATATTTCTTTCAATCGGATAAAACTCTTTAATGTTCTCGGAGCCTTTAGCGCGCTGATAAAATTTGAGAAGAGGATCTTTGGGGGCCGTCTTGCTTTTGGCTTTCCAGGATGCTTCAAATTCATCAAGAGCCTTAAAAAACTTGTTGACGGTGATGGTGCGCCTATAACTGTCGCAGAACATGTGCAGCCAAAACTCATAGGGGGTGCCGTCCGCATCCGTAAGGACGATCTTCTTTGTAAGGCCGGAGACGCCGTTGCTCCCGGGAATATGATGTTCAAAGGAGTGAACGAGTTTTTCCTGGATCGCATTGATCTCATCCAGCACAAAGGTCATAGAAAGCTTAACCGAGCAAATCAAATTAAAATTGAGCTTCTTGGCGGTAATGAAATTTTTGGTTGAGAAGTAGCCCTTATCGGTTACGGCCCGCTTAATGTTTCCAAAGGTCTTGAGGCGCTTTAACATATCCTCCACCGTCTCCGCGTCAAAAACATTTCCGGCCATAAGCTTATACATCACCGGGGCGCGTGATGTTTGCCCTACCACTGCCACTAATGCAACCTGATTGCGAATAGAGCCGTCTTTATTTTTGCCCTCCACGACGTAAGAGCTCTCCTCAGACTCGCAGGCGATATTGGTGCTGTCAAGTGATAAGAACTCATCGTTCTGTAAACGGGCGATCCTTCTTTTGAACAAGGCGTTAAGCTCATCCTGCATGCCGCCTAGGCATTCAAAGAATAGACTTAGCGCCTTGCCATCCATGGGCGACATCAAAGGCAGAAGGCGATTGCATGCCCAGTCTTTGTAAAGGTAGAAGGAGTTGCTGTTCCTTGATATGCAGAAGGCAGTTAAGGAGAGAATGCAGTCCACGGTATTTTCGGGGAAGCCTGCAGCCAGCAGATCTTCCTTAAGGCCCACGCTCTCTGCGGCCGCATAAACTAAAGCTGCGGCACCTAAACGGTAATCATGGATCCTGCCTTCGGATGCTGCCGGCTTGCTTGGCAGCTGAGTGGGCAGCGAAGCCGCGCGCCGGTGTCCGTGACGGGTATAGCGCGCCTTATACTCATCCTGCGAGAGGAACTCGTTATCAACCACCTGACCAAGATATACCCTCTGCTCCTTATAGCTCTTCTTTTGGGTCACCTCGTCAAATACAGGCGTGTACTTGCGCTTTACGACATACCAGTGAAATCCCTTTGCCTGTAGGTAAACAGTCCCCTTGGGCAGGTTCTTAACCTTGGATAAATCCGGTCTTGGCGGCAATTCTTTCTTGGTCGGCATGGCTTTTTCCTCTAGTATACCTTTAAATATAAGTATACTATAAATTTTCGCAAAGGGCAAGGCCAAAAATAAAAAATTATTAAAAAATTCAAAGGAAAGCTATTGCAAAGGTGTGGTTATTTGAAAAATTACAGTACACACTTAGAAAAATTTAGATATAATATAGTAATTAAAGATTCCTACTTATTTATAAAGCAATTTGTTAAATATTTTAAATCTGGTTTAGATGAATTAGCTATCGCTTATAGCATTTTAAAAAATAATATTAAATTAAATATTTTCTCTCCTTATGAGTATAATTCATTTCCTCAATTTAGCTCAACGAATTCTGTTGTAGTGCATTTCATGGGGGGGGCGTAAACCGTGGATAAATCCCTTTATTCAATTCATGTATAAGGATTGGATAGATAATTTTAAGGTAGCTAGTTCTTTAGCAACTGAACATACAAAAGACCATTTTGATAAAATTGATATTTATACTGATCTCGGAAAGGAAGTTCGTAGTTATATTTTTTATACAAGATGGATGGAAGTTCTTGCTGAATGGAAATTTAAATTACCATCAGATCTAAGTTTTCGTTATGACTTTACAAAACCATATTTAATTTTAGATTGGAAAAATTCTATGTACTTTGAGATTCAGTTGTCTTTATATGAAGATGTTTATTTTGTAGGTTTTTGGTGTAAATCAAAAATCTTTTCAAAAGATAACAAATTTATAGAAGCTTTAGAAGTTCTAAATAAGAATAATTCTGAATTATTTAATTTTAAAAAGGATGCACGAGGGTATATATATGTTTATACTAATAAGTTTTCAAGAAATGAAGTACTCGATGTTTTTGAAATATTCACTAAAGCAATTAAAAATTTAATATCATATATACACCTTTGATATGGCTTGTGTTTTTAATATAAATGATGACTGTCCGAGCTAACTTATTATGAGAAGTTTTTTTTTTTATAAATATCACATTAGCAATTAAGCCACTTGGGAATTCCCAAGAAGCTTTTAATTTACAAGATCTACTTAGAATTGATGTTATTTAGTGTAAAAATTACTAAAAATATAATTAAAAAACAAATAACATCAATAAGTTGATTTTATTAGTATGTTTTTATTTTTAATAATAGGAGATTAAAATGTTTCCTTGTGAGCCTAAAAATTGTTATGGATGTTCTGCTTGTGCTTCATTATGCACACATAAAGCGATAGTAATGAAAGAGGATGAATATGGTTTTATAAAACCATTTGTTAATGAAGAAATTTGCAATAATTGTGGTTTATGTTCAAAAAAATGCCCAGCAAATAATCAGGACAGTATTAAAAATGTTTCGGTAAAATATGTGTATGCTACTAGAGCTTCAAATAAGGATATTGTAAAAACATCTTCTTCTGGTGGTGTTTTTTCTCTTTTGGCTGAAAATATTATTATTAATAATAATGGTTATGTATGTGGAGCAATTCAATCCAATTTTGATGTTTTCCATAAAGTATCAAATAAATTTAGTGATATTTTAAGCATGAAAGGTTCAAAATATGTTCAAAGTGATTTAAAAAATGTATTTAATGAAATTAAAATACTAGTAAAAGAGCATCCTGTTTTATTTGTAGGAACACCTTGCCAAGTGGCAGGATTAAGGCAAGTGATTGGTAAAAAAAATGATAAAAATTTAATAACAGTAGACCTTATTTGTCATGGAGTTCCTTCACGAAAAATATTTAGACAATATTTTGCAGAGTTAAGAAGAAAATATCCAACTGCAAATAGCTTTTCTTTTAGAGATAAAAAGTACGGTTGGCGTAGTTCCCATTTACTTAGTTTGTTTGATGATGATAATAATAGAATATTTACTACAAGTGGACAATTTAATGAGTATATTAGAGGCTTTCTACAAAACTGCTATAACAGAGAATCCTGTTCAACATGTCCTTTTGCTTGTTTATCAAGAGTAGGAGACATTACTTTAGGCGATTTTTGGCATATTAATGAACTAGATGAAAAGTTTGATAAAAAATTAGAAGGAACATCGGCTTTACTTATTAATACTGTAAAAGGAAAAATATTATTTGATAATATAAAATCCAAACTAGAAAAGATAAAAGTTTTTGATATTAATGATATATATATATATATATATATCAAGCACAATTAAGAGGTCCTGCTCCCAAACATAAGGAAAGAGAGCTTTTTTTAAATAAAATAAAAGAACAATCTGAACAGTTTAATGAATCATTTATTTCTTTTTTAAATAAAAATTTATTTCATGTTGGAATTTTGAATTTTCATTTTGCTAATAATTATGGGGCAGTATTAGTTACATTCTCTATGTTAGAAATTTTAAAAAATTTAGGATATAAACCTGAAGTTATCAATTATTTGCCAGTAAACGTTAATAGAAAAGCACCTTTTGAAAAATTTAGAAAAAATTATTTAAATCCTATGTCCAGAACAATAGTGAATAGAGAAGATCTAATAAAAATGTCACCTTGGTGGAAAAAAATAATTGTAGGTTCAGATCAGGTTTTCCGTATGTTTAATACAGGAATTTATATGCTTGATTGGGTAAAAGGAAATAGAACATTAATAAGTTACGCTGCATCATTTGGGCAGGACTATTATTGTGGTTCCATAGATGAAAATAAAGCCTCTGTGCTTTTGAAAAGATTCGATGCTGTATCTGTTAGAGAAAAGTCTGGAAATAAAATATGTAAAAATTTAGGAGTTAATTCAATACAAGTAATAGATCCTACTTTTTTGATAAAGCCTGAACAATATGAATTAATTATTAATGATTTTACATCTAGTCATAAAATTGATATAAAAGACGAATATATTCTTAAAATATTTTTATCTAAAAATAATAATAACAATTTTGAAAAAAATATTAAGCTTAATAATAAAATTAAATCATTTACTAAAATTACTGGGAATGAAATAATTTTAGATGGGATTTATTCAGAGAATCTAGATTTTAGAGATGTTGGTGAATGGTTATTTTTGATTAAAAATGCTAAATATATTGTAACGGATTCTTTTCACGGTACAGTATTTTCAATTATTTTTAAAAAACAATTTTTATCTATAGTTAACTTTAACGGTCAAGATAGAATCAAGTCTCTTTTATCTATGTTAGAGATTGATGAAGATAGAATTTTAACATCAGTAGATAAAATATTTATGCCTAATAAAATTCTTAAAGATATTGATTATATTAATGTTGATGAAAAAATAAATCTTTATAAAGATAAATCAATATCATTTATAAAAAACGCATTAGAAATAATTCCAAATAAAAAGAATGAAATAATTCAAATATAGACGTTAATTTCCTAAAAACCAGTGTCAGAGCTAACTTATTATGATCAATTTTTGCTCATCAAGATTGATCAGTTTTCTAAGGATAACCTCTTATACG
>CALXNU010000012.1 GCA_944389835.1 uncultured Succinivibrionaceae bacterium
TGTCACATTATAACATTGAGTCCGCTTGACCCATCATCTAAAGATAATGGGATTGCGCGGACATTTATTTCAAAATTATAATCAAGTCATATCGCCTTAAGGGTGATAATCTATAAATTAAGAAAAATTATCTGCCTTTCCTAAAAAATATCTTAATTTCACGCTATAATGCGCTTTCAGATTGAAGACATTGTGAAATGAGGTATTAAACTGCATGGGCTTTGAACGGACTGAGCGCCAATTTATAGGACAGCATAACCCGAATTTCAGGGCTTGCCACTTGCTGTGCTCAATAGCGCGCCGGGTAGGCAATTGTGCAGTCTTTACCATGCGACAGGATTTATTCAGCAAAGTAGGCGTCAAGAGTCGCACTAAGCTAGACCAACATATAAGGGACGCTTATACCTCTGATTACCGTGCAATGCCTTCTGCTACTTCGGCACAGCGCCAAACGCAAATAGTACATGAGCAGTTTAAATCTTTCTTTGCGGCCAAAGCTGAATATGATCTGAACTCTGAAAAGTTTACCGGCAAGCCTAAGCTTCCTGGGTACCAAAAGAAATATCGGACCTTTGTGGTAGGTCGAAATGGCTATAAGATTGAAAACGGCTTTCTTACCATCTCAGGAGCTGAGCGTTATGGCTTAAATCCTATCAAAGTGCTTTGTTGCCAAAATCAACTTTTCAATGCCAAGAAGGAAGTTGCAGTCTGCAAAGACTTGCGCATAGTGCCAACTAATCACGAATTTTTCATAGAACTTACTTACCGAAAGGAGAAACAAAACTCAGCTGTATTGCTTGATAAGAATTATGCTTTGGCCGTTGATTTAGGGGTAGATAATCTTGCATCTTGTATAGCGACCAAACCCGGGGTGGCACCCCTCTTGGTCAAGGGCAGGACCTTAAAATCAATCAACCAAGGATGGAATAAACGTCATGTAGCGCTTCAGGAAGGCATCATGAAAGCTATAGAAGGGCGGACAGATGAAAGTGAAAATGAATATAAAAAAATCAAGCGTCTGTCTAAGCATTGCAATCAGATAGCCTTTCACCGCAATATGCAGATTGACGATTTACTGCATAAAGCAAGCAGAGTCATCGTGAACTATTGCGTCGCGCATGACTTGGGCACCATTATTATCGGTCTCAATAAGCAGTGGAAACAGAGGGTCAATATTGGCAAAATAAACAACCAAAAATTTGTGCAGATACCGCACAGCAAGCTTGTTGACCTAATTAAGTATAAGGCCGAAGAGTTAGGGATAGAGGTCATTGTTAGAGAGGAAAGCTATACCTCCAAGGCTAGTGCTTTGGACTTTGACCCTATGCCTGAGAAATATCAGGAAGGTCTTAAATGCAGATTCTCCGGCAAGCGGGTAAAGCGCGGTTTGTACCGCACTAAAAACGGACGTCTGTTTTCAGCTGACCTTAATGGTGCTCTAAATATAGCCAGAAAAGAACTCGGGGATGAGTGGCTACATAAGCTACTTAAACTCGATGAGGGCGTTGTGGACATGCCCGTGGTAATTCGTTGCCTGCACAATAAAGCAGACAGCGGAATATTGCTAGAAGCAGGGATACGACCCTGCGAAACCGCTTACGTTAGTAAGTGGTAGTTTCATTCCCTCAAATAAAACAAAACCGCAAAACGCTTTGCGCTTCACGGTTTAGTAAACTTAGTTTGGGTAAGATTCTCTTAAGCTTAAGCTTTAAAAATTTGTTCCTGCTAAAAAGCAGGAACGAAAGGAGCAAGACGTACCACCGTCAATGCACATGCAAGAAGTTTTTGCTTACACCAAAGACTACACTAAAGCGTAAGCTTAAGAAAACTTAAGTTAGTCCTAACTAACTGTGGTTAATCATAGCTAACTTAAATTTTTTTAGCAAGACTTTTCTAAAATTTTTTTAAATTGCGCCTAAAAAGAAAATTTGTTCTTATCCCTTAATTAAAACTTTGCTATAGTTTTGCAGTAAACCTAACCTTAGCTTAAAGAGAACTTCTTTATGATCTACAACTTTAATGAACAATTTGTCCGTGTAGGTTCTGAAAAATGGACTTATGATCGGATTGTTAACGGTTATGAAGTACTCCCTATGGGAGTTGCAGATATGGATTTAGTCTCCCCAATTGAAGTACAAGAGGCTTTAAATCAAGTTGTTAAACGTCGTGAATTCGGCTATGCTTCTACTCATCCTGATTTTAATCAAGTAATTGCAAAGTGGTTTGAGCATCACTATCAAGCAAATCTTGATCCTTCAAAAATTACAGAAATTCCAGGTCTTATCACCACCTTAGGCACCTTAATTGCAAGAACTACTAAAGCTTGCGACAAAGTTGTCCTCATGACTCCGGTTTATCATTGCTTTAAAAGCTGTATTAATGCCAATGGTCGTGAAACCATCGACAGCGATTTGCTAAAAGATGAAAACAATTACTACACCATAGACTTTGAAAAACTTGAGCAAGATTGTGCACGTGAAGATGCCAAATACTTAATTCTTTGTAATCCGCACAATCCTGTAGGAAGACTTTGGAGTGAAGAAGAATTAAAGAAGATCGTTGAGATCTGCCACAAAACTCAAACTATCTTAATTAGTGATGAGATTCACGGTGACTTTACCTATGAAGGTCGCTCCTATAATCCAATTTTGAAAGTCGCCCAAGATAAAAGTAATATTTTAGTTTTATCCTCGGGTGGTAAGATCTTCAATATTGGCGGCTTCTTTAGTGCCTTTGCGATAACTTATGATGATAAGTTACAACAAGAGCTTAATAATATCATTCACGCCTTCCATTTCCAGCCAACCTCCTTTGGTCATGAAGCAGCCTATGCCGGATATAAATTTGGCTATGACTATAGAAAGCAAATTACCGAGCATGTAAGACAGATGCAATTAAAGTTATGTGAAGGCATCAAAAAGTTGCAACTGCCAATTATTGCCCCATTACCTGAGGCTACCTATTTAGTCTGGGCAGACTTTAACCCTACAGGTTTAAGTGCAGATGAAATTCATGAGTTTTTATACAAAGACGCGGGCTTGGGTTTTAATCGCGGCGATAGCTTTGGTCAAAAAGGCGCAGGCTTTGCAAGAATTAATTGTGCCGTGCCTGAATGCTATATTGATGAGGCACTAAAACGTCTAAAACAAGCCTTTGACAAGCGTTTTAAATAATTTAAGTTTTACTTTATCCATAAAAGGAAGGCCCTATTTTCATAGAGCCTTCTTATTTTCACTTCAAAGGATACTTTTAAGCATAAACTTTCTCTAAGGCCTGAGCAATATCGGCAATAATATCCTCAGCATTTTCTAAACCTACGGAGAAGCGAACTAAACCTGGAGTAATACCACACTCAACTAATTGCTTGTCTGTTAATTGACGATGGGTAGAGCTTGCAGGATGGAGCACACAGGTTCTAATATCTGCAACGTGCACTTGTAAGGTTGCAAGCTTTAGTGAATCAATAAACTTAGCGCCCGCATCTCTGCCACCTTTTAGGCTAAAAGAAATCACGCCTGAGGCACCTTTTTTCAAATACTTTTGAGCTAAAGCATAATTTGGTGAATCCTCAAGACCTGGATAACGCACTTCTTCAATTTCATCACGAGTCTTTAAGAACTTAGCAACTTTAAGTGCGTTCTCACAATAACGATCCATTCTAATAGGTAAAGTCTCTAAACCTAAATTGATATAGAAGGCAGCTTGTGGGCCTTGGGCGCAACCTAGATCACGCATCATTTGTGCACGAGCTTTAACAATGTATGCAGCCTTACCAAAGGCCTTGGTATAAATTAAGCCGTGATATGAATCATCTGGGACTACAAACTCTTCAAACTTATCGCTTGAGGCCCAATCAAAATTACCTGAATCTACAATCACGCCGCCTACGGTGGTTGCATGACCATCTAAGTACTTAGTAGTTGAATGTACAACAATATCTGCACCAAATTCAAATGGACGGCATAAATATGGGGTTGCAAAAGTATTATCTACAATAAGTGGAACTTTATGAGCGTGAGCTAACTTGGCAAACTTTTCAATATCAAAAACATCCATAGAAGGATTTGCAATCGTTTCACCAAAAACGGCCTTAGTATTAGGTCTAAAGGCCTTTTCTAACTCTTCAGGAGAGGCTTTTTCATCCACAAAGGTAACTTCAATACCCACTCTTTTTAAAGTTACGGCAAAAAGATTGAAAGTACCACCATAGATACTACTAGCCGAGATCACATGATCTCCTGCTTTACAAATAGTCAATAAAGAAATGAAACTTGCAGCCTGACCTGAGGAAGTACATAAGGCACCAACGCCTCCTTCAAGAGCTGCAATCTTTTGCTCTACATAATCTACAGTCGGATTTGCAAGACGAGAGTAGAAAAAGCCTGGTGCTTCTAGATCAAATAACTGTTGTACTGCTCTTGTTGATTCGTACTTAAAAGTTGTGCTTTGCACAATTGGCATCACACGTGGTTCACCATTTTTGGGGGTATATCCAGCGTGAAGGCATAAAGTTTCAAAATCCATTTTCGAGTGTCCTTAAAATTGTAATTGTAAAGTAGACTCCCATTTTAGGAAGGCTTTCTCAAAGGTGCTAGATCAAGAAAAAATTTCCCCAAAAAGGTGCATTGTAAAAAATTCATTTGCAAAGATTTGCCCAGTTTTTGAGCAAAAATTTACCCCTTCTCCAAATTAAAAGCGTTTAAGAGTATAGTTTTGCAAAAATTTTACTATGAGGTTGTTATGTTAATATCTTCCCTTTTAAAAAAGCCCCTAGGCGTTGCCTTATTTACAAGTTTTGCTTTTACATCAAGCGTCTCTTTTGCAGAAGATACTAAGATCTTACGCGTAGGCGCTGAGCCTTCCTATGCTCCATTTGAGTTTATGGACGAAAACACTAAGCAATTAACCGGTTTTGACATTGAACTTATTGATGCCATTGCCAAGGCTCAAGGCTATAGCATTGAAATTACTACCATGCCTTTTGATGGTTTAATTCCAGCCTTATTTACCAATACCATTGATGTTGCCTTATCTGCAATTACCATTACTCCAGAGCGTCAAAAGCGAGTGGCTTTTTCAGATCCTTACTATGAGTCAGGTTTAAGTATCTTAATTCGTGAAGAAGACCAAGATAAAATTAAATCTGTTAAAGATTTAGAAGGTCAGGTTATCTGCACCCAAATTGGTACCACCGGTTCTTTTTATGCTCAAAAAGAAATTAAAGGTGCTACCGCCTCTAATTTTAATTCTGCACCAGAATCTTATTTAGAGTTAAAGGCAGGTGGCTGTGTGGCTGCTATTAATGACAGACCAGTTAATGATTATTATCTTGCAACCAATCAAAGCTCTGGGATCATTTCACTTCCTCAAACTTTGTCTGCAGAAAACTATGGCATTGCTATCAATAAAAATAATTCTGAAATAATTGAGATAGTTAATGCAGGTTTTGATAAGATCAAAGCCGATGGCACCTACGATAAGCTTTATCAAAAGTGGTTTGGTGCTAAAAAATAATCCTAAGGCTTGAGAGTTGCATTTATCTAAGTCTTTTAAGTAATTTTTCTCAAGCCTTAACCTTTTAAAGCTTTAAAATTAGCGCACAAAAAGTGCGCTTTTTTATACCATTTTTGCCTAAAAAGCTTTAAAGACGCTTAAGCTTTAAGGCAATTGATAGTATAAAAGTCCTAAAACTACCGCAACTGCAATAGTTACCGTAAGGGCAAAAGGCAACTTTAAAATCGCAGCTAAAATCGCAGCTCCCGCTCCAAAGTAAGTTACATCCATATGACCTGGTACGGAGTAAAAAATTCCTGGAAACACTAAAGCGGTCATGGCTGTATACGGGATTAAATCTAAAAAGCGCTTTAAAAAGGGACTAAATTTAACCTTAGAGATAAATAAAGCTGGAATTACTCTTGGCAAGAAAGATACGACACACATGCCTAAGATAATCAGTAAATAAGGTTGTGTTTCCATAAGTTACTCCACATCTTGACCTAAACTTGGTGATTTCTCAACGCTATTTTGCTTATCTTGATCCTTGTTATCTTGAAGGCCCAAATCTTTAATAAAAAATGCCCCTAAGGCCGCCCATACTAAGGTGCTAATGACAATGGCCCAACTGCCATCAATCACCAAAGATAACAAAGTGCAACTTATTGCGGTAGCAAGAACGATTAAAAGAATTTTGGCGTTGCGTCTACAGCCTGGAACCACAATGGCAATAAACAGAGCATAAAGTGCGATCCCCAAACCTGCCGAAATCCACTCAGGTAAGATTGAGTGAGCGACCACCCCAATAACTGCCCCTAAAACCCATGAGCTATAAGTTAAAGCAATGATCCCAACTAAATAAGGTAATTTTGCTTTATTTTCAGGTGCAGTCGTAAAAATTGCAAAGGTTTCATCAACGACAAACCATGAGGCAATAATTCTACCTAGGGATCTTAATTTGGGAAGCCTACTGAAAATACAGGCCGACATAATAAAGTAGCGAAAATTAATTAAAAAGGTTGCAATAAAAATCGCCGTAAGTCCTGCATGTTGAGCAGTCATACTCACACCTAATACTTGACCTGATCCTGAATAGACCATCATGGACATCAGTACCGTTTCAAAAGGTGAAAAACCTGCTTGTAGAGCGGATACTCCATAAGCAATGCCTACTGGCACATAACCAAAAACCACCGGAATACCAGATCGCATTCCTAACCAAAAAAGAGAGAGTGTTTTTTCTGACATGATTAATTGCCACTTAATACTTTTACTTTAAATACCCAACTTTTAGATAGCGTTTAACTTAAGTCACGGCCGCTAAGTTTAGCACCAAATATGCGCAAAATAAGCTTAAAACTTGTAAATCAGGCGTGTTTTATAAGTTTTTCCTAAAATTTGCACTAATTTTGCACAATTTATAAGATCGTCTTTTAACTTGGTCTTTTGTGATCTTTATCACGCTTTTTTATAACAAAATAGGCGTATGATGAAGGTATATTGTATATACAAGTTAAAAAATAACAGCTAAGGAGGTTGCGATATGAATGAAAAGAAACGCTGCGCACCTGAGTACCCAGCAATCGCAAACAAACTTAAACAAGAAATTTTAAATGGGACTTTTAATAATAAGGATAAGCTTTTCCCAAGTGAAAACAGCTTAGCGCAAAAATATAATGTAAGTAGAGCAACTTTAAGAAAAGCTTTAGAGATCTTAAAAAACGAAGGCTTAATTGAAAAAAGCCAAGGTAAAAGAGTACAAATTACTTTAAGCAAACTTAAAAGAACTTCCTGGAATTTCTCCTCCTTTTCAGAAGGGCTTAGAGCCATGCACGATGAACCTTATTCACGGGTTGATGTCAATGAAATTGTGCAAGATAAAAACAATGGTGAGGAGTTTTTTCATTTAAAAAGAACGCGTGGGATTAAAAGAGGGGAGAACATTCAATATCTTACCCAAGAAGACAGCTATGTCCCACTTAGTCTTTTTCCTAACATTAATCAACATGATTTTGCCAAAGAGTCTTTATATGAGGTAATGCGCAAAGATTACAACATTTACCCCTATAAAGGTGTTTCAAGAATTAGCGCGATTAATGCTAATGAAAAATTAGCAAGCGACTTTGAAGTAAATCTAGGTCAAGCCCTGGTTATTGCCCATCAAGAGATAACCGATCTTAACGATCGTCTAATTGAAAAAGTCACTATTACCTATGCCCCTGAGCTTGAAATCAAACTTGCAAGGGATGCAGGACATTGATTAGCAAGGAGAGTTTTATGAATACAAGTGTTTTACAAGATAGAATTGCAGGCACCATTGCAGGCATGGTATTAGGCGATGCCTTTGGCGTTCCAGGAGAGCTTTGGCCTCGGGAAAAATTAAGAGAGCGTTTTGGCTATATCACTGACTTTTTAGACGGCCCTCAAGATAATATTGTGGCCTGCTATTTTAAAGCAGGGCACTATACTGATGATAGTGCTCAAGCGTTTGTGATCTTAAATGATCTTCTAAAGTACCAAAAAGTCCCAGAAGTTAAAATCTTAGCGCAAGATTTAATTGCCTGGGTTGAAAGTATGAATGGCTTTGAAATTAATCTTTTAGGTCCAAGTTCAAAAGCATCTCTTTTAGCTCACGTTAAAGGTGAGGATTATACAGTTTTTACCAAAACTGCCCTTACCAATGGGGCTGCAATGCGCATTGCTCCGGTGGGAACCTTTTTTAACTTTAATGAAGAAAAGTCCTTGGCAAGAACGGTTGCCAAAATAAGCCGTGTCACTCACGGTACTGATGTCGCCATTGCAGGTGCTGCCATGGTGGCCCAAGCAGTAGCCTCTTTTATCAATGAAAGAAGCGTTCAAGATACCATCAACGATGTCCTGTCAATTTTTGATTATTCCAAAACCTTAGGTGAGCCTACCTGGGCGGCATCAATAAAAGAGCGCCTTAATCTTGCCTTAGCTAAAATTCAAAGCAAGCCTTCCAAAGAAGAATTTAGCTTATGGGTCTATCAAGTTTTAGGCACTGGAACTATGACCTCAGAGTCGGTCACAGCTGCTTTAGCGATCGCTTTTTATGCCCAAGACCCGCATCTTGCAGCAGAGATTTGTGCAAATTTAGGTGGTGATACTGACACGATTGGTGCAATGGCTTGCGCAATTTGTGGTGCCTATAAAGGTTTAAGTGCTTTTGATCCTAATGTTATAGCTTATCTTGAAAAAACTAATGAGCTTAATTTTAACGATCTTGCTCTTAAGATTATGGACAAACGCCAAAGCTTTATAAAGGAATAATCCATATGCAAATTGAGCAAATTTTAAATCACCTAACACCGGATAAAAAAGCGCTTCTTATTGGATCTGCTTTTGTCGATTTGGGAATTAAACTTGAAAAACTCCCCCAATCTGGCAGTGATCAGCACGGTCAATTTGAAAATGCTAAAGTTGGGGGTTGTTGTTTTAATGTTGCAGATGTTTTATATAAACTCAATTTGCCATTTCAAGCTCTAATGCCGCTTGGCGAGGGCTTTATTGCCAATCTCGTGAAAGAAGAGTTTAAAAAGCGTAATTATCCTCTGCATTGTTTTAAAGGTTTTGATAATGGCTGGTGTTTATCATTAGTAGAAGCTAATGGTGAAAGAAGCTTTATCACCATGGATGGCATTGAAAGACAATTTCAAAAAAGTTGGTTTAAAGATTTAAAGCTTAAAGATTTTGATTTTGTCTATTTAAGTGGCTATCAAATGGAAGGAGAGAATGCCAAAGTTATCTTAGATGCTTTAGAAGATCTAAAAGAGACTTGCACGATTGTCTACGATCCAGGTCCTAGAATTCCGCTTATTTCACAAGACATAACCGCGGAACTTGAAAAACGACATTGTCTTTATACGATAAATCTCGAAGAAGCGTTCATGTTAACCGGCAAAGCTAGTGCACAAGATGCTTTAGGTGCACTACATTTGCGCACAAAACAGTCTGTTGTTGTAACAGCGGGCAAAAATGGTGCTTATATTGAAGATGATTTAGGATTTAGGCATATTGAGGGTTTCAAAATTAAAGTTGTAGATACTGTAGGCTCAGGTGATTCACATACCGGTGGCATTATCGCAGGTTTAATGTGTAATTTAACTTTAGATGATGCAACGCTTTTAGCCAATCGCCTGGCAGCCTCAGTCACTGCCACTCAAGGGGCGGCTAGTGCTCAAACTTTAAGGCAATTATTAGACGATCCTATGGCTTTAAAACTTTTAGGTAAATAAGATGAGTAACTCAACTAGCATTGAACAAAACGGCATTAATGCTGTACCAGATAGCGAACGCTATGGAAAGCCTTCAGGCTTATTTCCAGTCTGGTTTTCCTGGAATATCTCAATTTTTGGTATTACCTGTGGTATGTATGTCTTTAACCTAGGCTTAAGCGTCTTTCAAGCTATGCTTGCAGGAGTTTTAGGTTACTTCCTCTCCTGCTCACTTGTTGGGATCTTAGCTGTAGGGTCAGTTAGAACAGGACTTCCAACCCTTGCTCAATCAAGATTTTGTTTTGGTGTTGATGGTAACAGGATCCCAGCTTTCTTCGGTTATGTAGCCAATATGGGCTGGAAGGTCACCATGCTCTCTATGGCCTCCACCACTTTAGCAGATCTACTTGCAAATCTAATGCCGGTACTCTCTCAAGACAATGGCTACCCTACTACCACTTGCGTTTTTGCTTCCTTTGTCATTGTCATTGTTCTTACCATGGTAGGTGCAGTATATGGCTATAGTTTAATTCTCAAAGTTGAGCGCTATATTGCCATCATCACCGGTGCCTTTACTTTTGTCTACCTCTTCTTCTTTATTCCAAATATTGATTTTTCCATGCTAAATTCTGCACCTTCTGGAAGTTTTGCCACCTTTATAGGCGGTGTGGTCTTAGCTATGACCATGGTAGGCTTGGGCTTTTTAAACTATGGTGGTGACTACTCAAGATATTTGCCAAGACAAAGCTCAGCAAGTTCAGTAATTTTCTGGACCACCTCCGGTATTGCCCTTCCAGTCTCTGTACTCTTAATTTTAGGTGTCATGTTATCTGTGGGAAATCCTGAGCTTTTAGAGAAAGCAGCTCACGAGCCTTTAGCTGCCTTAACTGGTATTTTACCTTTCTGGTTCTATGTACCATTCTCCTTAGTAATTATCATCTCTTTAATCTCCGCTGGTATGACCGGTGTTTATAGTTCAGGACTTGCCCTTTTAGCAGTAGGCGTGCCTTTAAGTCGTGTTACTACCACCTTATTAAATGCCATCATTATTGCTTTAGGTTGCTTCTATTTAACCTTTATCTCAGACTCTTTCTTATCCACATTCTCCTCATTTTTAGCCTCAATCTCCGTGATTATGGGCTCCTGGGGTGCAATTGAAATAGTTGATCTTCTAAGACAAAAAAGATTGTCTTGGGATGTAAGTATGGCATCCCCTTATGGTGAGGGTGGTAGAAACTATCGTTGGACGGCTATGGTCTCTTTAATTGTCGCCACTATCATTGGCCTTGGCACTATTACCTCCTCTGATCCTTATATTGCCACAATTACCTCTTTCTTACTGCCAGATGATGTAGCCTCAAGTACCTTTGCTGTGGCAAATGTTGGTTTACTTGTAGCAATGATTGTCGGAGCTTTGTTATACGGCTTTTTAACCTATATCTTAAAAATTGAAGTACCTCCGGTTAAAAAGTAAATTTTAGATGAAAGAAGGCAGCCTAAGCGTTGCCTTTTTAATATCTAGCTAAATTTAAAAAGTCTTTTTTGTGATCTTTTCTGCAAATTAATAAAGTAGCTCTCTTCTTCTACACATTTTTTAATGGCTTGGGTTATGCTGTACCTTATCTTTTAATTTTAAGAATTTTTCTTTGATTATTGAGGATTTTTTATGAGCAAGATCCTAAATTTTGGTTCGCTTAATATTGATTACGTTTACGGAGTAGATCATTTTGTACAACCAGGTGAAACTCTAGCTTCAACTTCACGAAATATTTTTGCAGGCGGAAAAGGTCTTAATCAATCTGTAGCCCTCTCACGCGCAGGTGGTGAGGTTTATCATGCAGGTGCAGTAGGTGCCGATGATTCAAAAGTTTTACTTGATGAAATTGCCAAAAATAATATTCACGATGATTTTCTTAAAAAACGCGATATAGCCTCAGGACATACCATTATTCAAGTTGATAAACACGGTCAAAATTGTATTCTCCTCTTTGGTGGCGCAAATCAATCTATTACCACTCAAGAGATTGATGATACCCTCTCACATTTTAATCAAGGGGATTATCTAATCTTACAAAATGAAATTAACAATATTGATTACCTTATAAAAGAAGGCTCTAAACGTGGACTTAAGGTTTGCTTTAATGTCTCACCTTTTACCACCAAACTTTTAGACTTACCACTTGAGCTTTGTAGCTTTTTAATTGTCAATGAACTTGAAGGCGCTGCCATGGTAGGTTTAAAAGAAGACACTGATCCTTATGTTTTAATTGAAAAGTTAAGCGACAAGTATCCAAATTGTGCTTTTGTTTTAACTTTAGGATCTAGAGGCTCTATCTTAAAAGAAGTAGGTGAGGATGCGGTATCCTGCAAGAGCTTTAAAGTAAAAGCCATTGATACGACAGCAGCCGGTGATACTTTCTTAGGCTTTTTAATCGCCTCCCTCTCTCGTGGTCTAAAAGGTAAAGAGGCCTTAAAAACCGCCACTGCCGCCTCAGCAATTGCAGTCACCCGCAAAGGTGCTACCCCTTCAATTCCAAGCTTAGAGGAAGTGCAAAACTTTCTTAAAGAGACAACAGTTGAAGTTTTAGTCGATAAACTTTAACTCTTAATTTACGACCCCGCCCTACAAGGCGGGGTTTTAAGCCTTACTTTAAAGAAAAAAGCTTAGTATCTAAGCCCTCAAGCTCTAAAAGTTTAAGTTTTCTCTCTAAGCCTGCGGCATAACCTGTAAGATTGCCCCGACTTCCCACTACCCGATGACAAGGCACAATTATGCTCACTGGATTTAAACCTACGGCATGACCTACGGCTTGTGCAGCCATGTGCTCTTTATTTAAAGTCTTGGCAACTTTTAAAGACAATTTCCCATAAGTGGTCACCGTCCCATAAGGTATGTTTAAAAGCTCTTGCCAAACTAATTTTTCAAAGAAAGTTCCGCATAATTTAAGTGGCGGGGTAAATGTAGGCTCTTGTCCTTTAAAATATAGATCAAGCCAGGCTTTAGTTTGCGCTAAAATTTCATGTTCTAGTGCTTTTTGCTTTACGCTCAAGCCCTTGCCAAAATATTTTTGCCCCTCAAACCAGATCCCTGTTAAACCTTCATTATCACAAGCTAATAAGAGCTTTCCTAAAGGTGAGAGATACTCTTGAGTAAATTGCAGATCATCTAAGTTATTTTGCTTTTTTAGCATCAGTTTTGCCCTTTGTTGCCTTTTTATTTTTAGGTGCAGGATCGCTTAATTCAGCAATAGCTCCGCCTGCTACCGCCCATATATACAAACTTGCCACAGAGCCATAGGGACTGTAGCGCTTTTTGTATCTTAAAAATTGCTCTTTAGTAAGTTTGCGATGTCGATAAATCATTCTAAGACCGCGCTGAATGGCAAGATCATCAAAGCTTAAGATATCTTTTCTTTGCAAACAAAAAAGCAAAATCATCTCCGCAGTCCACACCCCAATCCCTTTTAAAGTAATTAAAGCTTCAATAGCCTCCTTGTCCTCTAATTCTTGAATTTTTTCCACTGAAAACTCACCGCTTACCACTTTTGCGGCAAAGTCTTTAATGTACGATACTTTGCGATAAGAAATGCCCAAAGCTTGTAATTGCTCGCAGGTTTGTTGATTGATGGTAAAAGCATCAACTGTGCCTAAATTTTGTTTAAAACGTTGCCAAATGGTAAGGTGAGCCTTAGTTGAGATCTGCTGTCCTATAATGCTAAACACCACGGCAGAAAATAAATCAGGTTGAACTTCACGTTGCACTAAACCTATCTTCTCAATAATTTTACCTAAGGTTTTATCTTTGCTTTTTAAATAATCGAGTTCCTGTTGTGAATAAGTAAAGAACACCTCACACTCCTTTAGAGATTTACGCTAAACTTTATGTTAATTATAGCAATGGGCTATATTTAAATTAATTTTTTCACTTGGAAATAATCTACATGGCCAAAACTAAAAATAGCTATAGCATTCACGAAGTAGCCAAGCTTTTAGGTCTTGCAACTAGTACCATACGCTATTATGACAAAGAAGGTTTGCTTCCCTTTGTCGAAAGAAAAGAATCAGGATATAGAGTTTTTACCGAAAAAGATCTTGCAACCTTAAAGGTCATTGATTGCCTTAAAAAAAACTGGGATGCCCCTAAAAGAAATTAAACAATTTAGTGCTGCTTTAAGACTTGGGGATTCCTCGCTTGAGGAGCGCTATGCGATGTTTAAAGAGCGCAAAGAAGCCGTACTTGAGCAAATCTCTAAACTACAAGAGGTTTTAAAAATTATTGAGTACAAATGTTGGTACTATCAAACCGCAATTGAGGCTGGCACTGAAAAAATCCACACCCAAGAAAAACCTTTTGCCGATGATAGTTGTTTAGATTTTTTAAAGGAAGAAAAATAAAGACTTTAAACTTGCTTGAGAGCTCATGAGGGCTTAATTTTCTTTTAAGACAGGTACCTTAAAGGCTTGTTTTAATTTTGCAGTTTTTAAAAACAAAAAAGTAGCTTTCGCTACTTCTTGAGGTGGTCGGCGATGCAAGATTCGAACTTGCGACCCACTGGTCCCAAACCAGTTGCGCTACCGGACTGCGCTAATCGCCGACGGGTGTGCATTTTATAGAGGTCTTAAGCTTATGTCAATCATTTTTTCAAAATTTTTACATCAAATACCAAAAAAATTCTTTGAGCCTCACTTTTCTTAGATTTTTTAGCTATTTTGTCAAGAACATTGCAAAAAGTAACAACTTAGAGTAGAAATAGGAGAGCCTTTTTAGATGCAGATTAATGCTTTTTTAGGATAAAAAATGTTCAAAGCTTTGTGGCTTAAATTTTCTCTTTCAAGGCGCTTTCTTGGCAAAGGAAGCTCAGGACGTTTTGCCCCAGCCGTGGCTATTATTTCAACACTTGGAATCACAATAGGCATTGCAGCCTTAATCGTAGTTTCATCAATAATGTCAGGACTTGAGGGACGGCTTAAAGAAGTAGTACTAAGTGCAACTCCGCAACTTATGATCAAAGCAGATCTTAGTATTGCCAAAGATTTAGCCCAATTTGACAATCTAGAGGCTCTCTGCCCGATGGTCGAGGCTAGAGCCTTAGCGCAAAGTAAAAGTTCCTTAGCCACCATTATTCTTGAGGGCTTAGATCTTGAAAAGGCCATTTACTTTAAAGAAAATGTCCATCCCATTCCCCAAGTTGCGCCTAAAGGCAGTTACGAGCTTGCCTTAAATATTCGCCTCCTTGATAATTTAAAATTAAACTTTGACGATAAGGTAAGAATTATTTCCACGGTTAATGCTCGTTATACCATGATGGGCCTTACCCCTTCCACGAGGCTTTTTACGATAAGCGATTACATAAGACAAGCCTCAAGCTCTAATGAAAATCGCGCGCGTGGAAATTATGAGGATGTCAAAAGAGTCTTACGCGCTAAAGATGAACAATTGTGGTTAAGATTATTTTTAACTGATCCTTATAACTTAAGCGAAATTACAGACTATTTAGATAAACATCAGATCCGCTATCGCACCTGGCAAGAAAGCGAAGGTGAGTTCTTCAATGCTGTGGCTATGGAAAAACTTGCAATGTCAGTGATGCTTTTTTTAATTGTCATGGTAGCAGCCTTTAATCTTTTATCCTCACTTACCATGATGGTAAGCTCAAGACTTGAGGAAATTGCCATTTTAAAAACTTTGGGCATGAAAAATTCCGATGTAGTAAGCATCTTTTTTATCATGGGACTTATCTGTAGTGTAACTGGAATTATAGCAGGCACTTTAATTGGTATCGTGCTCTCCTTATGGGCAAATGAACTTTTAAACTTGCTTGGAATTAATGTTGCAGGATCTGTTCAAATTCCGGTTGTGATAGATTATGTAAATGTATTCTATATCGGTATTTCAACTTTAATTTTATCGATGATCTGTACGGCAGTGCCTGCTATTCGCGCAGGATCTGTAGATGCGGCGCAAACTTTGGAGCATTAAGCATGAGCAATATTTTATTAAAAGGCATCGATTTGCATCGCACTTATAGTGAAGGCTCAATTCAAACCTCAGTTTTAAAAGGGGTAAATATTGAAATTGAAGATGGCAAATTAACTGCGGTAATTGGCAAATCAGGATCGGGTAAAAGTACGCTACTACATATTTTAGCAACCCTAGATACTCCAGATAAAGGACAAATCCTTTTTGAAGGTGAGGACTTAACTTGCTTAAAATCTTCGCAAAAAGCAGCCTTTCGCAATAAGAAACTAGGCTTTGTTTATCAATTTCACCATCTTTTAAATGATCTAAGTGCACTTGAAAATGTCATGTTACCCCTCCTTATAGGAGATCTTAAAGAGAGTATTGCCAAAGAGCGAGCTTTTAATTTACTTAAAAGAGTAGGACTTGAGGATCGAGTAAACTACAAACCCTCAGAGCTTTCTGGAGGTCAAAGACAAAGAGTGGCTATTGCACGTGCCTTAGTTAATCACCCTAAACTTTTACTTGCCGATGAGCCTACCGGTAATTTAGATGCGGAAAACTCACAAAAAGTCTTTGAGCTTTTCTTACAATTAGTAAAAGAAGAGCAAGTTGCGGTAGTTATTGTCACTCACGATCTGGGGATCGCCTCTCGTTCAGATAAAATCTATACTATTGAAAATGGTGTATTAGGGGATTTTAATGATCTTAAGTCTTAAATTAGCATTAAGATTCATCAAAGCAAGGCAAGGTGCTACTTTATCAAGTTTTATGTCTCTTGCCTCAACGGTAGGCATTGCAATTGGTGTTTTAGCGTTAATCACAGGTCTTTCTGCGATGAATGGTTTTGAATATGAGCTACAAAACCGTATTCTCTCAGTGATCCCTCAAGTGCAAGTTAAAGCTCAAGCTAAATCCTTTGACAATGCTTCTTTAGAGGCTCAAAAATTAATGGCCTCAAGTGAACAAATTGAAGCGGTAGCCCCGGTAGTTGAGCTTTCAGCAATTATTCATAACCATCAAGATTTTCATGCAGTAGGTTTACTTGGAATTGATGAGAGCGAAAATCAAGTTATTAATATTGAAAAGTTTTTAACCATCTCTCTTCAAGATTTAAATCAAAACTTTAATGACCTAAGACCCATTGTTTTAGGTAAAGCTTTAGCTGAAAACTTTGGTTTAAAAATTGGCGATAAAATTCAAATCATGAACCTTGATCTTGAAGATTCTCATAGCTCTGGCAATGACCTTTCAAGAGCCATTCAAGGGATTAGCTCCTATGAATTTACCTTAGTTGGCACTTTAAGTATTGGCGGACAATTAGACAATAATTTTGCCATCACCTCACTTAATACCGCCCGCGCTATTGGAAATTTAAAAAGTGAGAATACTTTACATGTTAAAACTACTGACTTTTTAAGGTGCCTACCAATTGTTTATCAAAGCTCTAATGTCTTAACTCAAAGGGCTACCTTAACCTCCTGGATGGCCTCTCAAGGTAAACTTTACAATGATATTCAAATGATTAGATCGGTTATGTATCTTGCAATGATCATGGTAATGATGGTGGCCTGTTTTAATATCATTGGTACTTTATACATGCTAGTAAGTGAAAGGCGCGATGAAATTGCCATTCTTCTAACTTTAGGCTTTAAACGCCAGGATATTATGAAAACTTTCACTCTCGTAGGTTTAATCAAAGGTGCGATCGGAACATTAATTGGCGCAATTCTGGGTATTTTGTTATCTTTAAATCTCACCACCCTTACTACTTTTTTAGAACAACTTTTAAATACCAAATTCCTAAA
Source organism: uncultured Succinivibrionaceae bacterium (assembly GCA_944389835.1). Classification (GTDB taxonomy): domain Bacteria; phylum Pseudomonadota; class Gammaproteobacteria; order Enterobacterales; family Succinivibrionaceae; genus Avisuccinivibrio_A. Next base: position 17,496 of record CALXNU010000012.1, read on the forward strand.
TGAGAATATTTATTTCATAAGCTTTATTCCTTCGCGCTTGGGGATCTTTGATGTTATGCTAGTTATATGTACAGCTTTAATGATGTCTATATTAGCGGCCCTATTCCCCGCCTTTAAAGCATCACGTACTGATCCGGCTCAAATCTTAAATGGTTAAAGGAGAATTTCCATGGCTACTTGTTTAGTAATTTATGCAAATGGTTCTGAGGACATTGAAGTTACTACTCAAACTGATATTTTAACTAGAGGTGGTGTAAAAGTAACTAAAGCAGCTTTATGTGATGAAGGCACTACTGTAACACTCGCTCATGGGACAAAAGTAATTTGTGATGCTAATTTAGAGGATTGCAAAGATAGCCTTTATGATTTAATCGTAATTCCAGGTGGTCTTGACGGCTCTATTGCCTGCCGTGACAGTGCAACCTTAATTAAGATGCTCAAAGCTCAAAAAGCTCGTGGCGCATACATAGGAGCTATTTGCGCAGCCCCAGGTTTTGTCTTAGGCACCCATGGCATTATAGGAGAGAATGATTTAGCAACCGGATATCCAGGTTGTACTGATACTATTAAAAATCTCTCAACAGCAGGTGTGGTGGTAAATAAGGAAGCTAAAATTATCACCGGCAAAGGCCCTGCTTTTAGTTTTGCCTTTGGTTATGCCATGTTAGAGGCTTTAATGGGCAAAGAAGTTTGTGATAAAGTCAAAGCTGGAATGCTTTATACTGACTAAAATAATTTTTTTAAACCATCTAAAAAGGCGGTTTTGAGCAATTAAACTTAAGGCACCATACTCTCTTAGGTGCCTTAACTTAACTTTAAGGATTTAAAACCTCAACCTTCCACAAAGTTGAGCCTTGTTCACTTGGCTTTAACTCTAAATGATGTAAGGCTTTAAGCGTACTTCTGTGACCTACACTTACTAAAATAGTCTCCTTACATTCACTTAAAATTAAATCATAAGCGGTCTTTTCTAATTTTTCATCCATAGCTGAGGTAGCCTCATCGAGGATCAAAAGCTTAGGCTTAATAATTAGGGCTCTGACAAAGGCAACTCGTTGTTGTTCGCCTAAAGAGAGAATGTGATACCACTGATCATCCTTTTCAAGCATTGGAATTAAATGTTCAAGACCTAAAAGCTTAAAGTAATGGGCAACTTGCTTAATATCAGCTTGCACTTGCGGATAGACGGCAGCCTGCGCTAAAGTGCCTTGTGGTAAATAAGGCTTTTGCGCTAAAAATAATCTTTGCCCTTCAGGGACTTCAATTTGTCCTTGAGCATAAGGCCAAAGTCCTGCAATGGTCTTAATTAAAGTACTCTTACCACAGCCTGACTGTCCTTGAATTAAAAGACTATCGCCTAATTTAAGTTTTAAATTTAAAGCCTGAACTAATTGTCTGCCATCTACTAAACCCACATTTAAATTATCAAGCTCTAAATTCTCTTGAGCATTAGCTTTAGGCTCTAAGCACTTTAATTGCTCAGTTTGTTGCATGGAATCATAAAAAAGAGCCAAACGATCGATAACCGCTTTCCACTGCGCCCATGCTGAGAAGTTAGTAACTAAAGTTGACAGCGAATCTTGGACTCGACCAAAGGCTGAATTAATTTGCATAATTGAGCCCATGGTAATGATTTTGGCAAAATATAAAGGTGCTGCAATTAAAATTGGGAAAATAACTGCTAACTGCGCATAACCTAAAGTTAAAAAGCCCAATTTCTTTTCTCGATTAATAAGGCTTATATAGTTTTTAACTACATTGGAAAAGCGCTCTCTTAAAGTCCGCCCTTCAACTTCTTCACCATGGTATAAAGAAACACTCTCGGCACTTTCACGCACACGAATTAAAGAGAAACGAAAATCAGCCTCATAACGCTGTTGTCTAAAATTAAGCTTAACTAAAGGCTTTCCTAAAATAAAAGTAACTGTAGTACCAGCGATGGCATAAATTAAAGCTAAATAGAAAAGATAACCATCTGGTAAATGAATGGTATAACCTGCAACCGTAAAATCTACTGCCTCAGATAAGCCCCACAACACTACGGCAAAAGTTATCATCATCGCAATATCTGTAGCGGTACTTAAAAATAGCGAGATAGTTGCCGAGACAAAGAGATTTAAATCATCTGAAATACGCTGATCTGGGTTATCGGTGTGTTTTTGCGTTAATTGCATCTTATAGTAAGTGCTTTTTTCAAGCCACTCACCCATAACTTTTCCGGTAAGCCACTTACGCCAATTAATCGCAAGTCTTGAACACAAATAAGCCTTATAGACGCTCACTAGCACATGAAAAGTAGCTAAAATCGCAAAAACTCCGATTTGATAACCAAAAGCATCCACATCATATTGCTGAATCGTATCCCAAAAGGCCTTATACCAAGTATTGATCCTAGTTGCAATGTAGATAGATCCTGCTGTTAAGGCAATAATTACTACTAAAATCAAACGCGAAATGCGACTGTCTTTATGCGTCCAATAAGGAGTTAACATAAACCAAAAAGCCTTTAAAGACTCTTTTAAAGGCAAACTGTCTTGAGGACGAACGCTGTCGCGTCTTACACCACTTATAAGTCGTTTAAAAATATGCAAGGTTAAAATCCGTAACTTATTAAATAATTTGTTCTAAAACTTGAGCAATACCATCTTCATCACAAGATGCGGTAACAAGCTTAGAGGCTGCAAGGGCCTCAGGAGCTGAGTTACCCATAGCCACTCCTAAGCCTACTTCTTTTAGCATTGACTCATCATTTTCAGCATCACCAAAGGCAATAACTTTATCTAATGGGACATCTAAAACCTGACAAAGTTCCGCAACCGCACTACCCTTAGATGAAGCTCCTGCAATAAACTCTAAAAAATTAGGAGCCGAGCGCATCACACTCATCTTTTGTTTAATATGCGAGGGGATCATTTCTCTTACTTTATCAAGAGTTTGAACATCACCTGATAAAATACACTTATAAAAACCTTCATCAGAGCTTAAATTTGCAAAATCAATCACTTGCCAAGGCACATGGGCATGAATAATCTCTTTATTGGTATATTCATTATGCACTGAAACCACAAGTCCTCTTGTTGCTGAGAAACCATGCATAGTAAGGCCTAAAGGGGCGGCTAAGTTATAAAGCTCGCTTATTAAAGATCCTTCTTGAGTGTGGACCGTAAGCATTTTTAAATCTTTTAAACGATAAGTTACCGCACCGTTATAGCAAACTGCCAAACAATCTTTAAGATTAACTTTAAGCTTATCTTGATAAGACAAAACTCCAGTAGGAGGTCTGCCGGTAGCAATGACAAATTGCATGCCAGAAGCTACAGCCTTTTTTATCACCTCATTAGTTCTTGGCAGAATATTTTTATTGCTATCAAGTAAAGTGCCGTCCATATCACAGCAAATTAAACGGTAATAATTCTTTTTTAAAAGCTCGCTCATAACATTTAAGTCCACACTAACCTAAAAAAGAGTGAGACTCTCTTTTTTTAAGTATCTGTAAGTCTTAGATAAACGTGGGCATAAAAAAAATCCCCCACAACGGTCAAATTGTGAGAGATCTTCTTAAGTTTTGCAAGCTTTAATTAGTAGGGCTTATGCACCTGCTTTCTTTAAAGCTGCATTAACAATTTCGGTAGCTTCCTTCTCAATTAAAGCTAAATGATCAGGGCCCTTGAAGCTTTCCATGTAGATCTTGTAGATATTCTCAGTACCTGATGGACGAGCGGCAAACCAACCATTCTCTGTTACAACCTTTAAGCCACCAATAGCAGCGCCATTGCCTGAGGCAGTAGTTAACTTCTCAACAATCTTTTCACCGGCTAAGGTTGAAGCCTCAACTGCTGATGGATCTAACTTCTTTAAAGTAGCCTTTTGCTTTGCATTAGCTGGAGCATCAATACGATTGTAAACAGGATTGCCATACTTCTCAGTTAACATCTTGTAATGCTCTGCTGGATCTTTATCAGTGACAGCTAAAATCTCAGCTGATAATAAAGCGGCAATGATACCGTCCTTATCAGTAGTCCAGACACTACCATCTTTCTTTAAGAATGAAGCGCCCGCACTTTCCTCACAGCCAAAAGCTAAAGAGCCATCAAAAAGACCTGGTACGAACCATTTAAAGCCAACCGGTACTTCATAAGCCTTACGACCTAAGCCTTCTGCTACACGGTTCATCATGGAAGAGGACACTACAGTCTTACCTACCATGGCGTTTTGTGGCCAATTATCACGGTGAGTATAAATATAATTAATAGCAGCTGACAGATAGTGATTTGGATTCATTAAGCCTGAGTGGCAAACGATACCATGACGGTCATAATCTGGATCATTACCTACTGCAATATCAAAATCATCCTTCATCGCAATTAAGCCTGCCATGGCATAAGGAGATGAGCAGTCCATTCTGATCTTGCCATCGCGGTCAATGCACATAAAGGAGAAAGTTGGATCTACTTTGTAATTTACAACCTTAATATTTAAATTATAACGAGCAGCGATTACATCCCAGTAGAAAAGACCAGAACCGCCTAAAGGATCAACGCCAATCTTGATGCCAGCCTTTGAAATAGCATCTAAGTTTAAGATAGAACCTAAATCTTCAACATACTCATTTAGCATGTCGTATTCTTTAACATTAGAAAGCTTAATGGCTTGCTCATATGGCACACGCTTAACATCTTTTAAGCCGCCACGAATGATGTCATTGGCTCTATCTTGTACCCAAGAAGTAATCTCAGTTCCTGCAGGACCACCATCGGTTGGGTTGTACTTAAAGCCACCGTCAGTTGGTGGATTGTGAGATGGAGTAATTACGATACCATCGGCTAAACCTTGGGTTCTGCCTTTGTTATAGGTCAAAATAGCATGAGAAATAGAAGGAGTTGGGGTATAGCCATGATCCTTTTCAATTCTCACCTCAACGCCATTAGCACCTAAAACCTCAATTGCAGTAGCTAAGGCAGCCTCAGATAAGGCATGGGTATCCATACCAATATATAAAGGACCGGTAATATTTTCTTTTTGACGATATTCAGCAATAGCCTGAGAAATAGCTGCAATGTGAGTTTCAGTAAAGGAACCATTTAAAGAGGTACCACGGTGTCCTGAAGTTCCAAAAGCCACTTTCTGCTCTGGATTATCCATATCTGGTCGATTTAAATAATAAGCGGCCATTAAACGTGGAATATTTACTAAATCTTCGTCACGAGCTTTTTTACCAGCATTTGGATGAATTGCCATGATTAAAAAAATCCTCAGTAAACTAAAAAACTAACAATAATTCATTAACGCCTATACGTTAGCGCACGTTTGTCATTGTGACACAGCTTTTAAGCTTAGGATTCATCAAATTTAGCTTGTTTTTTAATTTGTGACTCATGCCAAAACTATTAAGCCTAATTTTGACATTTTGCTCTACTATAAGACTCATTTTAAGAGTGCTTAAGGTAATTTTTAAGCTTGGTGAAATTTTTTGAAGGTCAAATGGGATAAAAAATTTAGGGGGCTAAGTTTAGCCCCCTTGTAGATTAACGTCCGTTAACCGCTTTCTTAAGCTCAGCGCCAGCTGAGAAAGATGGAGTCTTAGATGCTGGGATCTGAATGACTTCACCAGTCTTTGGATTACGACCTTCGCGAGGATTACGCTCAGTAACTTTGAAAGTACCAAATCCCACTAATTGTACGCGATCTCCAGATGATAAGGCCTCGCTGATGCTCTCTAATAAAGCATCTAAAGCACGACGTGCAGTGGTGGCAGATAAGTTAGAGCGAGATGCCATCTTAGAAATGAGTTCGGACTTGTTCATAAAAAATCCCTGTTGTTTTTTCTTATGATAAAGAAGGCTTAACCTAAGCCCTCCGGTAAAAATAAATCTTGTTTAACAGATTATACAATCTGCAAAGCTTAGCCAATTTGCCCTTTTAAGACAAATTAAGACTTTTTTAATCTAAAGCCCCTTATTAAGCTTACTTTTCTAAAGCGGCTAAATTTCATCACAAAGCATCAAAATAAGCAAGATATAACTTGCGAAAAACCTTTTATTTTTCAGCTTTTGACTAAAATTTTTTAAATTTAAAGTCAAAATCATAAATTTTGTCTTTTATTTGTCCTAAAGTCCTCCTAAAAGCGCAAATAAATGCCTTTTTCTTTGCCTAAGCTAAACTTAGAGTGTCTAAAAATGCTACAATTTGCGCACTTAATTTTTTGAGTAAAAATTAAGTATGAATCACACTAAATTATTCTTTTTCGTGTTATTTAGGAGCCATTTTTCATGGAAGAGCCACGTCCAATTACAAGAGCCCTTATAAGTGTTTCTGATAAGGAAGGAGTCCTTGACTTTGCTAAAGCTTTACAAGAGCGCAATGTTGAAATTCTCTCCACTGGCGGTACTGCTCGTTTACTTACAGAAAACGGAGTAAAGGTTACTGAAGTTTCTGATTACACCGGCTTTCCTGAAATGATGGATGGCAGACTTAAGACTCTTCATCCAATGATCCACGGCGGTATCTTAGGCCGCAGAGGTAAAGATGAACAAGTTATGGCAGAGCATGGTATTAAACCTATTGATTTAGTCTGCGTCAACCTTTACCCATTTGTTAAAACCGTAAGCGATCCTAATTGCAGTTTAGAAAAAGCTATTGAAAATATCGATATCGGCGGTCCTACCATGGTTAGAGCCGCTGCTAAAAATCATCGTGATGTAGCAATTGTCGTAAGAAGCCAAGATTACAAGCGCATCATTGAGGAGATGGATCAAAACAATGGTTCTTTAACCTATGAAACCCGTTTTGATCTTGCAGTTGCCGCATTTGAGCACACTGCAGCCTACGATAGCGCCATTGCCAATTACTTTGGAACTAAAGCCCCTGATTATGGCATTATTGATGAAAAGGCAGATCGTACCTTCCCACGCACTTTAAATCTTAACTTTGTTAAATTACAAGGTATGAGATATGGCGAAAACCCACATCAAAAAGCTGCCTTCTACCGTGATTTAAATCCACAGGGCACAAGCATTGTGACCTGTAAGCAAATTCAAGGCAAGGAGCTTTCTTATAACAATATTTCAGATACCGACGCTGCCATTGAATGTGTAAGAGAGTTTGATGATCCATGCTGCGTTATCGTAAAACACGCCAATCCTTGCGGTGTGGCTATCGCTGATAATATTACCGACGCTTATGTAAAAGCCTTTGAGTCAGATAGCGAATCAGCCTTTGGTGGCATTATTGCTTTCAATCGTCCTTTAGATGAGGAAACTGCTAAAGCTATTGTATGCCGTCAATTCTGTGAAGTAATTGTTGCCCCTCATGTAACTCAAGAGGCTGCAACTCAAGTTGCCTTGAAGAAAAACATTCGCTTACTTGAAATTGGTGATTTAAACGCAAGTGCTCCACGTTATGACTTCAAGAGAGTCAACGGTGGTCTTTTAGTACAAGAGGCTGATACTACCTCAGTTAAACTTGAAGATCTTAAAGTCGTAACTCAAAGACAGCCTTCTGAAGATGAGTTAAAAGAGCTTCTTTTTGCCTGGAAGGTTTGCAAATACGCAAAATCCAATGCCATTGTCTATACCAAGGATAAAAGAACTGTGGGTATTGGCTGTGGTCAAACCTCACGCGTTTTCTCAGCTCGCATTGCTTTATTGAGAGCTGCCGACGCCAAACTTGAGGTTAAAGGTTGTGCACTAGCCTCAGATGCTTTCTTCCCATTCCGCGATGGTGTTGATGCTGCCGCAGAAGCTGGAGTTACTGCCATTATTCAACCAGGTGGGTCAATTCGCGATCAAGAAGTAATTGATGCTGCCAATGAACATGGTATTGCAATGGTCTTTACCGGAATGCGTCACTTCCGCCACTAATTTTAAGGAATTTTTTATGAATGTATTAATCATTGGTAATGGCGGTCGTGAGCACGCCTTAGCTTTTGCTTGCTCAAAATCACCATTATGTGAAAAAGTTTTTGTTGCCCCAGGCAATCCTGGGGTTGCCCAAGATGGTGGCAAGCTTGAAAATGTAGCCATTAAAGCAGATGACACTCAAGGCTTAATTGCCTTTGCTAAAAGCCATGACGTAGGCCTTACTATCGTAGGCCCTGAAGCTCCTTTAGTTGCAGGTGTAGTAGATGAGTTTAAAGCTCAAGGTTTAAAAATCTTTGGACCATCTAAAGCTGCCGCTCAACTTGAAGGCTCAAAATCTTTTACCAAGGATTTCTTAAAGCGTCACAATATTCCAACTGCCTCCTACGAAGTTTTTGATAATGCACAAGATGCTGAGGCTTATGTGCTAAAGCAGGGCGCACCAATTGTCATTAAAGCCGACGGACTTGCCGCAGGTAAAGGCGTGGTGGTAGCCATGAGCGTTGATGAGGCTATTCAGGCTATTCACTCCATGCTAGATGAACATGCCTTTGGTAATGCTGGTGCTAAAGTGGTAATTGAAGAGTTCATGGCAGGTGAAGAGGCCTCCTTTATTGTGATGTCTGATTCTGTAAACGCATTGCCTATGGCCACCTCTCAAGATCACAAGCGTTTAATGGATAACGATCAAGGTCCAAATACCGGCGGTATGGGAGCCTACTCTCCAGCCCCTGTTGTAACCTCTGAAGTTTACGCTAAGGTTATGCAAAGAATTATCAATCCAACCTTAAAGGGCATGGCCGAAGATGGTATTCCTTATTTTGGTTTCCTCTATGCAGGTCTTATGATTGATGATAAAGGCGATCCTAGAGTTGTTGAATACAATTGCCGTTTTGGTGATCCTGAGACTCAACCTATCATGATGCGTATGCAATCAGATCTTGTTGAATTATGCCTTAAAGCCTGTGAGGCCGATGGTCTTAAAGGTCTTGAATGCCGCTATGATCCACGTCCTGCCTTAGGTGTAGTCTTAGCCTCAGAAGGCTATCCACAGCACCCAAGAAAAGGTGATGAGATCACAGGAGATACTCAAGGTAACGGCATTGATACTAAAGTCTTCCATGCAGGCACTGCCCTTGAAGATGGCAAGCTTGTCACCTCAGGTGGTAGAGTCTTATGTGTTACAGCAATTGGCGAGAACATTGAAGATGCTCGTGCCAAAGCTTACGCACTTTGCGATAAGATTAACTTTAAAGGCAAAACTCTAAGACATGATATTGCTTGGAGAGCCATTAAGCGCCTTGAAAAATAAGATTTAAAATTTAATAAAAGACCGCAAGTTGCGGTCTTTTTTATTTCTAATCACGCTTTAAAGACATAATTGAACTTAGCTCTTCCTGACTTAACTCACCTAACCAGCGCTCATTTTCTTGCACGGTAAGCTCGTTTAGCTCACGCTTAGATTCAATCATCGCCTCAATATGCTCTTCAATACTACCAGTTGAGATTAGACGATAGACATCGACATTCTTATCTTGACCTATGCGATAAGCACGATCGGTCGCCTGACTTTCAACTGCAGGATTCCACCATAAGTCATAGTGAATCACTACCTGCGCGGCAGTTAAATTAATTCCCGCACCTCCAGCCTTTAAAGATAACAATAAAATTGGGCACTCAGCTCTAGTTTGGAAGTCATCGATCATTCTTTGTCTTTCTTTGACCGACACCGAGCCTGTTAAAAAGTCAGGTTTGAAGTCAAATTTTTCTTCAATATAACGGGCAAGTAGATCACCCATCTTAAGATACTGCGTAAAGATAATGATCTTTTTGCCTTGCTCTAAGAGTCTTTCTAAAAGATCTAAGATTAAAACGCACTTGCCTGAATCCTCTACTGCTAAATATTTAGTATCTTCATCGTAAACATATGGCGCATCACAGATCTGCTTTAGAGCACCTAAAGAGGTTAAAACTGCAAAAGAGCGTTTAGCTCTACCTTGGGCAGTGCTTGTATCAATGCTCTCTAATTTCTTCATCGTATCATCAACTTTTGCTTGATATAAAGCAGCCTGCACCGGGCTTAAATTGCAATATTGATTTTGAGTTTGCTTTTCTGGCAAATCTGCAATGATATTTTTATCAGTCTTAAGACGTCTTAAAACAAAAGGCGTCACTAAAGTCTTTAAAGTTGTTGCGCTTTCCACATCACGATCACGCTCAATTGGATAGGCAAAATGAGCTCTAAAGAAATTGGCCGTACCTAAAAGTCCTGGATTTACTAAATCCATAATGGACCAATACTCAATTAAGTGATTTTCAACAGGAGTACCGGTCATGGCAATCGTACAATCGCGTTTTAATTTTCTTAACACAGTGGAGGCTTGAGTCTTAGAGTTTTTAATATTTTGGGCCTCATCAACCACTAATAAGCGCAATTGCAAATTAGTAAAGAGCTCTTCATTGTGCACTAAATAATTGTAGGTTGTAAGGAAAAGATCATGATCCTTACTCTCTAATGTCTCAGGCTTTTGTCCATAGACGATCTTAAAATCAAGCTGAGGGGCAAATCTTTTAAGCTCATGTTCCCAATTGTAAAGCAAGGTTGCAGGCAAAACTACTAATACACATTTGTCTTGAAGCTCACCTTGATCTTTAAGTTTAGCAATAGCAGAGATAACCTGTATGGTTTTACCTAAGCCCATATCATCTGCAATAATTGAGCCCATGCCCATATTTAAGTTGTGCATCAACCAATTAAAGCCTCGAACTTGATAGGCTCTAAGTTGTGCATTTATTTGCTTTGGAACTTCAATCTCATCTTTCTTTAAAAGCTCTGCAAAAGCCTTTTTAACATTAGGCTCAAATAAAACCTGTTCATTATCAAAAGTTCCGGTTAATGCTGATGCTAAAAGTACCGTCTTATTTAAAGAGGCATTAGAATGTGCGTCTTTTTGTTTCTTCAAACGCTCAGCATCTTCTTTGGTCAAATAGACCATTTTGCCTTTAAATTCGACAATCTTTCCGGCATTTTTTAATAAACGATTAAAATCTCTTTGACTTACCTTTTGATCACCTACTGAGTATTCCCAATCAAAATCAATCAAATCCATTAAATTTAAAAAGCCGCTTGATACAGACCAAGTGTCTTTTAAATTAAGTTTAAGCTGTGTCCTAGGTCTTACAATTTCTGCAAAATCGCGTGAAATTATAACTTCAAAGCCATAGCTTCTAAGATTTGGTAAATAATTAAACAAATATTCTGGAAGCTCTTGCGTAGATAAATTAATCTCTCCTTCTTGGCTAAAAATAAGCTTAGATATAAAAGAGAAATTTAAAGATAAACTGCTTAATTTGGAGATAATTGATAAAAATTCTTTTTCAGCATTATTTTCTGAATTTTGAGATAAATACTCTTTTAATTGTGCACAAGAGAGCAAATCTACATTTGAAGTTTCATTATCTTCTTTAGGTTTAAATTTTAAAGATAAAACTGTATTGTCATCAATTAATTCTAAACTAAATACTGGTTTGACTCCTAAAGGATAGTCATCTAGCACATATAAAGATCCAAAATAATCTGGTAAACAAGAATAACCTATATCCTTTTTCTTATCAAAACTTGGACCTACTGATATTAATGCGGCATCAATTGCATCTGCAGGCAATAAAGAGGCTACATAAGGATAGAGTGCTTTGTATTTAAGGATATTCGTAAAAAGCTCATCAAAAATATATGGAGCGTTATTTTTTAAAATAGTTTCTATCATATAAGACAGGTAAGTTACACCAAGCTCTAAATCATCTGCCTCATACAAATAAGTATAATAGCCTTCGGTGTTAATTATTTTATGATATTCAAAGCTTCTTAAACAATTACCAATATTAGTTACTAACTCTTTAACTTCAGGGAAAGTTATAGCAGGGATCCAACGCATTTTAGGAGAGACGAAATGTGAAGTAGATCCATAATATCTATAATTTGAATCAAGCTCTTCATACTTGTAGCACTGTGGAATTATTGCACCACGCTTCATTAACTCCAAAGAGATAAGATAAAGATAGAATAAAACTTGAATTGGTCCTGAATAAGCTGAGATATTAGCTGGATTTAAATTATAAAAAAAGTCTGAAAGACTTGCTTTATTTTTTATTAATGACGTGTGATAACGTATATCTAAATTCTCTAGATCGTTTATATTTTCAACTTTTATATCGTTTCTAATACTCAAAATTTGTGGCACTACTACTTCATCATTTGAATAGAATATTGAATAATACACATAATCTAATACAGAACTATCCCTAAAAACATACGCTACATTTTTATTAAAGAAATAAGGATAAATAGCATTACGATATCTAACTAAAAAAGTATTATATGACTCCACATGTGAATGAGACATTTTAGGCTTTTCTTTGTTTTGATCAAAAAGCATAAAAAAGCCAGAACAAACAAGTTTACCTTTTTGCATTATAAATTGAGGCACGTTAGCAAAATGGCTAAAAAATGTTTTGCCTTGATAGTTTTCAAGATATTCATAGCGTTTTGTTAAATCAGCATTAATCGTTTCTTGAACATCAGAATAAAATTCTGCAAAAAACTTAAATAATGATGCTTTAGGTAACTGCGCTGGATTATCTTTTGGCAATAAAGCTAAAATTCTCTCACTATAATCATTACCTATTTTTAAATAAGAAAGATTCTTTAAACGCAAAAGATCTTCTTCTGAAAATAAAGGCTCTTTATAAGGTTTAATATCATCATCTTTATCATATAAAAAATTATTTCTAAGTTTTTCTGCTTGATCATATTCTATACAGTGTAAGATATGCCACTGAGCGTTTTTTACCGTAAAAATAACATTCTGATCTTCTACTAATTTTTCAAGACTTGATATAGTAATTCCTATAAGTGGGAAAAACACTACTGGATGTTGATTTAAAAGTTGAATAAGAGCTCTAATTGAGATGAGAAAACTTCTTGGATAATCATCTACAGTACCAATATATTCCTTAAGTGAGGCTAAATTTTTAGTATCAATTTTAAAATCATCAATAGTTTGTAAATTAAGCTCTTTAAAGATCTCATCTATCCAAGGTAATTGAGAAATATTGATTTTATCAGTTAAAATCTGACTTAAAAGTGGTACATTATTTTTTAAATCATTGATAATTGTTTTTTTAAGTTTTAAAGGTAATTTTTGTTTTGTACAAAAGCTATACTCAAATACTCTATACCATCCTCTATAAGATTTCTTAGGCGAAAACTTTACTTTAATTTTGGCTGATGTTTTTACACATACTACACTTGAATTATAGCCCTCAAAAGAACTTTTAGCTTTTAAAATAAAATCATTATAATTATCAGTTCCAAGATTTACTCTTTTTGTTTCAAAATTCTCATCATCTTGAGAGATTTCATTATGATATAAATCATCAATACCGATACTTAAAGCACAGGCAATTTTAGCCAAACTTGAGTCTAAATCTTTAAGTTTAAATTTTAAAAAGGCCATTTGACTTTCTCAATACTAAAATTAATTCTTTCTAAAGGTACGTTGACTATCAATAATTTTACGGCGTTTTTTACCGCTTAAAGAGGCATTAATTTTGCCATAAATCTTAGGTGCTGAAGTTTGAGACTTTAAAGCACTAGAGGCTTGTGCAAGCTCTTTTAGCTTTTCCTCACTTATTTCATAATGCAAAGGCTCAATCTCACTTAATCCTGCATCAGCAAAGGAGATACCAACATTACTTAGATCTTCTTTTAAAGAAAGCTTAATTAAAAAATGCACAAGCTCAAGATCTCGTTTTGCGCCTTTTAAGCATTCAAAAATTGAGATTTGAAAATTAACTTCTTCATCAACAAGCTCACACTCACGAAGAGTATCATCATCCATCTCTTCACCTAAAGAGTGTTCGCAAGCTAAAATTACACAAGATAAAGATGACTTCGAGGCAATTTCAGCCTCATTGCCTTCTTTCATAATAATGGCATCATAGGCGGCAGTTAAAGAGCTTAAGGCATTAATCGCCATTTTAGCCCCTACTGTTACTTCCCCATCTTCGCCTAAATATTGCTCAGGATCTATAATAAAAGGATCTATTAATCTTATTTCACTTTCAAGATCGATGTGATTGAATTTATCTTGATGAAAAGTCCATAAACTTATTAAAGCTTTATCAAAAGCTTTAATGGCCTCATTATTTTCTTGCATTTGACAGAACAGGGCAAAGTTTGCATATTGCCTTTGCGTGAGGGTTAATGCAAAAAGAGACTGTCTCCAAGGAGAGAGTTTTTGAAGACTTGGGTAGAATTTTTCACCAAATATCACAATTTTATCCTTTTTTTACAAAAATCGTACAATCGCACTTGATTTACTTAAAAAAAACCGCATACTAGTTAGGTACAGCAAATTATATTAAAAATTGTGCTATATAGTTTAAATTAAGGATAAGAAATTTCGGCACCACGGTGGGCTGCTGATCTTGTTTTTACTTTTTGGGTGGAACACAACAGATATAGTTCTATCTTATCGTGTAGACGAAATTGTTATCCAAGCAATTTTAGCCATAACAGCAGCCAAAGATGAAATTTGAAGATTTTATTTCTTTAGAATCAGTAGTTACTGATTCTTGGGCCAAGCCTCTACCAAAGAGGCACTTAATTGCAATTGGAGCTACCGCAGTAATTGCGGGCTCTTTATTTTTTATTTTACCTGATGCCAAAGAAAGTACTCAAAATCAAAGTACTGCACCTGAGTATCTCTCACAAAACTCTCAAGACTTAATAAGTAGCGGTGAAATTCAAATCTCTCAAGACGGCTCGATTATTGATAGCCCAAATCTTGAGACAAATGCAGCTCAAAAAGTTGAACAAACAGTAAGTGCTGTCGCCTCAAATGACAATCAAACTCAAAATACTTTAAATACTCAAGCCCAACAAAGTCTTTTAGCCGAGATTATCGATCCTAAAGCTAAGCTTACTGACACTATTGCTCAAATTACCGATAAGACTCAAAGTGATATATCAGATGATGTTGAGCCTTTAGATAATTATGAAGATACTGTGCCAGAATCTATTCTTGCAGACTCTGATAGCCAAATGAATGAAGAGCTTGCAGCTTTAAATTCTGCAGCAACCGGTGATAATTCTCTTAGTGCTAAATGGTATGTTGAAGATATTCAACGTGGCGATACTATTTCCTCCATTTTCTCAGACTTTAATCTCTCTTGGGATGTGATGCAGGCTATTACCAAGCATAAGGAAGCTGGTAATTCTTTAACTAATTTACGCCCAGGCAACCATTTATCATTCTTAATTGATGAAAAAAATAACCTTTTAGCTTTTGTTAAACAAACCTCTGCTACCGAGCAAATTCGTTTTTATCGTGAAAGCTCTCAAGATAAAGAATTTTTAGTCGCCCATGAAAGTTTAAATGCCCATCTTTTATCCGATACTGAAAAATCTCAAGAAGCACAACTTCTTGCAGACAAAGCAAAAAATGAATCAGTAGATGTTCCTGCTTATAAAAAACGTGGTCGTTTAGTTTTAGTAACTGTAGGTAAAGGACAGGCTTTTTCAAGTGCAGCTCATGCAAGTGGCTTAACCTATAGTGAAATTGAACAAATTACCAAACTCTTTAAAGGACGTATTCAATTTTCAAGACATATTCAGCCTGGTGATACCATGCGCGTGTTATTCTCCGCAGACAAAGGTGAAGGTAAAATTAATGCCGTGGAGTTTAAGCTTGCCCGTCATGGAACTTTGGCTACCTTCCGCAATGTGGCAGATAACAAATACTATGATGAGAATGGTTACAATGTAAGTACTGCAATGTTCAGACGTTTCCCAATTGATGGGAAAGTTAGGATTTCCTCTCATTTCCAACCTCATCGCCGCCACCCTGTCACAGGTCAAATTCGCCCTCACAAAGGTACTGACTTTGCAGTCCCGGTAGGAACACCGGTTGTAGCTCCGGCAGATGGTGTTGTCGATAAAGCAACCTATTCAAAGTCAGCAGGTTACTATATTGTTTTGCGCCATGCAGGTGGTTACTCTACAGTCTATATGCATTTATCAAAACTTAATGTCAAAGCAGGACAAAGAGTAAAAATTGGCTCTACTATCGCCCGCTCTGGAAATACCGGAATTTCCACAGGTCCACATTTACATTATGAGCTTAGAATCAATAATCGACCTGTAAATGCTATGCGCGTGAATCTGCCTAAAAATGGAGATGCAACCATTGCGGCAAAGCAGCGTAAAAGATTTGATAGCAATGTCGCTCTTTATAAAAAAGAGCTTCATGAAGAAAGCTTAATTGCCCAACTTGATTAGCAAAAGGTAAATAAAAGACGCACCTAAGTTAAATTTGGTGCGTTTTTTGACCTAGCTAACACAGAAAGTTGCTAAATTAGCATATGCTTTGTATTTAAGTTCTAGCAAGTTTAAAGCTAAGCTTAACTACACTTCAAATAAAAACAACGATTTTTGAGGGCGCATTTATGGATACGCTAAGCGGTTTTAATACCAAAGTACAAGACGTTGAAGATCGTTATCAATGGATTAACGAGATGATTAAATCTCGTCAAAACCTTGTTGTCGCCTATATGGAGCTTCTTAAAAAGCTACATTCAAACTCCTCTTTTGTGCATAGCGACGAACTTAAAGAAAAGCTAACTTCTTTTTGTGAAGACATTATTGATTATGTTTCACATGGTCATTTTGATCTTTACCCCAAAATTATCGCTTTAATTGAAAATGCATCGGGTAGATCTCTGTCTATTGCCCATAGAGTTTTACCTAGAATTGAAAAAACCACCGACTTTTTAATGCGTTTTAGTGATCGCTATAGTGAAGCTTCTGAAAATGAAGATTACCAAGGCTTAGTAGCAGATCTTGAAAATGTTGGATCTTTTTTAGAGCAACGTTTTAAAAATGAAGATCGCTTGATTATTGGCCTGCGTCTGGTACATACTATAGTATCTACTCCAGTTCAGTCTAAATAAAAGAAAGGATTAAAGACATGGACAATATGCAAGAGAGACGTAAGTATTCTCGCGTCATCATGCAGTTGAGAGGCTTTTTACAAGCTGAAAATGGCTCACAACTGATCCCTGTAAAAATCTTAGACGTAAGTCTTAAGGGTGCCCTAGTTGAATTGCCTGCAGATCAAAATGTGCAGATCTTTGTAGGCCAACGTTATATTTGTACGTTTGCATTAGATGTAAGCGCTAAAATTGTCATGCACATGGCCTGCCGCCACTCAGCAAATAAGAGAGTCGGCCTTGAATGTGTAAACACTGATGCTTCATCTATTACACACTTAAAGCGCTTAATTGAACTTAATGTTGGTAAATCAGAACTTATTAATCGCCAATTAAGTGAGCTTATGGAAAGTCGTAACTACGATTAAACCTTAGTGAACTAATTCAATTAATTCGTCCACACGACGCACTGCGTGTATTTCCATATCAGGTGAAATTTTACGTGGTGCGTTATCATATGGCACAATAAAACGCTTAAACCCCTGCTTATAAGCCTCAGCAATTCTCTCCTGTCCTGAGGGGACTGGACGTATTTCTCCGGTAAGGCCTATTTCACCAAAAGCAATCGTGGTTCTATCTATCGCAATTCCTTTAAAAGATGACAGTAAAGCTAAAGCTAAAGGCACATCAGAGGCTGTTTCTTCAACCTTTACACCACCTACTACATTTACAAACACATCTTGATCTGCAAGCTGACAACCTGCATGACGATGCAAAACAGAAAGAAGCATGGCCAAACGATTAGGATCAGTACCTAAAGATAGGCGTCTTGGATTTCCATATTGCGAATAATCAACTAAGGCCTGCAATTCAACTAAGAGAGGACGAGTGCCTTCCCAAACCACCATGGCAAGGGATCCTGGTGCTAATTTTTCTTGGCGATTTAAAAATATTGCAGAAGGATTTCTAACCTCTTTTAAACCACTATCGGTCATCGCAAAGACGCCAATTTCATTGACTGCGCCAAAGCGATTTTTATGACAGCGCAAAGTTCTAAATCTAGGATCATTTCCTGACTCTAAAATAACAGAGCAATCAACACAGTGCTCTAAGATCTTAGGACCTGCTAAAGTGCCATCTTTAGTAACATGTCCTACCATAAACACTGCAATATTAGTCTTCTTCGCAAATTGCGTTAAAGCCGCGGCGCTTTCTCTTACTTGCGACACAGAACCTGGTGCTGATTCCACACCACTTACATGCATTACCTGAATTGAATCAACTACTAAAACTTGCGGAGCTACGCCTGTAGTTAAAGTACAAATATTATCAATAGAGGTTTCTGCTGCAACTTGCACATTATTTGTAGGCAAACCTAAGCGATGAGCTCGCATTGCAACCTGCTCTAAAGATTCCTCACCTGTAACATATAAAACTTTTACATGCTCAGAAATCCTGCACACCGTCTGCAAAAGCAAAGTTGATTTTCCAGCACCTGGATTTCCACCAATTAAAACCACAGATCCTGGAACAATGCCGCCACCTAAAACACGATCAAACTCTTGATAGGTTGAAGGTATTCTTTGTGTTCCTTGAATTTTAACTTGAGATAAAGATGAGACTCCACTTCCGGCAGCGCCTGCAAAACCTGACAGCGCCCTTTGCGCTACCGCAGCTCCCGCATTAGGAGCCTCAGTAATCTTTTGCTCACTTATGGTGTTCCATTCCCCACACTCGCGGCACTGTCCTTGCCATCTTGCGTATTTTGCACCACAGCTTGCACAAATATAAACAGTTTTTGTTTTAGCCAAGAAACACTTCCTTGCTTAAGCTATTTGATGATTAAGCTCTAAAAGTAACCATACCGCAGCTAAATTAGAGTAAGACAAGGCATATTCAGCCTCCTGAACAACTTTTGGTTTAGCATGATAGGCTATACCTAAAGATGCCTCTTTTATCATTTGTAAATCATTTGCCCCATCCCCTATCACAATACTTTGCAGAGTATTTATCTTAAAGTCAGCTAAAGCTTGCAATAAAGCCTGTCGCTTACCCTTAGCATCAACAATTTCACCTACTACCTTTCCGGTAAATTTATCATCAATGATCTCAAGAGTATTAGCCTTTATTACCTCAAGACCATACTCTTTATCAATCTCACTTATAAGCTGTGTAAAGCCACCTGAGGCAATACCCCTCACCCAAGATCTTGATTTTAACATGGGCAATAAAACCTCAAGACCTTGAGTTCTTTGCATAATACTTTTAACTTGATTTAAAACTAAGCTTGCACTTTCTTGAGATTTTAATTTTGCCACTCTAAGTTTTAAAGATGAGGCAAAATCAAGATGTCCTTGCATAGCATTAGCGGTAATTGCAGCCACCTCATCGTATACTCCAAGGACTCTTGCAATCTCATCAATACCTTCAATTTGTACCGTGGTCATATCCATATCCATAATTAAAATGCCACGCTCTTTAAGTGAAGGAATTTTAGAGAGCAATAAAACATCACACTCTAAATCAAGCTTACTTAAAAATTCTTTAAGCTTAAGTCTAACTTCCCTTACTTGCTCTTCTTTTATATTTAATTTATCAAAGGAGAAAATATGCCCATAGCGACATCCTGCTTGTAACTTTACGACATCACTATCTTGCTCTAAAAAGCCCATCTCCCTTAAAAAAGATAAAACTACTTGCCTTTTACTCTCAAAAAGTGGCGCTAATTTAAAATTATCAGAGACAAGAAAAAGAAAAGCCATTTACTTACCACCATATAAATTAAAGAAATTTTCTGAGATTTGATCTTCTAATGTTTTAGCACTCAAACCTTTAATCTTAGCAATTTTTTCAACTAAGGCATAAAGGCTATTAACATCATATGCCATTCTTTGAGCCTTTATTTCATCAAAATCACTTTCAACTAAGATCCGCTCTTTAGGCGTTATATAGAAGATCTCTTCCATCGTTGCAGTAATTTTGCTACTTGTACAAAAGCTTAAATAAAGATCTGCTCTAAGATAAGCTTTGATAGTTTCAACACTACCTTGCGCCCAATGTACCATGCCACGTACTTTATAAAGCTTAACTAAAGATACTGCATCTTGACCGTGTGAAGTTAAATGAAAGCTTACCGGTAAATTTAACTTTGAGGCTAATTCTAAATGTTTTTTTACCAACTCTTGTTGCAAAGTAAAATCTAAAGGACTTTTTTTATCAAAACCACACTCCCCAATGGCTCTTAAATTAGGATGTGCAGCAATTTTTTGTGCAAAATAAGAAAAATCCTCAAGATTCTTTATAAAACAAGGATGTAAACCTAGAGAGCAAAAGCCATTAAAGCTTTTTGCTAAATCTAAATTAATACTTAAATCATCAAGAGTGGTGCTTGAAGTGACAAAAGAACTCAAACCACAAGCTTTAGCTTGAGTAAGCAAAAGCTTGGGTTCTTTTAAACGCCCTAAATGAAGATGGGCATCTATCATTTATCAATGCTCGCGCGTTGCATGGAAGGTCACCTTTGGATGACGCTCCTCAGTTAAAGATAAATTAACATTAGAGGTAGCCAAATAGGTAAGATTATCTCCACCATCTAAAGCTAACTGTTGCGGAACTTTGTTCTTTAACTCTTCAATGGCAACATTATCGCCTGTTACCCAGCGAGCGGTAGTTACAGAGACATTCTCATAAATCGCATCAACATTGTATTCATGCTTTAAGCGAGAGACGACCACATCAAACTGCAATACACCTACTGCTCCTACAATCAAATCGTTGTTAAGAAGAGGTCTGAAAACCTGTACCGCGCCTTCTTCTGATAATTGCACTAAACCTTTAAGCAATTGCTTTTGCTTTAAAGGATCTTTAAGTCTAATTCTTCTAAAAAGCTCTGGGGCGAAATTTGGAATACCACTAAAGTGTAATTGCTCACCTTCAGTAAAAGTATCGCCAATACGAATCGTACCATGATTATGAATACCGATAATATCGCCTGCCACAGCAGAGGTTGCCATTTCTCTCTCCCCTGCCATGAAAGTTACAGCATCAGAGACTTGCATATCACGGCCAATTCTTACATGATGCATCTTCATGCCCTTGCGATAGCTACCTGAAACTAAGCGCATAAAAGCAATACGATCACGATGCTTTGGATCCATATTAGCTTGGATCTTAAAAATAAAGCCCGTAAGCTTATCTTCAGTTGCTAAAACTTCTCTCGTATCAGCTTGTCTATTTAAAGGTGCAGGAGCCCATGAAGTTAATCCATCTAACATGAAATCCACACCAAAATTACCTAAAGCTGTACCAAAAAATACCGGGGTAAGTTCACCGCTTAAAAAAGCCTCTTCATCAAATGGATTTGAACCACCCTTAATAAGCTCCATATCCTCACGTAATTTAGCGGCTAAATCCTCACCTACTGCGGCATCTAAGTCAGGATTATCTAAGCCTTTAATACTTCTTCGCTCTTGAATATGAAAACCTTCACCTGAATGGTAAAGAAAAACTTCATCCTTTTGAATATGATAAATACCTTTAAATGATTTACCAGATCCAATTGGCCAAGTGATTGGTGCACATAAAATATTTAACTCAGACTCAACCTCATCTAGAAGTTCTAAAGGATCTCTTGTCTCTCTATCTAACTTGTTCATAAAAGTGAGAATTGGAGTATCACGAAGCCTTGTTACTTCCATTAACTTACGTGTTCTCTCCTCTACACCTTTAGCAGCATCAATCACCATCAGACAAGAGTCGACAGCTGTCAAAACGCGATAAGTATCTTCAGAGAAGTCCTCATGTCCTGGGGTATCTAACAGATTTACCACGCACCCATTATATGGAAATTGCATAACTGAAGTGGTAACAGAGATACCACGCTCTTTTTCCATTGCCATCCAATCAGAATGAGCAAAGGCTCCGGTACTGCCTCGACCTTTGACTTCACCTGCTCTTTGAATCACAGAGCCAAATAAAAGCACCTTTTCAGTAATGGTTGTCTTACCAGCATCTGGGTGCGAAATAATGGCAAAAGTACGCCTTTTGGAAATTTCCTGACTGATATTCGACATGGTTATTTTTATGCTCTAACTGAAGACTCACGCCTTGCTTAAAGAAAAGAAAAAAACTTAAAACTTCCTGTGTTAATCCTAAGTTTTAGGTGCTATATTTTCCTATAATGTGACATATTTCTCAAGTTTATTTTGGAGGTGCACATGCGTTTCTTTCTTCTAGCACTTCTTTGCTCAACTTTTACCGTGAGCGCCTATGCTGTGCCATACCAAATTCCTGATCCTACGCCAGGCGTTTGTACCAATGATGGAATTTTTGATGAGCTTTCAGAAAAATTAGGAGATGGAACTTTACACACTGAAGATGATCTCCTTGCAAGCCTTGACTTTGTTCAAGAATGTGAAGCTTTTAGATATAAAAAAAGAAATTAGTCTTACTAATTAGAAAAATCTGTCCTAAACTAGCTTTTTAAAAGTTTTTTTAATTTTTTGTAAAAAATTCGTTGACAGATAAAAAAGAATCAATATAATGGGCATCACTTTCTTGAGTTGGGGTTATAGCTCAGTTGGGAGAGCGCTTGCATGGCATGCAAGAGGTCCGCGGTTCGATCCCGCGTAGCTCCACCAGAACTTAAGAAGTTACCCGTGGGGGTATAGCTCAGTTGGGAGAGCACCTGCTTTGCAAGCAGGATGTCAGCGGTTCGATCCCGCTTACCTCCACCACATTTGGGGTTATAGCTCAGTTGGGAGAGCGCTTGCATGGCATGCAAGAGGTCCGCGGTTCGATCCCGCGTAGCTCCACCAGAACTTAAGAAGTTACCCGTGGGGGTATAGCTCAGTTGGGAGAGCACCTGCTTTGCAAGCAGGATGTCAGCGGTTCGATCCCGCTTACCTCCACCAATCCCTGATTTTTTATCTTAAGTCTTAAATTTACCTTCAGTGTCTAACCTAGATCATTCTAATTAAATATGGGTACTTTTGTGCCCATGTTTAATGCCAAATTTATTATAACTTACATCTTT
>CALXNU010000013.1 GCA_944389835.1 uncultured Succinivibrionaceae bacterium
AGCCGTGTGCGATAAAGTCGCACGCACGGTTCGGAGGGAGGGGCAAGGCGCTAAACGCCATCCCCTACCCCTATTTTCTTAAAAATCCTTAAGTTTTATTAAGTTAGTTTAAATTTTTACTTTTGCGTTTAAATTTTAAGTTTACTTTAGCTTAAAGTTTGTCCTAACTCCTGTGAGCCCTTTATTTTCATGAGCGCGTGAATGCGTTAAAATGGCCTTTTTGTAATCAGAAACAAGTGGCGCAGTGCGTCAAACAAGCTTTCTAAAAATCTATTTTAGGAAGGACATTAAATTTTCGGATAAATTTTATGGAAACTTTAGATAAAGCCAAAGAGAATGGTGTGGCTGAGGCAAAGCAAGCCACGACTTTGCAAGAACTTGATAATGTTCGTGTTACCTATCTTGGTAAAAAAGGCCTTTTTTCTGGCTTTATGAAAGAACTTGGCAAATTAAGTGCAGAGGAAAGACCACAAAGAGGCGCTTTAATTAATGCTGCCAAAGAAGAAGTGGTTAAAGCCATTGAAGAGCGTAAAGCAAGCATAGAAAAGGCCATCTTAGATGAGCGTTTAGCCTCTGAAAAAGTAGATATTACTCTACCTGGAAGGGCTCGTCGTCAAGGTACTATTCATCCTGTAACTCGTACCATTGAGCGCATTCAAGAGCTTTTTGGCGCTATGGGCTTTATCTCTGTTGGCGGTCCTGAAATCGAAGACGACTATCATAATTTCGATGCTTTAAATTTACCGCCAAATCACCCAGCACGTGATAGCCATGATACTTTCATGTTAGAAAATGGGCTTTTATTACGCTCTCAGACTTCTTCCGTACAAATTCGTACTATGGAAAAGCAAAAGCCACCAGTAAGAATTATTGCCCCAGGTAGAGTTTATCGTAATGACTACGATATGACTCATACTCCAATGTTCCATCAAGTTGAAGGTTTGATGGTTGAAGAAAATATTTCTTTTGCTAATTTAAAAGGCGTTTTGTACGAGTTTTTACGTAACTTCTTTGAAGAGGAGTTAGAAGTTCGTTTCCGTCCTTCTTATTTCCCATTTACCGAGCCTTCAGCTGAGGTTGATGTCAGACGCAAGGGTGGTAATTGGCTTGAAGTTTTAGGTTGTGGTAGCGTTCATCCAAATGTTTTAAAGAATGTGGGTATTGATCCTGAAAAATACACAGGTTTTGCTTTTGGTATGGGCGTTGAGCGTTTAACTATGTTGCGCTATGGCGTTAATGATTTAAGAGCCTTCTTTGAGAATGATTTGCGCTTTTTAAAGCAATTCTCTTAAGCCTAAAACGTATCTTACAGATTTAAAGGACTGCACAAGCAGAAAGTATTATGAAATTTAATAAAAAGTGGGTTGATGAGTGGGTTGCCAATAACCTAAGTGCTCAAGAGCTTTCTGACATGATCACCATGGCAGGATTAGAAGTAGATACTACAACACCAGTTGCAGGTGACTTTTCAGGTGTCGTAGTAGCTGAGGTCGTTGAATGCTATAACCATCCAGATTCTGATCATTTACATGTGACCAAAGTAAATTGTGGTGAAGGTGAGCTTTTACAAATTGTTTGTGGTGCTCCAAATTGTCGCCAAGGCCTAAAGGTTGCTTTATCCAAGATTGGGGCAAAGCTTCCTGGCATTACCATTAAGGCTGCCAAATTAAGAGGCGTTGAATCCCAAGGTATGCTTTGCTCTTATAAAGAGTTAGGTATGGCTGAGGAGTCAGATGGCATTATTGAGTTGCCACAAGATGCACCAGTTGGCATGGACTTAAGAGAGTACATGCACTTAGATGATTTCACCATTGATGTTGATTTAACCACTAACCGTCCAGATTGCTTAGGCGTGCGTGGTATTGCAAGAGAAGTTGCAGTTTTAACCCAAAGTAATTTCAAAGACTTATCAATTCCAAAGATCGATGTTGAGCTTGAGGATAAAGTAGGTCTTGAGGTTTTAAATCAAGAGGCTTGCCCACGTTATTTATGCCGTGTGGTAAGAGGTGTTGATCAAAGTGCAAAAAGCCCAATTTGGATGACTGAAAGATTGCGTCGCTGTGGTGTACGCTCCGTCTCTCCAATTGTGGATGTTACCAACTACGTGATGTTAGAGTTAGGTCAGCCTTTACACTCTTTTGATTTAGACCAAGTCACTGACAAGATTGTAGTTAGAAATGCCAATGAAGGTGAGAAGTTAACTGTTTTATCAGGTGAGGAGTTAACTTTAAAGAGCAATACTTTAGTGATTGCTGATGCCAATAAGGCTTTAGGTCTTGCAGGTATTTTTGGTGGTTTATCCTCAGGAATTTCTGATAAGACTTGCAATGTGCTTTTTGAGTCAGCTTTCTTCAGCCCAGATGCAATCAAAGGTAGAGCTCGTCAATACGGTTTAGCAACTGATGCCTCTCACCGTTTTGAGCGCGGAGTTGATCCTAACTTACAACGTTTAGCCATTGAAAGAGCCACAGAGCTTTTATTACAAATTGGCGGCGGTAAGTGCGGTCCTATCGTAGAGCAAGTTGCAGAAGATAAGTTACCACAAAGAGGCAAGGTCAATTTAAGAGTAAGTCGCTTAGAGAAACTTTTAGGCGCTAAGATCTCCTATGATGAGTGCTTCTCAATTCTTGAGCGTTTGGGAATGAATCCTGAGCGTCTTGATGAGGACACCATGTGTGCTAAAGCCCCATCTTTCCGCTTTGATATTGCCATTGAAGAGGATTTAATCGAAGAGATCGCCCGCATTTACGGCTATAACAATATTGCCAATAAGACCCCAGTTTCAACTTTAGCTATGGGTACGATGCGTGAGGAAGATGTTGAAGATCATGATTTGCGCGAGATCTTAGTGGCTTTAGGTTATAACGAGGCCATTACTTATAGCTTTACCGATCCTCAAAGCCTGAAAAATTTAAGTAAAGAAGGTGGTATTGTCTTGACCGCTCCTATTTCAAGTGAGATGTCAGTGATGAGAACTACTTTGCTTGCAGGCCTTTTAAATGCTACTAAATATAATTTAAATCGCCAGCAAAAGCGGGTCCGTTTATTTGAAACCGGTCTTCGTTACGTAAAAGATGACAAGGCTGAGTTTGGTATCTTACAGCAAGGCATGCTGGCAGGCGTCTTAACTGGTGAAGTTGAAGATGAATCTTGGGCCTCAAAGTCTCGTAATGTAGATTTCTTTGATGTTAAAGGTGATGTTGAAGAGCTTTTAGCTTTGACTCTAATGAAAGAAGAGTTTGAGTTTAAGCCTACTACTGAGGCTTATTTACACCCAGGACAAGGGGCTGATCTTTTCTTTAAGGGACAAAAAGTAGGTGCTTTAGGTATTTTACATCCTCAAGTACAAAAGGCTTTTGGCTTCAAACAAGCTGTTGGTGTGTTTGAGATTGAAAAGCAAGCTTTAGCTCAAAGAAAGATCCCAGTCTTTGAAGGACTTTCTAAGTTCCCATCAATAAGACGTGACTTTGCTTTCGTAGTCGATAAGAGTGTACCTTCCTTAGAGATTGAAAAGGCTATTAAGAAAGCTTGTGGTGCTCTTTTAACTGAGATTAAACTTTTTGATGTCTTCGAGGATGAAAGCTTAGGCAATAAGCGTAGTATTGCATTAGGTGTAATCTTGCAAGATAAAGAACGTACTTTAGATGATGAAACCATCGACAAAGTATCTGAGGCTATTGTAAAGACCGTCTGCGAAGATTGTCAGGCAGAGCTTCGTTCATAAAATTTGGAGTTTGATATGGCAGAGCAATTATCTTTAGAAGAAAGTCTTAAAAAACTTGAGTCTTTAATTGACGTTTTGGAAAAAGGTCAAATGGGTATTGATGAGGCAATTGAGACTTATGCTCAAGGCATGAAGTTATCTTCTGCATTAAGACGTCGACTTGAGGAGCTCTCAGCTAAAGTTAATGCCATATCAAATGAAGCTAATTCTGGGGCTCAGTCCCAAGATAAAGGGGCTGCCCTATGAATTTAAATTCATCTTTACAAGATTTTACCAAAGAGGTTCAAGAGCGCATTAATGCCTTTATGGCAAGAAAGCTTGAAACTTATGATGATCATGCTTTAGATTTAAAAGAGGCTATGGGATATGCTTTGCTTTTAGGCGGTAAAAGATCTCGTCCTTTTTTAGTTTATGCCACAGGTTTAGCTCTTGGTGTAAAAGAAGAGTTACTAGATTATCCGGCAGCAGCCATTGAGTGCATTCACGCTTACTCTTTAGTTCATGATGATATGCCGGAGATGGACAATGATAAATTGCGTCGCGGCAAGCCTACTGTACATTGTAAGTTTGGACAAGCTACAGCTTTGCTTGCAGGTGATGCTTTGCAATCTTTAGCCTATGAATTTTTAACTACTGCACATAAAGGTCTTGACCCGCAAGTTTCACTAAAGCAGGTAGCTATTTTATCTACTAATGCAGGTTTAAGTGGTATGTGTGGTGGTCAGGCTATGGATTTGCATTTTGAAAAGCAGCAAATCTCTCTTGATACTTTAAAGATCTTACATCGCAAGAAAACCGGGGCTTTAATTAAAGCTGCGGTGATGATGGGGGCTTATGCTAAAAAAGATCTTGAGGAAAAGGAAGCTCAAATTTTAGAGCAGTATGCAACCTATGTAGGTCTTGCTTTTCAAATTTGGGATGATGTTTTAGATGTGATAGGGGATACTAAGATCTTAGGTAAAAGTGCGGGCGCTGATATTGCTTTAGGTAAAAGTACTTATCCTGCACTTTTAGGTTTAGAGGAATCTAAAAAGCAGGCCTATGAGGCTTGTGATGGAGCCTTAAAGAGCTTAAGCTTACTTGATGGTAATTTTAAGCTTTTAGCAGATTTTGCTCGTTTTACTGTAAGTAGAGATCATTAATGTCAAATACACCACTTCTTGATCAGATCCATGATGCTCGCGACGTTAGAAATTTAAGACGTCGTGATCTAGAACAACTATGCGCAGAGGTTAGACAGTGTCTTATTGATACCGTAAGTAAAACTGCAGGTCACTTAGCCTCAGGTCTTGGGGTGGTAGAGCTTACAGTCGCTTTGCATTATGTCTATAACACCCCTCAAGATAAAATAATTTGGGATGTTGGACATCAAGCATATCCGCATAAAATTTTAACCGGTCATAGAAAAGAGCTTGCCACCATTCGTCAAAAGGATGGTTTACATGCTTTTATTTGGCGTGGTGAAACGGAGTATGATGTTTTATCAACAGGTCATGCTTCAACTTCCATAGGTTCTGCTTTAGGGCTTGCTCTTGCTAATAAAGCTTTAGGTAAAGACGATAGAACCGTTGCAGTAATTGGTGATGGATCTTTATCAGGTGGTATGGCTTTTGAAGGTTTAAATCATGCCGGATCTTTTGATGATCTTAATTTATTAGTCATTTTAAATGACAATGAAATGAGTATCTCAGAAAATGTGGGATCTTTAGCTCAAGGCTTAGCCCATGTTTTAGCTAATCCTCATTATGCTAAATTAGTTGAAGGTGGTAAAAAAGTCTTAGAGAAATTACCTGCGGTGCGTGATTTTGCAATGCGTGCGCAAGAACACGTCAAAGGCATGGTAATGCCTGGCACTTTATTTGAAGAATTTGGCTTTAATTATATTGGCCCTGTCGATGGGCATGATGTGGTGCGCTTAGTGAGCATTTTGCAAAACATCAAAGAGATGTCAGGACTTCAATTTTTACATGTGGTAACGCGCAAGGGTAAGGGCTATGCTCCGGCTGAAAATGATCCAATTTGCTACCATGGTGTGCCAACTTTTGATCCTCAAACCGGAGTTCACCCAACTCCAAAACCTGCAGATCTGTCTTTTTCAGCACGTTTTGGAAAATGGTTGTGTGACAGAGCCGCAGTTGATAATAAATTAGTGGGGATAACACCTGCCATGCGCATAGGATCTGCCATGCAGGAGTTTTCAGAAAAGTTTAAAGATAGATTCTACGATGTGGCAATTGCAGAGCAGCACGCACTAGTTTTAGCCTCAGGACTTGCTGCAGGTGGAATGTACCCAGTCGTTGCTATTTACTCTTCGTTTTTACAAAGAGCTTTTGATAGCATTATTCACGATATTGCCATTCAAGATTTACCTATAACTTTAGCTATAGATAGAGCAGGTGTGGTGGGACCTGACGGGCCAACCCATCAAGGAGCCTTTGATATTGCTTATTTGCGCTGTGTGCCAAATATGACGGTGCTCGCTCCTGCTGATTTATATGATTTGTATGTAATGTTAAATACTGCGCGCAACTTAGGTCATCCTTGTGCGGTGCGCTATCCTCGCTGCAATGGCTTAAATCATGATAAAGAAGTAGGCTTAGATGAGGTTATGGAACTTAAATCTAAGGTAGTCTTAAAAGGCTCAAAGGTTTTAGTTATCACGGTAGGTCCTCTTTTATACGAGGTTCATGATTATTGCAAGGAACAAGGCTTTACGCTAATAGACCTTAGAGTAATAAAACCGCTTGATACTAAAACTATTTTAGACTCCCTTGAAGGTCACAGTTTAGTTGTAACCTTAGAAGATGGCTGTATTAAAGGCGGCATTGGTGAGGAGATTGCAGCTTTACTTTCAGGGAAAGTTAAAACTGTAACTTTAGGTCTTGAAGATAAGTTTTTAATGGAAGGTACGCGTAAAGAAATTTTAGATGAGGAAAAACTAAACCTTGAAGGACTTAAAGAAGTCATTGCCAAGGAAGGCCTTTAATGTCTGACTTAAAAGTACAGAATGCGTCTAATCTAAAGTGGTATCAGGCAATTTTTACTAGACGCATGGGCCTGTGCTTAGTCACAGGCTTTTCTTCAGGTTTACCTTTATATGTACTTTTAAGTTTATTATCGGCTTTTTTAAGAAAAGAGGGCTTAGATTTAAGGCTCATTGGTGTCTTATCTTTGATTATGTTTCCATATACTTGGAAATTTCTCTGGGCTCCTTTTTTAGATCGCTATAGGATTTTAGGATTTTCAAGGCGCAAAGGCTGGATCATTCTGACCCAAATTATTTTAATTTTAAGTATTGGCACTTTAGGTTTTTGTGAAGTTACAAGCTCTATACTTACTATTTCAATTTTAGCTTTAATTACCTCAGTAGCCTCTGCCACTCAAGATATAGCAATAGATGCACTAAGACGAGAGATCCTCCCTGATAATGAATTAGGTTTAGGAAATTCTTTGTTTGTTAATGCCTATCGCATCGCAAGTTTAGTGCCAGGGGGACTATCTTTGATTTTGGCAGATTTTCTGCCTTGGTCACAAGTTTTTATGTTAACGGCAGCCTGCTTAATTCCAGGGTTAATCCTAATCTTTTTTGTACATGAAAAAGAGGCTAATAAAGCACCTCGGACTTTAAAAGAAGCAGTAGTTGAGCCTTTTAATGAATTTATTCATCGCAATGGTTTAAAAGCAGCCTTACTTTGTGTAAGTTTTGTGTTCTTATACAAACTAGGTGACTCCATGGCCACTGCTTTGGCTACGCCTTTTTATCTTGATATGGGCTATTCTTTAACCCAAATTGGCATTGTGGCTAAAAATGTAGGTTTATGGTCAATGGTCATAGGAGGACTGTTAGGTGGCATTTTGATGCTTAAAACTGGGATCAATAAAGCCTTATGGATTTTCGGTTTTGGGCAAATGATAACCATTTTAGGTTTTGTGCTTTTGGCCCATTTAGGGCAAAAAGGTCAGTCTTCAGTGATTATGCTCGCTTTAGTAATCGGCGCTGAAGCTTTAGGCGCAGGCCTTGGTACGGCAGCTTTTGTCGCCTTTATTGCAAGGGAAACTTCACCTGCCTATACGGCAACACAATTTGCGCTTTTAACTTCTTTTTCAGCAGTGCCCCGAACTTTTTGCAATGCCGCAACCGGATTTTTGGTAGAAGGTCTAGGTTGGGAAAACTTTTTTATTTTATGTACGGCCTTAGCAATCCCTGGAATGCTTTTATTATTTAAGGTAGCTCCATTTTTTGCAGAAGAAAAGTCTCAAACTTCAAACTAAAATTATAGAAAAGATTGCTTATTTATTTATAAATCTACAAAAAATTTTTTAAATTTGCGCGCCTGATTGGCTTTTAAATAAAAAGTTTAAATTTTCTTCGTTTAAATTTTACGCAAACGTTTTAGATAAGACTTACTCTAGTATGAAATTTATGCGTAAAGGCTTGGTACGGCGTCATTTTGTGTTTCACGCTTATCGATCATCCTCACAATAATCTTTATTTTTGCCTTTGGAATTTGTGATAAAATTTGTCAGTTGTAGCCTATCCTTGTTATTGAGGATGGTGTGCCCTAAGTTTATTAGTACATAAAAATATGAGGGTGCTCCAAAAGGCCTGAGTTGTGGAGTTTATGTACCTCCAGAAGTTTTTAATTTGGAACCGCCTATGATTAACATCAAAAAAGGATTGGATCTGCCTTTAAGCGGACAACCGCAGCAGACCATTGGCGTCGGTCCCGAGGTAAAGCATGTAGCTTTAATTAGCTCAGATTACCCAGGGCTCCGTCCGTCTATGGCTGTTGAGGTCGGTTCGGTCGTTAAAAAAGGACAGATACTGTTCGAGGATAAGAAAAACCCTGGAACACGTTTCACCGCTCCTGCCGCTGGTAAAGTGGTTGCCATTAACCGTGGCGAGCGTCGTGCTTTCCAGTCTATCGTCATTGAAGTTGATCCGAAGGGAGCTTCAGTTGATTTTAAGAAGACTTCAGCTGATAAACTTCTTTCTCTTGCTTCAAAAGATGTCATTGACTTATTAGTTGAATCTGGAATGTGGACAGCTTTCCGTACTCGTCCATTTGACAAGGTCCCAGCAGTTGGCTCCTTGCCTCATTCCATCTTTGTAACCGCCATCGACACCAATCCTTTAGCTCCAGATCCTAAGGTGATTATTGGTGCTGAGGCCGATGCTTTTGCAAATGGTCTTAAGGTTTTAAGTCGTATTGGTGAGTTCAAAGTTCACGTATGTAAGGACGCTGAATCCTTACCACGTTGCAGTGCTCCAAATGTAGATGAGCAAACCTTCGTAGGTCCTCATCCTGCAGGATTACCAGGCACTCACATTCACTTTGTAGACCCAGTAAATGAGAATAAGACTGTATGGCACATCGGCTATCAAGATGTAATCGCTATCGGCCACCTCTTTACTGAAGGTAAGTACTATAACGAGCGCGTGATCTCAATTGCAGGTCCAAATGCTAAAGAGCCACGTTTAGTTAAGACCTTACAAGGTGCTTCTGTAAGCGAGCTTACTCAAGGTGAGATTGTTGAGTCAGAAAATGGCGTGCGCGTTATTGCAGGCTCAGTATTGTGGGGAAATACCGCTGTAGGTCCATATGCCTACTTAGGTCGTTACCACTTACAAGTCTCCATTATTGAAGAAGGCACTATGCACGAGTTCTTAGGCTGGTTAGCTCCAGGCTTTAAGCGTCACTCTGTATCTAATGCCTTTGCTTCTTCTTACTTCACTCCAGCAAGCTATACCATTAATACTGCTGTTAATGGTGGATCTCGTCCAATGGTACCAATTGGGCTTTATGAGAAGGTAATGCCTCTTGATATTGAGCCTACCATGCTCTTGCGTGCTATTGAAATCAATGACGTCGATCAAGCAAAACTCTTAGGTGTCTTAGAGTTAGCTGAGGAAGATGTGGCTTTGTGCACCTATGTCTGCCCGGGTAAGACCGACTACGGTACTTTAATCCGCAGATGTCTGACCAAGATTGAGGTGGAGGGCTAAGCTGATGTTATTGGCATTATTTAAGAAAATTGCGCCAATGTTTGAGAAGGACGGCATCCTACAGGTGCTCTATCCTCTTTACGAAGGTGCATTCACTTTATTCTTTACTCCAGGAAAAGTAACTACTGGAAGAACCCATGTTCGCGACTTTATTGATTTAAAGCGCATCATGATTATTGTTTGTATCGCTGCTATCCCAACTATGATTTTAGGTTGGTATAACGTAGGTGATCAAACAATTATGGCTTTGGCATCAATGCCAAATGGTCAGGAGATTGCAGAAACCTCCTATCGTTTATTTAGCTACGACTATCACTTTGCCATTGTGCAAATGTTAGGTGGTTCACTTACTGCTGATGCTGGACTTTACAGCAAGTTCTTAATCGGTATTGTGCACTTCCTTCCAATTTACATTGTGGTCTTTGCAGTCGGTGCTTTCTGGGAAGTTTTATTCTGCATCGTAAGACACCATGAGGTAAACGAGGGCTTCTTCGTTACTTCCTTGCTTTTTGCCTTGATCGTTCCTCCATCAATTCCTTTATGGCAGGCTGCTTTAGGTATTTCCTTTGGTGTAGTCATTGCCAAGGAGTTATTCGGTGGTACCGGTCGTAACTTCATGAATCCGGCATTAGCAGGTCGTGCTTTCCTCTTCTTCGCTTATCCTGCCAACATTTCAGGTACCAATTGCTGGGTTCCTGTAGATGGTTTCTCAGGTGCAACTCCTTTAGCTCAATGGGCAGAAGGTGGTGAGGCTGCCTTATTAAACTTTGCAGGTGAAAAGATCACTTGGATGGATGCCTTTATTGGTAACATTCCAGGCTGTATCGGTGAAGGTTCAACCCTCATGATCTTAGTTGGCGCTGTCATTTTATTAGTAACTGGCATTGCCTCCTGGCGTATCATGGCAGGTATCTTAATTGGTGCCTTCGTGACCTCTTCATTGTTCAATACCATCGGTTCTGAGACTAATTTAATGCTCTCCATGCCAATCTTATGGCACATCGTCTTAGGTGGTTTCGCCTTTGGTGCTGTATTTATGGCAACCGATCCGGTATCCTCCGCTTTCACTTCCAAAGGCAAGTGGGCATTTGGCGCTTTAATCGGCGTTATGGTAGTGCTGATCCGTGTAGTCAACCCAGCTTACCCAGAGGGCATGATGTTAGCAATTCTCTTTGCTAACTGCTGTGCACCTTTGTTCGACTACTTAGCTGCTCAGCGCAACATCAAGAGGAGACTGAGCCGTGCTTAACTTAAAGCAATATAAAGATTCCCCAGTCGGAACATTAGTCATCATCGTTGCTTTCTGCTTGGTGTGCTCCGTATTGGTATCTTCTGCTGTCGTAGCATTAGGACCATTTAAGGCCGCAGCTGAGGCTAATGATAGACAGGTCAGCATCCTAAGAGTTTCTGGTTATGATCCAGGCGATGCTGTGGCACAAACTTATGCTGATCATATCGAAGCTCATCTTTTAGATGTAGAAAAGGGTGTGTTTGTTGAAGAGATGCAAGATCAAGCCGATGGCTATAATTTTGCTTCCTTAAGCCGCAAGCCAGAGACTTCAACTGCCATTCCTGCTGAAAAGGATGTTGCAGGCTTAAGAGTTCGCGCAACCTATATGCCAGTCTACTTTGTAAAGGATGACGCAGGTGTGGTTACTCGTATCATTCTCCCATTCTATGGTAAGGCTTTGTGGTCAACCGCTTATGGCTATGTTGCCGTAGATACTGATGGTAATACCATTAGAGCTGTAACCTTCTACAGCCATGGTGAGACTGCAGGTTTAGGTGGTGAGATTGACAATCCACGTTGGCAAGCTCTCTGGGTCGATAAGAAGATCGAGAATGCCGATGGCGCTTATAGCTTTGTCATTAAGAAGAATGCCGATCATGAAGGCGTAGGTAAGGACTTTGAGGTCGATAGCCTCTCTGGTGCTACCTTAACCTCTCGTGGTGTTGATAATGCTGTAAGATACTGGCTTGGCGATGCTTATAAGCCATTCCTCGATAACGTTCGCAAGGGGGAGATCATTAAATGAGTGATGTAAAGAGCCCTACCTGGAAGGAGGCCTTACTAGATCCGCTCATTGCCAATAACCCGGTAATGATTCAGGTCTTAGGTATCTGTTCCACCTTAGCAGTAACTTCAAGCATGAAGACTGCATTCGTCATGGGCTTATCCGTGACTGCAGTTACAGCCATCTCAAATTTTGCGGTGTCTGCAACTCGTAACTATATTCCAAGCTCAGTGCGTATTATCGCTCAGATGACCGTAATCGCCTCCTTGGTAATTTTAGTTGACCAGATCTTAAAAGCTTTTGCTTATGATCTGTCAAAGCAATTGTCCGTATACGTTGGTTTGATTATTACTAACTGTATCGTGATGGGTCGTACTGAGGGCTTCGCTCTTAAGTATCCGCCAGTTCCATCTTTCTTTGATGGTATAGGTAATGGTCTTGGATATATGCTAGTGTTGTGCATTATCGGTACCATCCGTGAGATCTTCGGTTCAGGCTCATGGTTTGGTATTACTTTACTTGAGACCGTTAACAATGGTGGCTGGTATGTTCCATGTGGTCTTTTAGTAATGCCACCTTGCGGCTTCTTCCTCGTTGGCTTGCTCATTTGGTTAGTTAAGTCCTTCCGTAAGGAGTTAATTGAGCCTGCTGAGTATGATACCCATAGGGAGGATTACTAATTATGCTGGAACATTATTTATCTCTATTTATAAAGAGCGTGTTCATTGAGAACATGGCTTTGGCCTTCTTCCTTGGCATGTGTACCTTCCTTGCCGTGTCAAAGAAGGTTACAACATCTGCAGGTTTAGGTGCTGCTGTGGTGATGGTGCAGATTTTATCTGTACCAGCTAATAACCTCATTAACACCTATATCTTAATGCCAGATGCTTTAATGCCAGGCTTAGATCTGTCATTCCTTTCATTCATCACCTACATTGGTGTGATTGCAGCTATCGTACAGATCTTAGAGATGGTGTTGGATAAGTATGTACCATCCCTCTATAGTGCCTTAGGTATTTTCCTGCCGTTAATTACCGTAAACTGCGTAATTTTCGCAGGTGTATCCTTCATGGTGCAACGTGAGTACAACTTTGCAGAGTCTGTAGTTTATGCTGCAGGTTCAGGTATTTCATGGGCTTTAGCTATCATCTTATTAGCTGCAATCCGTGAGAGATTAAAGTACTCTGATGCTCCAGCAGGCTTAAGAGGCTTAGGTCTTACCTTTATTACCTCAGGACTGATGGCCATCGGCTTCATGTCCTTCTCAGGCATTCAGCTCTAAGGAGGAATCATGCTTACTATCGTGTCCGGCGTGGTAATGTTTGTTGCTATCATCGTAGTCTTAGTAGCTTTGATTTTAGTTGCTAAGCGCTTCTTAGTAAAAAGCGGTGATATCACAATTGGCATCAATGGCGATCCAAGTTTAGCCTTGACTTGCCCAGCCGGTGACAAATTATTAAACGATCTCTCCAACAAGGGAGTCTTCGTTTCCTCAGCCTGCGGTGGCCGTGGTGCTTGCGGTCAATGCAAGGTTAAGGTTGTAAAGGGCGGTGGCGATGTGCTACCTATTGAGTATTCACACTTCACTAAGCGTCAGATCCGTGAGGGATGGCGTTTAGCCTGCCAGGTTTCCGTCAAGAATGACGTTGAAATCGAGTTACCTGCAGAGGTCTTTGGTGTTAAGAAGTGGGAGTGCACTGTTGAGTCAAATGAAAACGTTGCAACCTTTATTAAAGAGCTTCGTTTGAAGGTACCAGAGGGCGAGGAAGTTCCATTCCGCGCTGGTGGTTACATTCAGATTGAGGCCCCTGCACATACTGTTTACTATAAGGATTTTGATATCCCAGAGCAGTATCGCAAGGATTGGGAGCACTTTGGTTTATTTGATTTGGTATCAAAGGTTGATACTCCAACTATTCGTGCTTACTCAATGGCTAACTATCCGGATGAAAAGGGCTTAATTATGCTCAACGTCCGTATTGCAACTCCTCCACTTCGCCAGTTAAAGGAAATTCCACCTGGGATCATGTCTTCTTACATTTGGAGCTTGAAGCCTGGTGATAAGGTTACTATTTCTGGTCCATTTGGTGAGTTCTTTGCTCGTGAGACTGAAAACGAGATGGTGTTCATCGGCGGTGGTGCTGGTATGGCTCCAATGCGTTCACACATCTTCGATCAGTTAAAGCGCTTAAATACCAAGCGTAAGATTTCTTTCTGGTACGGTGCTCGTTCCTTGAAGGAAGCTTTCTACGTTGATGAGTTTGATAAGCTTGCAAAAGAGCATCCAAACTTCACTTGGCACTTAGCACTTTCAGATCCGCTTCCAGAGGATAACTGGACTGGTCTTACTGGCTTTATTGCTAATGTGTTATATGAGCAATACTTAAAGAACCACAAGAACCCAGAGGATTGTGAGTTCTACATGTGCGGTCCTCCAATGATGACCAAGAGCGCAGTAGATATGTTGCACTCCTTGGGAGTCGAAGATGAGAACATTCTCTTCGATAACTTTGGCGGTTAATTAGATTATGAGGGCTCCATTTTGGGGCCCTTTTCCAATATTTAGCTCTTCTTTTTGCTTTTCTTAATAATTCTCACGTCTTTTTTCAATAAATGCGCGTATTATAGGCAGTGGAAGCATGTCTATGATTAAACTAAGTTTTAAAACGCTACTTGCGGTGTTAATTTTGATGCAAGGAAGCGTACAAGCTCAACCTGCGATGTGGGAAGCAGGTCGACTTGATTATATTAATGGTCATGCTGAGGTTGCAGCTTTTGTTAATGCAGCAGGCAACACTCAGTTGCAGGTGGTTTTGTGTTCAAAAAATGAGCCACAAAATTATCGCGTAACTTTACTTTTGCCAAAAGTTTTTGATGTTTCACAAATTTTTGAAGTAAAAATTGAATGTGATAGTCTTAAAACCGATGCTTTTGCAGAGTTAAACGGCAATTCACTTGAATTTCAATTAGACAGTAATGTTTATACGAGTCTTCCAGATACGCCAAATTTTACGATTACATTTAATAAAGAAGATGCACAGTATCTTGAAATTCCAGAGGTAATTGATATTCCGATGGTAGGTGCGGCTCAAGTTTTAAGCCGCGTTGCCTCAGAGTGTACGGTTTTATGTTTAAATGATGATTTTAGTTGTCGTAAAGCTTTAGTCTCTTCAGTGTTATGGCCAAGAGGAGGTTTTAGTGATGAGAGTAAAGCTGCCGCTACCCACCTTTGTACTAAGATGACTGAAGATGGACTCGCCTTTGAGTTAACTAATGCCTGTAAGGTTACTTTAAATCGTTTTTACGAACGTGAAGGCAAAGGTCCTTTATCATTTCTTGAAGCCTTATTTGCAGATGAGAGTGGATCATTTTCACGTTATGTAGAGCTTTGGAATCATACCGTAGGGATGATGGCCAATGGTCCGGTAGGAATTAAAGCTTATGCAGATGATAGGGAGTGGTATCTTCTTTTATATACTTTAGCAGGTGGAGAAAAAGTTATTGATTTACCGTTAAGTTATCAGCATATTTTACAGCATAGCGAAGATCCAACGACCTTAATTTATGATATTGAAAATCGCTATGAAATGGAAAATTTAAAATATACTTCAGTTTTAATGAGGCGCAATCAAAGCTCAATTAGTATTATGAATGCTATAGATAATGCTCTGAAAGTATGGCAAGAGTTTTATCGAGATTTTACTTATGCTTTGCCTGTCTCAAGACAAGCTCAAGCTTTACGTCCTTTAATTTATCGTGAAATGTTAATGCGGGTGTGGCGCATGGCAGGGATGCCTCAGGGGTTAAATTACCGCCCAGAGTTTGC
Organism: uncultured Succinivibrionaceae bacterium; assembly: GCA_944389835.1. GTDB lineage: Bacteria > Pseudomonadota > Gammaproteobacteria > Enterobacterales > Succinivibrionaceae > Avisuccinivibrio_A. Next base: position 15,573 of record CALXNU010000013.1, read on the forward strand.
TTTTGTGCAAGGGACGGGAGGTAAAACTGTAACTCATGAGGCTCTTGAAAAGCAATGTGCTTATTTTGAAGGTGTAAGACGCGATGAGTTTTTCTTTGCAACGCCTGATTGTATACGCGGCATTGAAACTGGTATTCGCCATCAAGGATTTAAAAATGAATACTATGATGAAGTAATTAAAGCTTGGGATACCTTTGCTAAAGCTTGGAAGGAATCTCAATTCTATCAAGAAAGCGTTGATGATGCGGTAGGAGAGCATTTACACTCAAGCTTAGGTTTAACTTTATTATCAATGTTTCGTATTTATGGATTTGGAGATTATTTTCTTTTAAGATCTTGCATATCAACACGAGATAACGATATTTGCTCCTTTGAAGCACAACGCTCTTATAATCAATTAACGCATGAATTTCATAATAAATTAGCCTCAATTATGGCAGTTTCGCGCTCTGATGGAAAAAAATTACAAGAGTTACAAGACTTGTGGCAAAACTATCAAGACACTTTGGAATTTTATTTAAATCATGAAGTGATGCGTGGAGCTTTACCTTTGTGGAGGGCAGAGTTAGTTAAGGGAGTTTCGGCAATTGTACAGACTGATGCCATAATTAATGCACCCTATCGTGAAGAAATGCCTGATGTAACTTTAGATGGATCAGAAGATGATTTTGAAAGTATGGATAATTATGAGGTAAATTCAGAAATTGTTGACGCCCACAATATGGGAGGTATTAAGGAGCATCAACCTTAAATTTAGGCATTAGCAATATAATAGAAGCAACCCATAATGCCGAGTGCTCCTAAAGCTAAAATTAAAAGGTAATTAACAGCTCTTTGATAGCTTACGGCAAGGCAAAAGAAAATTCCCATAAATAACACGCAACTTGTAGCAGTTACGACTGATGGGAATATATAAACAAAAGCTGACATTACCACAGTCAGAAGAATACAAGAAAAGGCGATGTGGAGTTTTCTTTTTCGCCTAAGCTTTTCTTCTTGAAATTTATTTTTATCGTGATAAACCAAAACTAAAATCCTTTAAACCAAAGGTTGCAGGAGATCTCTCTCCTGCAGTGGATTATATGCCGTTGGCTACTTCATCTTGAGCTTGACGTAAAAGCTCATTTAAGCCAATTTTAGATAAAGTTCTATCATCTACCTTCTTAACAATTATAGCGGCATATAGGGAATATTTACCATCTTTTGATGGAAGATTTCCTGAAACTACCACAGAGTGTGGAGGAACCTTGCCGTACATAACTTCGCCTGTGGTTCTATCATAGATGCGAGTTGATTTACCAATGAACACACCCATAGAAATTACGGAGCCTTCACCGACAATCACACCCTCAACGATTTCAGATCTTGCACCAATGAAGCAATTGTCTTCAATGATAGTAGGACCTGCTTGCACTGGCTCTAATACACCGCCGATACCAGCGCCGCCTGAGAGGTGAACGTTTTTACCCACTTGTGCACAAGAGCCTACAGTAGCCCAAGTGTCAACCATGGTACCAGAGCCTACATGAGCGCCAATATTTACAAAGGATGGCATTAACACTACGTTAGGATCGATATGGCAGCCTCTTCTGACAATAGCACCTGGAACTACTCTTAAGCCTTCTTTCATGAAGCGCTCTTGAGTGTAACCTGCAAACTTTAAAGGTACCTTATCATAATAAGCTCCACCTGGAACTTCAGTTATAAAGTTGTTTTCAATTCTAAATGAGAGAAGAACAGCTTTTTTAACCCATTGATTGACAACCCACTGACCATCAATCTTATTGGCAACTCTTAAAGAACCATCATCTAAACCTGCTATAACTTCGTTAATGGCGTCTTTTACAGAAGGATCGACACTCTGCGCTGTAATGGCACTACGATTGTCAAAAGCACTTTCGATAATGTTAATTAACTTAGTATCGGACATGATAAGTTATATTCTCCTATGATTACTAATCTGCCTTTAAAGCTTTATAGATAGCATTTTCAACTTGAGCTTTTTCCTCGTTATTTAGAGGTTTAGCCTCTTTGTTGACAATAATAAAAAAGTCATCAGCTCTCTCACCTGTGGTGGTAATTCTTGCTGATAAAATCTGACAATTAAGGCTCCCTAAGGCTATCCCGATCTTAGCTAATAGTCCTGGGGTGTCAAGGGTTGAAATTTCCACACTAGTATGTTCACAAGAGCTGTGCTCAAGGAAAGTAACTATCGTGGGAACATTAAAAATCTTTTTATTTTTAATAGTATTAGAGGTAGGTTTAGGAGCTTTTGGGGCTTGATTTAAGCCATTTAGTAAAGAGCGTCTTAAACTTTGTAAACGCTCATTATCAAGTGGTAAACCATGTTGCGTCTGAAAAGTTATGGTGCACAATGATTCGTTATTGTGCAAACGAGAAATTCTAGCACTTTGTACATTCAGATTTTTCTCTGCTAATACTGTAGCAATTTGTGGAAACTTAAAGGGGCTTTCTTTTACATAAATGAAAGCTTCAGTTCCCAGATCGGGCAATTGAGCAAATAAAATTAAAGGATCAGAACTATCTCTTGGGGTTAAGATATTTTTGGTATGCCAAGCAATTTCTTGCGGATGATAGGAGCTAAAGTAATTAATAGAAAAATTATTCCACAAAGCACGAGCTTTTTCCTCAGGTAAGCCTTTTAAGATCCTAAGTACTTGTTCTTGATTTTCACTAGCATGCAAACGCAAATCCTGTGGAGACTCAAGGCCTTGACGTAAGGCTTGGCGCGCTGCGAAATAAAGTTGCCTAAAAATTGAATCTTTCCAAGAACTCCATTCTCTATCATTAGTGGCTGCAATGTCTGCTATGGTTAGACAGTATAAGAAATTTAAATGCTCTTCATCTTGCATGAGCCTTGCAAATTCAGTGACCACATTAGGATCTGAAATATCACGTCTTAAAGCGGTCGCGGACATTAAAAGATGGTTTTGAACAAGCCAGGTAACAAGGCGGCTTTGATATTGGCTAAAGCCGTGTAATTGGCAAAAATAAGTTGCATCTTTTGCACCAACTTCTGCGTGATGTCCACCCCGACCTTTGGCAATATCATGTAAAAAGGCTGCTACATTTAAAAGTTCAGGTTCTGAGAGCTGATGGTAGACGTTTTTAAATAAAGAGTGGATAGGTGAGGTTGATTGATTGAAGAGGGCGATATTTTTAAGTACGCGAATAATATGCTCATCAACACTGAAGGTATGGAACATATCAAATTGAGTTTGGCCTTCGATATGTTCCCATTGCATCATATAGGCAGAAAGCATACGATGCTCATGCATTAAAGGTAAAGTTGCGGTGAGGGATTTAGGATCGGCTAAGATTTGTCTGAAAAGTTTGCGACATTGAGGCATCTCTACTAGATAAAAATTAAGCGAGCGTCTTGCCTCTCTTAAGATCTTAAGACAGTTAACATGTAAACCTACAATGTCTTGAAATTGAGAAATTAAATAAAAGACCTCAAGCATTCGCCAGGGTTCTTGAAAAAAGAGCTCCGGATCTGCAATATCAATTAAAGGACCGCGTTTTAAAAAGTTGGAGTTAATAAAATGAGGTTCGTCATTTTCTCCAAGGTGACCTGTGATCCTTAAAGTTTCAAGTTGCAAGGTCATGGAATTAAGCTCACGGATCCTTCTTACTACCCTGAAGAAAGAGCGCATAAGTTTTTCAACAGGACGATTGCCATCATCTCCATAACCTAGAAGTTTGGCCACATTCTTTTGACTATCTAAGGTGAGCCTATTGTCTTCACGGGTAATTGAGACATGCAAGGCGTAGCGTACCGCAAATAAAAAGTCTTGGCAGGTTTTAAGCTCTTCATATTCACTTTGTGAAAGAAGACCTAGTTTTAACATATCTTCCATGGTATAGGCTTTAAAGTGAAAGTTTGCAATCCACTGCATAACTTGAATATCTCTCAAGCCCCCTGGGTTATTTTTAATATCAGGCTCTAGCAAATAGGCCGTGTCTTTGTAGAGATGATGTCTTTCAATTTGTTCTTTTAGTTTGGCGCGTAAAAATTTTTTAGGATCCCAAAAAGTATCATTATTTAAAGCAATTTCAAGTTTATCAAAACTTTCCTGAGAGCCACAGATAAGCCTTCTTTCTAAAAGATTAGTTTCAACTGTTAAATCTTGGCGACTTTCCAAAATGGTCTCATCAATGGTTCTTACTGAAGAGCCAATATCAAGTTTTAAATCCCATAAAAAAGAGATGAAATTTTCAATAGCGTTTTTATCATCACTGCCAAGTTTTTCTTGGGTTAAAACTAAGATATCAATATCTGAGCGCAGAAATAATTCTTGACGCCCAAAGCCACCTACCGCGATTAAAGCTAAAGAAGGCTGCAAGTCTAGAGCAAAATGTTTATAAAGTTTGGTTAAAAGGCTGTCTATAAAATCAGAGCGTAATTTTAAAAGGGTCGGGACTTTATAGCCATCATTAAAGAGCATGATTAAATGCTCATTAAAGCTATTTAATAAAGCTCTACCATCTTTTACCGTGTAATTTAAAAGATGTCCTTCAAAGGGCCAGGTTTTACGCGGATCTTTATCATGAAAATGTTGAGGAACACTAATTACCTCGTACATGGGCTGGCCCTCTTTATTTAAAGGTTAGTGATGAAAAATACGCTCAAAATTTTCATCAGAGCGCAAGGTTAAAACTTCACAACCATCTTCGGTGACTAAAATGGTGTGTTCATATTGAGCAGAAGGCAAACCATCTTGAGTGGTTACGGTCCAACCGTTTTTACGGTTAACGCGAGTTTTATAAGTACCTGCATTAATCATAGGCTCAATAGTAAAGGTCATACCTGGGCGTAAAATTAAATCAGCTTTATTAACATAGTGTAAAACTTGTGGGTCTTCATGGAAATCGCGACCAATACCATGACCACAATAATCACGCACTATAGAAAAACCATAAGGTTTAACAACTTTTGAAATTACTTGACCCACTTCAGTTAAGTTAGCCCCAGGACGGACAATTTTTATGGCCTCATAAAGTGATTTTTGTGAGCACTCACAAAGCCTTCTTTTAAGTTCAGTAGTTTTATCACCTACCACAAACATCATAGAGGTATCACCGTGGAAACCATCTTTAATTACAGTGACATCAATATTAACAATATCGCCTTCATGAAGGTGATGAGGACCTGGAATACCATGGCAGACTACTTCATTGGGACTTATGCAAGTACATTTTGGGTAGCCGTGGTAACCTAGGCAAGCACTTATTGCATGTTGGGTGTTTTCAATATAATCAAGACAAAGATTGTCTAATTCTAAGGTGGTAATGCCTGGAACTACATGAGGACCTATCATTTCAAGAACTTGAGCCGCAAGCTTGCCTGCGACACGCATTTTTTCAATTTCACTTTTAGATTTGATTGTTACATTGCTCATTGCTTTAAAACTCCAAGCATAAATTTTGTGATCGATTTCACCAAGTAAATTATAAGAGACTCTAAAGTGTGATAAAAGCGATTTTTCCAAGATTAAAAGAGGATCTTATAAGAAGTCTTGTGCCACAATAGTCAAGGCTTAATAGAAAGAACGATAGTAGCAATCGGTTCTGTTTATTTTTATTAAAAATTTTGGGTTTAAGGTTTTTTTACAAATGTGCAAGATTTTAGGTTTTGCTCTGACTTGTTTGTCTTTAATTTTTTCATCTTTATCCTTTGCAGATGAAAAATTACCTATGGAAGGCGTGGTTTTAAAGATTGCAGTAGATCCTCAATCTGCGCCAATTTCTTATATTAAAGATGATTTTGCACACCCAATTGGCATGGATATAGATATCCTGCAAGAGCTCTCTAAACGTTTAGGTTTTACTTTAGAAGATGATCGTTTTTATGTTTTAGATAGAAACTCTGCTATTGATTGTTTACAAAAAGGAATTGTTGATGTTGTAGCAGGAGGTATGGCCACGACTGAAGAGCGTCGTCAACTTATGGAGTTCTCGCCTGTTTATTATCAAACAGGTCTTGGTATTTTATACTCAAAAGTCCATACTGAAGGCAAAGTTAATTTAGGATCTTTATCAGGCAAGAAAGTTGCAGTAGTAAAAGACTCTCCGGCTTTTGTTTATTTAAATAGTGTTTTTAAAGATTCAATTGAGATTGTACCGATTGCAAATTTAACCTTAGGTTATTTCATGGTGGCCTATGGCAAAGTAGTAGCCTTAGTCCATGATTATCCTTTAATTAAGGATTTCGCAAGAACTATGCCCTCTTTAAATCTTGCCTTATCAGGGGATATTTTCTCTCTTGAAAGTGGGCAAATAGGTTTAGGCTATGCTAAAGATTTTAAATATAAGATGCAAATGAATATGGCCATCCGCGAGATGATGAATGATGGGCAAATGCAAAAATTCATCAATAAATGGATTAGAAGAAGGTGATCCTGTTTATAAATTAAAACTTACAAACCTTAAAATTTTCTATATTTTGCCGAAAATTAGTAATAAACTAGAGAAACAAGGGAGTAAGTTTGGTACAGGAGGCATTATGTCAAAGACTTTATTAGCTCTGTCGATGGCTATGGCTTGTGCTTTTTCATCAAATGCTATGGCAGATGGAGAATTAAATGGTGTGTCTTTGTTAGTTTATGTAGAACCAACAACTGCCCCATTTGCATTTTTAGAGGATGATTTTACAAAACCGGTAGGTTTTGATGTTGATGTAATTTATGAATTACAAAAGCGTTTAGGTTTTTCTTTGCAAGAAGATAGGATTTTCCCTCTATTGCGTTCCGATCAGTTTGAACGTATGAAAGCAGGGCAAGCAGATTTGATTGCAGGAGGCATGTCACTTACAGCAGATCGGGCAGAGTTTATGGATTTTACGCCCATCTATTTTAATACCGGTCTTGTGGTAGTGCATTCAAAGCTTCATACGCCAGAGATTAAAAGTTTAGAAGATCTAGAGGGTAAAACAGTTTTAGTCTCAGCCAATTCTTCAGGTGAGTCTTATGTTAAAAACAATCTTAAAAATATTAAAATAGAAAGTATTGCTAATTTAACTTTAGGCTTTTTTGATGTAGCTCAAGGCAAAGTGGATGCCATAATTTATGATTATCCAATTTGTGAGTATTTAATTGCAACTATGCCATCTTTGCAACTTGAAGCAGTCGGCGAGCTTTTTGCAAGAGAAGATTCGCAGTATACCATGGGACTTAAAAGAGACAGTCCTTATACACGCTATTTCTTCAATGCAATGACTGCTTTGAGAATGGATGGCACGCTTGATAGATTGCGTGAAAAGTGGAAGATTAAATAAGAATTTTATTAAATAATAAAATAAGTAGGTGTTTATTATGAGCTTTTTTTCTAACCTAAAACTTAAAGCCAAGCTTATGATAGGCTTTGGGGTAGTAATTGTATTTTCCTTGATTATCTCTGCTATCGCTGTGCAATCATTACATGCAAGTACGGTAGCAGCAGATCAGGTAAATTATACGATTACGGTACGCTTTACTCGTTTGAGCGCATCCTCAGAGGAGACTAATGCTTTAAATAATGCCATGGCTTTGTATTTAAGCCCAGGTCAGCAAACTGCAGAAAATCGCAAAGCTGTTGAAGATATTTTAGCTTCAGCCACTAAAGATGTAGGCGCTTTAGATGCTTCAGCCTTCCCGCAAGATGTGCCACAGCTTCGCGAGCTTGTTAATCAATATGCAAATTACTATCGTGAAACAATTATTCCTTTAGTGGAAGCTGGAAAGCCATTTGATGCTTTAGCTTTTTACTTAGCTGAAATGCTCCCAATGGGCACTCAAGCTTCAAACATCCATGCTTCAATTACCACCCGTCTTATGGATATGGTCTCAAAGGATGTAAATAGCCTGCAAGATAAAGGTGCCACAATTTTAGTAATTTGCATGGGTTTAGCTATCTTAGTCTTTGGCTTTTTAATCGCCCACTTCTTTACCAATTCCATTGCCAAGCAATTAAGAGAGCAATGTGACGTAGCAAGGGCCATTGCCAATAATGATCTCTCAGTTGAGATTAATACTCATGGTAAAGATGAAATAGGTCAACTTGCAAGTGCGATGCGCAATATGAGAAACGATCTTTCAGATTCATTGCGTTTAGTAATTGACACCGCAGTTGATTTACAAAAAGAGTTAAATAAGGTTACACAATCTTCAGATAGAATGGGCTCTAACGCTAAGTCCATGGAATCTCAAGCAATTACTGTAGCTGCCGCCTCTGATGAGATGGTATCAACTACACAGGATATTGCTCGTAACTGCGAAAGTGCAGCAAGTCTTTCAGATCAGTCAAGCCACATTACCAATGATGGCATGGCTATTGTGCAAACCACGGTCAGTGAAATTCGTGAGCAAAGTTCAAGAACTCAAGAGGATGCTGCTAAGATCCAAGCTCTTGCAGATCAAACTCAGCAAATTGGCTCTATTGTAGGTACGATTGAAGACATTGCGGCACAAACTAATTTACTTGCCTTAAATGCTGCTATTGAGGCGGCACGTGCAGGTGAGGCAGGTCGCGGATTTGCGGTGGTAGCTGATGAAGTACGTGCTCTTGCCTCAAGAACTACTAAGAGCACTCAAGAGATTTCTCAGATGGTCTCACAAATTCAAAATGATGCTCATGTGGCAACTCAGTCTATGGCGGCAAGTGTTGATAATATGGGAACCATAGCTGAGAGAGCTGCAAACGTTGAGAATACTTTAGTTGACGTGGTAAACCATGTAGCTCAGGTGAACGGTCAAATTACTCAGATTGCAACTGCAGCAGAGCAGCAGACTACGGCTACATCTGAGATTTCAACTAATATGCAGAAGATCTCAACCGCTGCCCAACAAGTTGCCGCAGATTCTAATGATGCAGTAGATGTTGTAGCTAAAGCTGTAGATGCTTTAAATGCTCTTTTACAAAATCTTTCACGTTTCAAGTTACGTGATACTAAAGATTAGTAAAAAGTTTTTGTACCTTAAGTTAAGCTTAAGGTACGTTTAAAAGAACTTATAAAGTCAAAGAGGAGCTTTTTAAAGTAGCTTCATGCAAAGAGAGTTTTAGATTCACAAGCTTTAAGCATTAGGTTGTGAATATAGATAAAACACTACTTATTAAGTTGTATTAGCCTAGGGGGACCTAGGCTAGTTTTTATGTGGAAAAGCTTTTTAACTTAAAGTTTAGGTAAAGTTACTTTAAAAGAAGATCCCACACCTAATTCACTTTTAAGTTTAATCTTGCCATGATGGAAAAGTACTACTCGTTTGACAATAGAAAGTCCCAAACCTGTACCACCACTTTGTCTTGAGTGACTATTATCTACACGATAGAAACGCTCAAAAATACGTGCTTGATGCTCTTTGGCAATACCAATGCCCGTATCATCAACAAAAATGACAATTCCTTTATCCCCTTTATCTTGGACTTTAATGGTTACTGTGCCTTCATCTTTGCCCATATAGCGGATGGCATTGTCAGTAAGATTATAAATAAGCTCATAAATATAGCGGTACACACCATTAAAGAAGATATCCTCACCTTCATAAATAAGTTTTATATTATGTTTTTGAGCTTTGCTTTGGAGCATTTCAAAAACATCTTGGATAACAGATTTTAAAGGGAATCTCTCTTTAACTGTATGGGTGTCGCATTCATCAAGTTTAGATAAAAAGATAATATCTTCAATTAAGGTAATTAATCTTGTGCTTTGGCTTCTTATTTTAGAGGCAAAGTTTTTAATATCACCATTTTTAACTAAGCCACTTTCAATAAGCTCGGCAGCACCGATAATGGATTGTAATGGAGTTTTAAGCTCATGAGAGACATTAGCGGTAAATTCTTGACGTAACTCTTCGGCGCGTTTAGTGTCAGTAATATCAATAATAAGTAAAGCATAACCTGCAATTTTGCCATTAAAGCGAATTTTATTAAATCTTAATTGATAGTCGCGACCATCTTTAGTAATTTCGCAACTTTTTTTATCGCCTCGGTTTTTAATGGTACTTTGATCTTTAACATTTAAAGAATCAATAAGAGTTTGCTCTTCATGTGGATTTGAGTTTTGATCTTTTAAATTAGCTTTAAGATCTTTAAAAGAGGCGTTTTCATCTTTAAAAAAGAAGGAACGAGCTTTTTCAGATCTATCTAAGGTTAAAAAGCTTTTACCAATAACATCGTCACTTATATTAAAGATTTTCTTGGCAGTTTTATTGATGGTCAGAATAATGCCTTCAGCATTTAAGAGCACTAAGCCTTCAGACATGGATTTAGTGATAGTTAAAAACTCTTCATTTTTATTGCGCAAGGTTTCATTTTGCGCATCTAAGGCTCTTTGTCTTTTATCTATTTCATATAAAAAAGGCATGATCTCAGGATAGGTTTTAACTTGAGATAAAGGCCCATTTAAATCAATATCATACAAGGGCTGTAAAATGCTTTGGGAAATTTTAAAGGAGGTAAAAAGACAAATAATAGCGACGATTAAGAAGATGGCCACTAAATAGCCTGAAAGTTGCAAAACATAATTTAAAATTGTTTCAGTGGATATTGCAACTCTTAAGATATTGCCATCAGCGGTTTTCATGGCGCTATAAAAAGTGCGCTTTTTAAGGGTATTAGAAAATCTTGCACTTTCACCATAACCGGTTACTAGCGCTTCTTGTATTTCTTCACGGTTTAAATGATTTTCGCTAATTTCATCTTTAAGAGAATCAAAAAGAACTACACCTTGATTATTAATTAAAGTTAAGCGATAGTTTTCAAGATGAAGTGATTTAAAAGAATCAATACCGTGTTGATTATAAGCATCAAGAAAAACTAAACCTGCATTTTGAATGCGATTGTGTTCTTCATTAGAAATGGTGTTGTAGCTTATAAAAATAACCGCAACTAAGGAAAGAATTAGCGCGGCAAGTGTTGAGAATAAAACTGAACGGAAGATTTTTCTGTTCATAAAAATAAAGTCTATATATTTTCTATTTTGTAGCCAATGCCTCTGACCGTTTTGATCATAGCGCCAGCTTCGCCTAATTTTTGTCTTAAGGTCTTAATGTGCATATCAACTGTGCGGCTTTCACCGTCATAGTCAACACCCCAGACATGATTTAAAAGATCATCTCGGGAGAAGACCCGTCCTTGATTCTTACATAAAAGATTTAAAACATCGTATTCTTTTAAGGTAAGTTCAACTTTTTCTTTATTTACAGTTACGGTATGACCTATATTATCAATAGTTAATATACCTAAATGTAAAAGTGAGTTTTTATCTTCTTCTTTTAGAGGTTGAGTGCGTCTTAAAACTGCCTTTACGCGAGCTACCATTTCAAGCATAGAAAAAGGTTTTGATAAGTAATCATCAGCTCCTAAATTTAAAGCCTGAATTTTTTCAATTTCAGTATCTCGTGCGGTAGCCATAATTACGGCCAAATTTTTAGTACGCGGCTTTTCTCTTAATGTTTTGAGAATCTCAATGCCATCCATACCCGGGAGCATAACATCAAGCAGAACTAAATCAGGTAATTGAGTTTCAATTGCCTCTAAAAAAGAAGTCCCGTCACTAAAACCTTTGACTTCAAAGCCCATGGTCTCTAGGGTGTAGATCTCAATTTCTCTAATGCTATTATCATCTTCAACGCAAAAAATCATGGTCTATTTCCTTAACTATATGGCACGGCGTGTGCCGTGCCTTAAGTTTAACCTAAGCGTTTAATTTAGTTGATGCTCAAGTTCTTCAAAATTTTTAGAACCGTGCTTTCCGGTGATAGCAAACTTGACCCAGCCTGCAATATTGCAAGCATGATCACCAATACGCTCTAAATATTTGGCAATCATTAACAAATCAAGAGCAGTTTCATCGCTCTCATCATGAGCTTTAATGCGTGCTAAAAGCTTGTCTTTGACTTTAATAAAGTAGTCATCTACTTCATCATCCATGTTGTAGACTTCTTCAGCGATATTTTCATCATGCTTTACATAAGCATCAATGCTCTTTTTAACCATCTCAGTTGCAACATTGCACATTGCATCAATAATGGTGAAGTCATTGGCATGTTCAAAATCTAAAGTTAAAGTGATCTCTGCAATGTCAGCTGCTTGATCGGCAATACGCTCCATGTCAGTGATCATCTTTAAAGCTGCACTAATGTTTCTTAAATCACGAGCAATTGGCTGTTGATGTAGGATAAGAGATAAACATAAAGACTCAATCTCACGCTCTTTTTTATCAACGAGAGAATCTGAGGCATAAATTTCTTGTGCAACTTCACGATTGTGTTCTTTTAGGGCTAAAACTGCTTTATTAATTGCAGTTTCGCACATAGAACCCATGTTAATAAGTTCGTTATTTAAAATTGCAAGTTGGGCGTCAAAATGTGTTCTCATAAATTATTTTGTAGCGCTTTAAATTATTAAAGCGCTATCCTCCTTAGCATTGATTAACCAAATCTACCGGTGATGTAATCTTCAGTGCGCTTGTCTTTTGGCTCAGAGAAGATAGTGTCAGTCTTATCGCACTCAATTAAATCGCCTAATAAGAAGAAGGCAGTAGTATCAGAAATACGCACAGCCTGTTGCATATTGTGAGTTACGATAACGATGGTATATTCTTCTTTAAGCTTTAAGACTAATTCCTCAATCTTAGAAGTAGAAATTGGGTCTAAGGCTGAGGTTGGCTCGTCCATAAGTAAAACATCAGGTTTTACGGCAAGAGCTCGAGCAATGCATAAGCGTTGCTGTTGACCTCCTGATAATGATAAAGCACTATCTTTAAGACGATCTTTAAGTTCGTCAAAAATTGCGGCATCAGTTAAAGATTTTTCAACGATTTCATTTAAAACTGATTTGTTTTTAATGCCATGAGTTCTTGGACCATAGGCAATATTGTCATAAATTGACATTGGGAAAGGATTAGGCTTTTGGAACACCATACCAACCTCCTTTCTTAAGTCGTAAACATTAATATCAGAGTTTACAATTTCCTGCCCTTTGTACTTAATTGAACCCTCTAAGCGTACAGAAGGAATTAAATCATTCATGCGATTTAAAGTCTTAATAAAAGTAGACTTACCGCAACCTGATGGGCCAATTAAAGCTGTGATGGCATTTTTGTAGATCTGCATATTGATATTGTGCAGAGCATGGTTTGAGCCATAGTAAAGGTTAAAGTCCTTTACATCAAAAATTACATTATCTTTTACTTGTTCAGTCATGATCTTTTCCAAAAATTAAACCTTTAACGCTGTCCTTGTGGGTTGTGGGCATTTCTCATACGATTTGCCAAGTATTGGGACAGATAATTGGTGATAAAGCAGAGGATAAGTAAGATAGCTGCAATTACGAAGGCTACTTCAAATTCACCTTGCTCTTTAGCATACACGTACAAAGCTACAGTTAAGGTGGCACCTGAGCTTGTAATGCCATCAAAGTAACCATTTAAGGTATGAGCAAAACCTGCAGTGAAAAGTAAAGCAGCAGATTCGCCTAACATACGACCGGTAGCTAAGATACAACCTGTAACAATACCATCAATACAGCAAGGTAGAACTACAGTTCTTATCATATAGAATTTTGCAGCACCAAGACCAAAAGAACCTTCACGATAGCCTTGAGGAACTGTCTTTAAGCTCTCTTGAGTGGTACGGATGATAATTGGGATGTTCATAATTACTAAGGTTAAAGAACCTGCTAAAAGTGAGGTTTGAAAACCTAAGAATTGACAGAAGAACAACATACCCACAAGACCGTAGATAATAGATGGAATACCTGCTAAGGTCTCAACTGCATACTCAATAACTTTAACAAGCTTTGGGCTATTGGCATACTCAGTTAAGTAGATGGCTGCACCTACGCCTAAAGGCAATACGATCACAATGGCGGTTAATACTAAATAGATAGTATTTAAGATATCAGGAAGTACACCAATGGTGCCTCTTAAATAACTAGGCTTAGTAGTTAAAATATCAATTGAGAAATATGGTATTGAACGGAAGAGAATGTATGCAATAAGGAAGAAGACTAATGCAATAGTCAAGCTTACGCAAAGTAGCATACAGCCTCTCATAAAGTTCTTATATAACTTACGGCTTGCCGCATTACTTGCAGTGTTAAGCATTAGCGCTTACCTCCTCTCTTTAATAGCATATTTAAAGTAGCGTTAATGAGCATAATGAAGACGAAGAGAACTAAGGCAATGGAGAATAGAGCATCACGTTGTAAACCTGAGGAGTAGGACATTTCACTTGCTACAGCGGTAGTTAAGAAACGTACGGACTCAAATAAGGATGGCATATTAGCAGCATTACCTGCAACCATCATAACTGCCATTGCCTCACCAATGGCACGGCCTACGCCTAAAACTACAGCAGCGGCAATACCAGATTTAGCAGCTTTTACAGTTACTCTAAAACAAGTCTCAATTTCATTAGCACCTAAAGCTAAAGAGCCTAATTCATACTCGTTAGGAACCGCTTCAAGGGAGGTAATGGATATTTTAATAATGGATGGCAAAATCATAATTGCAAGCACAATGATAGCTGCAAAAAGAGAAGCTCCGTCTGGAAGATTAAAAATTACCTGAATGGCCGGTACTAAGACTAACATACCGACGAAACCGTAAACTACTGATGGAATACCTGCTAGAAGATCGATTAAAGGTTCAATAGTAGTACGTACTTTTTTGTTGGCAAATTTGGCTAAGTAAACTGCTGAGAAGAAGCCTAAAGGCAAACCGATTACAATAGCACCTGCAGTACCGTAAATGGAAGTTAAAATAAAAGGAAGAATACCAAACTCAGGCTCTGTTGCAGTTGAAGCCCAGCGAGTTCCGAATAAGAAGTCTATAATTCCAATTTCTTTAATGGCTGGTAAACCTGCAATAATAAGATAAATGCAGATTAAGAGCACGAAAGCAATATTTACGATACCTAGAATTAAAAAGACTAGACTTGCAATGCTTTCTGAGCCATTAAATGAAGATTTTTTATCTAACATGGCATTGATCTATTTTGTTTTATTAATACAGGGCGTAAGGCCCTGTATAGATGTGTATCTTTTTTGAAAGGGTATTTAGCAATTACTTGTTTGGAACAGCTCCAGCCATCTCAATGATTGGTTTAGCTTCCTCTGACATTGCATAATCGAAGAAAGCTTGAGCAGCCTCAGAGAGCTTTTCGCCCTTGCGAGTTACTAATACGAATGGACGTTGTAACTTGTACTCTCCGCTTTGAATGGTCTCTTTAGTAGCAGAAACACCACCTACGGTAACAACGTGGATCTTGTCAGATACAGCAGCTAATGAAGCATAACCGATAGCATTTGGATTTTGAGAGACGGTAGTAATAACGTCGCCGGTGGAGGTTAACTCTTGACGATACTTGCAAGCATCTTTAGTGTTGGTAACAGTCTCAAAGCCATCACGGGTACCTGAACCTGCCTCACGACCGATTAATACGATCTGAGAGTCAGCACCGCCTAAATCCTTCCAGTTTGCAATCTCGCCCTTGAAGATTTGAGCAATTTGCTCAACGGTTAAATCTTTAACTGGGTTTTGTGGGTTAACAACAACTACAATACCATCTAAGCATAAAGTAGTACCATCTAATTTGGCAGCCTCATCAGCTTTTAATGCACGAGAGGATAAACCGATATCGCAACGTCCTTCTAAAGCAGCATTGATACCAGCACCTGAACCGGTTGGATTATAAGTGAAGTTAACATCGCTGTTGGCCTCTGAAAAAGCTTCACCTAATGAACCAATAACTTTCTCCATTGAGGTAGAACCGTCAGTTGAAATGTTCATGTCTGCAAAAGCAGGTGTGGCAACAACGGCACTCATACCAAGAGCCATTAAAAGAGAAGCTAATTGTTTTTTCATTTCTAACTCCAAAATAGGAAAAATTCATTTAAGTTGAAGCTAAGATACTTTTCGTGTGTAAAGTAAAAAAGAAGGTGAATGTAAAATTTGCGTAAATTTTAAAAAACTCATAATTTATTGATAATAAATATTTTTTATCAAAATTGGATATAAGGGGCTATCCTAAACCTAAGATTTTAAGCTAATCTTAAAAAGTAAAATCTAAGTAAAATTTAAGCTTTGATCACAATTTTCTTAAAAATTTCTAGTATTTTTTTAGGTAAGAGAGACGAAAAAGCCACCTCAAGGGTGGCCTTAAAGAGAAGTTTTGACTTAACGTAAATCTTTAACTTCAATATTATCCATATCATCAAAAGCTTTATTTTCACCTGCCATGGCCCAAATAAAGGTGTAATTTGAGGTGCCACAACCTGAGTGAATTGACCAAGAAGGTCCAATTACAGCTTGCTCATTGTGCATAATGATGTGACGAGTTTCTTGTGGTTGACCCATCATGTGGAAGACTGCTTGATCTTCTGGGATCTCAAAGTAGAAGTAAAGCTCCATACGACGCTCATGAGTATGAGCTGGCATGGTGTTCCATACTGAACCTACTTGTAATTGGGTAAGACCCATGGAAAGTTGGCAGGTTTCTAACACATCTGGGTGAATGAATTGATTGATGGTACGGGCATTTGCAGTCTTAGCATCACCACAAGGACGGTGATTAGCCTTGCTCATTGGAATAAAGGTAGTCTTGCATGGTTTGTGAGCAGGTGTTGAAGCCATATAGAATTTTGCCGGATGTGCAGGATCGGCACTCTTGAAGAGAACTTTCTTAGTTCCCATAGAGACGTAGAGGCAATCTTCAAAATCCATCTCAAAGGTTTGATCGTCAACTACAATAGAGCCTTTGCCGCCGACGTTGAAAATACCCATTTCACGACGCTCTAAAATATAGTCGGTACCGAAGTTGTGCCAAACATCAATGCCATCGTCAAGGCTTACTTCACGGCTTACTGGCATACAGCCAAAAGCACACATTCTATCAACGTGAGAGTAGGTAACTAAAACCTTGTCAGCTTCAAAAAGTTTTTCAATTAAAAACTCTTTTCTCATCTCCTCAGTTGTCATTCTCTTAAAATGCTCAGGGGAGGTGCTATAACGAATATCCATACAAAAACTCCAAAACATTTATGATGCTAAAAAACGCTTAAATATTAGATCCAAGCATTAAAGAAAAACATCTTTAATCGTAATTTTTTTTAAATTTGTGAACTAAAAAGCCTTCTTGTGGATAAGAAGGCTTCTTTAAATTAATCTACTTGATTAAACCTTTATTCACAAGTTCGATATCTTTTACCTGCAAGATACCTTCAGTATAAAGTAAAGTAAGACGCGAAATAATATAGTTGTAGCGCGCTGCAGATAAGTTTTGTTGAGCACTATAGAAGTTTTGTGTGGCATCAAGAACATCAGCCATGGTACGAGTTCCTACCTCGTAGCCTGCTCTCGTGGCAGCAAGGGCTGATTGTGCTGATTTTACAGTTTGCTCATAGGCTCTAACTGAACTTATGTTAGCACTTACGTTGTTGTAACCATTATTAGTGTTAGCTACAACATTGCGATGGGTAAGCTCTAAAGCTTCAGAGGCTGAAATATATCTTTGCTCAGCTTGGGCAACTTGTGAAGAGGTAGCGCCACCGTGGAAAATTGGGATATTAAGTTGAAGACCAATTGAGCCACCGTGAGTATTACCATCTACCATTGAAGATGCTGTAACCTCGGGTGAGTAATCATTATAGGCAGTAGAGAGTGATCCTACTAAGTCTAAAGTAGGCTCGTGTCCGGTTTTTGCAAGAGAGATATTATCTTTTGCAATATCACGGCCAATAATGGCAGCTTGTAAGGAGAGATTATTAACCTCTGCACTCTTTAAAATGACTTGTCTTTCCCTTTGAATCGCTTCAGGTGAGAAACGGGACGCATCAAGTTTTGCAAGATCAGTTACAGGGCGACCAATTAAAAGGCGAATATCCTCATAAGAGTTGATTAAATTATTTTCAGCACTAATTACCTGTGCAGTTGAGAGATCGTAGGCCGCTTGGGCTTCTAACTGATCTGTTTCGGCAATTAAACCTACTTGAAAACGACGGGTGGCTTCATTTAATTGAGTTCTTAAAGCTTCTTGATTGGCTCTTGCGAAGGTTAAAGTATCCTCAGCATTTAAGACGCCAAAATAAGCATTAGACACGCGAATAATTAGATTTTGTAAAGCATCGTTATATACAAGATCTTGTTGAGCTGCGGTCTTTTCTGCGATGGTCCGATTAAGCCAGGATGAGTGACGCCATAAAGCTTGGCTTAAATTAATGCCACCTGAGGCGGTTTTGGTATCGACACTATCCCCACGAGAACTATTTGTGGCAGCACTTAAAGATCCAATGACATCAATTTGTGGAAGTAAAGCTGCAGTGGCCTCTGAGATTGCTTCAAAAGATGCATCTCGATCTGCTTTAGATTGTAAGACTACTGGATCTTTTAAGTAGGCTTCTTTATAAATATCCATTAAATCTGAAGTGGCGGCTGATGCCGTTTGCACTAAGCTACCAGCTACGGCTAGTGCTAATGCCAGGGTTTTGCAGTGCATATGTCCTGTCTAACCTCTAGTTTAAAAAATGAATTAGTCATGATTATAGCAAGATCCTTTTTTTGCAAATAATCAAAATCCGCAATTTTGCTAAATAGAACGCATACTTTTTAAGTATTAAACCTCAAGATTTTCTATACAGTACAGAAAATGATGAGGGTGTATTAATTATGCTTTAAAAAGGGGCAATCAAAGTTTTAAACTCTTCTTCAGTTAAATAACCGGTATTTTTAATAAGAGGATTTAGCTTATTGTCTAAAATTGCAATAAAAGGAACACCGATTATTTTAAAGTAATCAACTAAAGCTTGATTGTTTTCACTTTGCATATCACTTACATCAAATCTTAAGCAGTGAAATTTACTCTCACAAAGATTTTGCATAAAATCTTGAGTAAAGATTTCTTTATCCATCGCATGACAGTTAGTACACCAAGAGGCAGTAAAATCAATAAGTAAGGGTTTAGTGCTTTGTTTGTAAGCCTCTAAATCTTGAAGCTTTGTTAAATTTGTAAAGTAATTTACCCCTTTAACCTCTTGAGGTAATACTAGTAAGGTAAAAACCGTGCTTACAACAAAAACTATACCTGAAAAGATATTTCGTAAAGTTAAATTTTTTGCACTTAAATATTTAAGAGCAATAAAACTTAGATAAGCTACACATAAGCCCGTACTTAAAGAGATAACCCATAAGTTTTGTTCTTGATAGAAATTGCGCGTTAAGTAAATTGCCGCAAGAAACAAAGGAATGGCAATAAGCTCTTTGATAAGCTCACTAAAGCGCCCGGCTTTCATAAAAAGTTGGCGGCCAAAAATACCAATTATAAAAAGAGGCAGAGACATACCAAGGCCAATGGCAAAAAAGGATAGGGCTCCTTGCAAAAGCTTACCGTCTTGAGTGACAAATAAAATGGCTCCAGCAAGAGGCGCTGAAGTGCAGGGGGTGGCGATTAAAGCTGAGATTAAGCCTAAAAAGAAAGCCCCTTTTAGAGAATGTGCTTGTTTAAAGTTAAGTTTTGCTTGAAGTTTTGAAGAGAGATTTTCAATTAAATTACCGCCAACTAAGCCTGCACAATTTAAGGCACATAAAATTAAAATAAAAGCGATAGTAAAAATTACGAGAGGATGTTGGAAAAAAGCTTGGGCTTTAGCGCCAATTAAAGAAAGTATAAGTCCTAATAGCATGTAAGCGATACTCAAGCCTAAAGCATAGGATAGGGATCTTAAAATCGTCTCTTTTTTAGAGCTTTGATTGCCACCTGTAATCATTGCTGAGAAAACTGGCAACATGGGTAGTACACAAGGGGTGAGGTTAAGCCCCATACCAA
This sequence comes from uncultured Succinivibrionaceae bacterium, assembly GCA_944389835.1. Taxonomy (GTDB): domain Bacteria; phylum Pseudomonadota; class Gammaproteobacteria; order Enterobacterales; family Succinivibrionaceae; genus Avisuccinivibrio_A. Next base: position 35,393 of record CALXNU010000013.1, read on the forward strand.
GGAGTAAACATAAAAAGAGACCTGCAATAAAGCCTTGATTTAAATCTTGTTGGAGAGCATCGGCAAGTGGGGTATAGCTTACATTTTGATCATTTTGCGTGGTAATTAACTGAGTAAAAGGTGCGTTAATAGTCTTGGGTGGAAAGCAAATCCCATCTTTAGAGCAACCTTGATATTCAAGTGAGATCTTTGCATTGGAAGATGAGTTTAAAATTTCCACACTTACCGTAAAATCTTGAGTAAAGATTTTTGATTTGCCTTGCAAGTCCTGATGTTCATGGCTTTTACCTTTTATGATAAAAGTTTTGATAGTGGCATTAGAGGCTTGTGCTTTAAGTGAGTGCTCGTAAATATAGGCATCATTTAAAAGTTTAAAATTAAAATCAAGCCCACCCTCTTTTTCTATAACAGTTACGCTAAAGGGCTCTTTTACCTTTTCAACTGACTTATTTTGTTGATTATGATTAAAATTTTGAAGCGTATTTAATAAATCTGAGCTTATAAGAGAGTCATCATTTGCTTCACTTAAGGGGGCGCAAAAGAAGATAATAGATAAAATTACAAGTAAAAATCTTTTAGTTAATAACAATTGTGGCCTCATTATGCGATAATCTTAAAACCTAAATTTGGAGTAATTATGCCACGAGTTGTCCTCTTTTTTCTCTTGTTCTTTGTCTTAGAACTTTTTGTGTTAATCACTATAGGTTCAAGGATTGGAGCCTTAATGACTATTTCTTTAATGTTTTTGGCAATGGTCATTGGCGGAGTTTTAATTAAATTTAGAGCAAGATCTTTAATTCAAACTCTACAAAGTGGTGATGGCAGGAAAGTTTTAGAAGGCAATGTCAGCCTTTTAATGTTACCTCTTGCAGGTATTTTATTTATAATTCCAGGCTTTATTTCAGATATTTTGGCTGTTTTAATTTTAATTCCAGGTCTTGATAAATTAATTGCCAGTCTTTTTATCGTAAAGTTTAGCAATGTATATTTTGGCAATGGCAAAGGCTTTAGCTCTCATACCTTTTATTCACAAGGCACTTTTCATGAGCAAAGTACAGATGATGGTACCGTAATTGATGGTACTTATTCAGAAGTTCCAGAACACTCTTTAGAGCATAAAAGTAAAGAGCCTACTAAAAAGTAATTAGAAAAATTTTTAATTAACTTTCAGACAAAAAGGACCCCAAATAGTCTAAGATCGCATAGGCTATAGATTATAGGTGTTTGAGGTGTTTATGGCGCAAGCAAAATACTACGTCATGCTCTTATTAGTGACCTTAATTTGGGGTGCTACTCCTGCAAACGGAAAACTAGTTGTTGATGCTCTATCCCCGCTTTTAATTACTGGTTTGCGCTTTTTATGTATTGCTGTAATTTTGTTTGCTTGGTTATTTATAACCGGGCAGAAAAAAGCTTTTCATCCAGATAAAAGGACCATGCTCATCTTAATGGTGATGGGCTTTTTAGGAGTTTTAGTGCACAATGGCCTTTTATTTACAGGTTTAAAATATACCACTGCTACTAATACTGCTTTAATTGAAAGTATAGGTCCTACAGTAACTACAGTTTTAGCTTTTCTTTTCATTGGAGAGAGGCTAAATAAAAGTGGTTGGCTTGGAATTTTAATTTCTTGTTTGGGAGCGGTTTGTATTGTTACGCGAGGCTCTCTTGAGGTCCTTTTAAGCTTATCTTTTAATATTGGTGATTTAATTATTATCGCCTGTGAGGCCGCTTGGTCTGCTTATGTTATTGTAAGTTGGTTTATTCAAGGACGTGCTTCAACTGTTGAAATGACCGCCTGGATGGGTTTGTGGGGCGCTATTATGTGTTTTGTCGTAGGCCTTTTTACTGGAGGGCTTACAGTAGGTCATATCGATCTTAAAGCTGTCTTTGGCTTTACCTATTTGACTTTAGCCTCAGGTGTGTTTGCTTTCGTGGGCTGGAATTGGGCTTGCGCAGGTGTTGGAGCAAGTAAGGCTGGCTCTTTTATCTATATCGTACCTTTAACCGGCGCTATTATTGGCACTGTCCTTTTAGGCGAGCATTTAGCTTTAGGTCAGGCTATAGGTGCTTTGCTTATTATAGGGGGTGTGATTGTAACGGTGCGGGCTAAGGTTAGAATTAAAACTCAAACTGAGCAAACTAAAGTACAAAATCCACTTGAACAGTATCCAGAGCTTACTGAGCACTACAATAAGGTTCGAGCAAAGTTAAGTTCAGAGCAAAATCTTCTAAAAGAACATGCCGACAATTTGATAAAGAAAGAAGAAAGTGTCAAAGAGATTGAAGGTGAGGTTGTAGTTCACGAAAAACCGCACTTGCAATTAAATTTAGGTGAGGGTTTTGTTAAAAAAGCTCCAAGTGATAAATCAAAGCGACTTAGAGCTTTGATTTTAAAACGTCAAGGATTAAATAGTCGAGTGCATAAAAAGCGCTCAATCTTAGATAGATTAGAAAAGTTACGCTAAAAAAGAACATGGTAAGCGTAAGACCTTACCATGTTTTAAACTTTCATTTTTAAATTTACCAAGCTTACGCACGTTCTTAAATTAATTTTATACGCTTAACTTCTTGTAAAAATTAGCTTTTACGAGAGTGGTTATGGAGTTTTTAAAAAGTTACGTAAAAATTTTTATTAAAGGCCTTGAATTTTTTTTAACTAAACCCCATTTACAGTGATGTTGAAAGAGGCTTTAGAAAAATTAAAGTCTTGGGTAAAGGCTAGGCCCGTTTAAGTTAGCCGGTTGAGAATTTTTAGGGGCAGATATATTGCCTGCCTGGAGTTATCCAAATGAAATTAGTTCCATTGTATGATCACGTCATCGTTAAGCCTTTTGAAGTCGAGACCAAGTCTGAGGGTGGTATTGTTTTAACTGGCAGTGCTGCTGAGAAGTCAACTCGTGGTAAGGTAATTGCTGTTGGTAAAGGCAGAATGTTAGACAACGGTTCATTTGCCTCTATGAGCGTTAAAGAAGGTGATACTGTAGTTTACAACGAAGGCTATGGTACTAAGAAAGAGCGCTTAGACGGTGAGGACGTAATTATCCTCTCAGAGAGCGATATCCTCGCAGTGGTTACTGAATAAGAATTCGTAGATTATAGGAATAACACAAATGTCAGCTAAAGAAGTATTTTTCGGTAATGATGCCCGTTCAAAGATGTTAGAGGGCGTTAACACTCTTGCTAATGCTGTTAAGGTAACTTTAGGTCCTAAGGGCCGTAACGTAGTTCTCGATAAGAGCTACGGTGCTCCATTAATTACCAAGGATGGTGTAACCGTTGCTAAGGAAATTGAGCTTGAGGGCAAGTTCCAGAACATGGGCGCTCAAATGGTTAAGGAAGTTGCATCTAAGGCCAATGACGCTGCAGGTGATGGTACCACCACTGCTACTGTTTTAGCTCAAGCTATTGTAACAGAGGGTCTTAAGTCTGTTGCCGCTGGCATGAATCCAATGGATTTAAAGCGCGGTATCGATAAGGCTGTAAGTGCTGCTGTTGAAGAGTTAAAGAAGATTTCAACTGAGTGCAAGGATCAAAAGTCTATTGCTCAAGTTGGTACTATTTCTGCAAACTCTGATGCCACCGTTGGTAATTTAATTGCTGATGCTATGGAGAAGGTTGGCCGTGACGGTGTAATTACTGTTGAGGATGGTCAAGGCTTAGAAGATCAATTAGATACCGTTGAGGGTATGCAATTTGATCGCGGCTATCTCTCCCCATACTTCATCAACAAGCCAGATACTGCCACTGTTGAGTTAGAGAATCCATACATTCTCCTTTGCGATAAGAAGATCTCCAACATTCGTGACATTCTTCCAATCCTTGAGGGTGTTGCCAAGGCTGGTAAGTCCTTATTAATCGTCTCTGAGGATGTTGAGAGCGAAGCTTTAGCCACCTTAGTTGTTAACAATATGCGTGGTATTGTTAAGGTTGCTGCTGTTAAGTCCCCAGGCTTTGGCGATCGTCGTAAGGCCATGTTACAAGATATCGCTATCTTAACTGCTGGTACCGTAATCTCCTCTGAGATTGGTATGGAGCTTGAGAAGGCTACCTTAGATGATTTAGGTGTTGCAAAGCGCGTTGTTATCACTAAGGATGACACCACCATTATTGATGGTTCAGGCGATTCTACTGCAATCTCTGATCGTATTGCTCAGATTAGAAAGCAAATTGAAGAGTCAACTTCAGATTATGATCGTGAGAAGCTCCAAGAGCGTGTCGCTAAGTTAAGCGGTGGTGTTGCTGTAATTAAGGTTGGTGCTGCAACTGAAGTTGAGATGAAAGAGAAAAAGGCTCGTGTTGAGGATGCTATGCACGCAACCCGCGCTGCTGTTGAGGAAGGTGTTGTTCCAGGCGGTGGTGTAGCCTTAGTTCGTGTTGCCTCTAAGTTAGCTGGTATGAAGGGTGACAACGAAGATCAAAACGTTGGTATTAAGGTTGCTTTACGTGCTATGGAAGCCCCATTACGTCAGATCGTAGCCAACGCTGGTGAAGAGCCATCAGTAATTGCTAACCGCGTCCGTGAGGGTGAGGGCAACTTCGGTTATAACGCCGCTACCGAGCAATATGGCGATATGATCGAGATGGGTATCTTAGATCCAACTAAGGTAACTCGTAGCGCTTTACAATATGCAGCATCAATTGCAGGCCTCATGATTACTACTGAGTGCATGATTGCTGATGCTCCAAAGCCAGAGACCCCAGCTCCAGCTCCAGGCATGGGCGGCATGGGCGGTATGGGCGGCATGATGTAATTTAATTACAACGCTCAACTAAAAAAAGACACCCACCAAGTTGTGGGTGTTTTTTTAGTGTGCGCGGCATGCACGCAATCCAATGGGTGAAAGTCCCTGGACCAGCTGTACAGAGCAAGGTCGAAGT
>CALXNU010000014.1 GCA_944389835.1 uncultured Succinivibrionaceae bacterium
ATACTAGGAATGTCAAGATTGATGCCATTCATCTCCACCTTATAGAAGGTGGAGACTTCTGGCATAAATTGTTAAATTTAATTTAAACTCTCATTAATTGAAATTAAGGTTTCAATTGGATCTAAAGCTTGAGTTATAGGACGTCCTATTACTAAATAAGAGGCTCCATTCTCTAAAGCCTCCTTTGGTGTCATCACGCGCTTTTGATCATTTAAGGCACTGCCTTGTGGGCGAATTCCTGGGGTGACCTTTAAAAATTCACTTCCTAAATGTGAGGTTATAAGCTTGGCCTCTTGTGCACTTGCCACCACGCCATCTAAGCCGCAGTCATGGGCTAGTGTTGCAAGGCGTAACACTTCATCAGGAACTTTTTGTTCAATACCCACTAAGTTTAATTGCTCTTCATTCATGGAAGTTAAAACGGTCACGGCAATTAAAAGCGGACGCTTGTCAAGCTTGGCAAGCTCATTGGCGGCCATCTCCATCATCGCCTTCGAGCCTAAAGCGTGCACATTGACCATCCACACTCCAAGGGAGGCGGCAGCAAGACAGGCTTTGGTGACAGTGACTGGAATATCATGAAACTTTAAATCTAAAAAGACTTTAAAATCTTTTTGAACGAGCTTTTCTACAAATTGAGGACCTGCCGCAGTAAAAAGCTCTTTGCCAACCTTTAACTTACAAAGTTTAGGATCTACTTTGGCGACAAACTCTAAGGCTTTAGCTTCATTTTCATAATCTAAAGCCACAATAACTTTAGGATCGTTTAGCATTTAATCTCCATCAAGGCCACGAATTGGCTTTAAGGTATCCCATCTTCTGCAAGATGGGCATTGCCAGAATAAAAGTCTTGATTTAAACCCACAGCGATGGCAGGAATAACGGTAATTAGAGGCAATTTGCGCATCAACTAAGCTTTTAAGTTGCATAATCGCCCCATTCGTGTCACTACCCTCTTCACCTTGACGCAAGCGCATTAAAGCTGAGAAGAGCTTTAAATTAGGTTTTTCTTTAACAAAGGAGAGGAGCATCACTAAGGCATCATCTTTTCCTGAGGTAAGCTCCACGGTTTCCACTAATTCCACCATTGCCTCAGCAGATCTTGTGCGTCTTACTAAATCATCTAAGGCAAAACGAAATTCAGGATCGGCACGATTTGGGAAGATCTTGCGCAAATACTCAAGACACACTAAACCTGTGTCTTGATCTAAGGCTGAAACATCTTTTATAAGTTTAAAAGCCTCTTTGCTTTGTCCTTCTTTTAAGTAGACATCACAAAGACCTAAGCGGGCGCGCAAAGAATTTTGATTAACCTCTAAGGCTTTTTGATATTGTGTGAAAGCTAAATTTAAATCGCCTTGAATAAAGTTTTGCGAGGCGACTTCACAATAATAATGAGCTAATTGAATATGCGATCTTCTGCCAATATTCTCTTTATATTTGAGAGCAACTTCTATGGCCTTTTGATAATCGCGCTCTTTTTCATAAACTTGAACTAATAAACTTGCAGCCTCTGTGCGCTGTCTTGGAATATCAACTAAAGCCTCAAGATTGCGCTCGGCTCTATCTAAAAGACCTGCAGAAATAAAATCTCTTGCTAATTCAATTTGTGCTACTTCATGCTCAGGATCGGATAATTTTTGATTACCAAGCAAAGACTCATGCATGGAAATTGCTTTATCCACCTCACCTCTTTTGCGAAAGAGATTACCTAAAGCGACATGAGTTTCAAAGGAAGGATCACTTTCATTAAAATAGGCAATAAATCGATCTACGGCGCGTTCTTTTTCATTATTTAAAAAATACTCTACGCCTCGAATATAGTTATGTGCCCTAACATTATCCGAAGTATCCTTGCGATGCCTGACACTTGCTCTTCCCATATAAAAGCCATAAGCGGCGGCTACAGGTAAGAGCAAAAATAATAGCTCAAACATTAAGCTTAAATCCTAACTTATGCTGCCTCTTGTGCCTTCTTTAAGGCTAATTGCTCTTTTTGAGCCTTTTTCATTGCCACCTTGCTCTTATGGGCCTTACCCCACATTTTCAAAGCAAAGGTTAAAGTAATAAGAAGACCTATAACAAGACCAAAAACTGCACCTAAGACAAATACCATGGCAAGTGGTAATTCATATTGCACGATAAGAAAGTCAAAAGCTACGACACTGTCATTTGCTGATCCTAAACTTAGGCCTAAAGCTGCTAAAGCTAAAGCAATAATGACAAAAATCCAAAACTTTAACATGAAAAAACTCCTTAAACTTACCGCGTTATATCTTACCACGAGGAGGGCAAAACTTTAAATTTATTATTTACTTTGAAATTCTCAATAAAAAACCCGCAGTGCTGTGCGCCGCGGGTCCTTTTGTAGAAAATTGAATTATTCATCTACAATATGGAAACGATTTACGCGAGTTCTTAATTCCACACCTGGTTTAAAATGTACCACGCGTCTTTCATCTAACTCTACTTTATCGCCAGTTTTTGGATTGTGAGCAGTACGAGGCTCGCGGACTCTAATTTCAAAAGATCCAAAACCTCTAATTTCAATACGCTCACCGTTTACTAAAGTCTCAGAAAGAAGCTCTAAAATTTCCCTGACTGAATTATCAATTAGCTTTGGGTTAAGTTCACGATACTTCTCAATAAGATTTGAAATGAGCTGTGCTCTGGTCATAGGCTAAACCTCTAATCTCTACAAGTTGTATGGCATTTTAAAAAAGTATTTATACTTTAACAAGATGACAAATCTCAAATTTCATAAAAAATTCACAAAATTAAGTACTTTTTTCTTAAAAATGAGAGCTTACTATCAAAATTTAACGCTTTAAATTTGCCTTTTTAAAGAAAGGTTAAGCCTTGAAGTTAAATTTGCACTAAATTTGTTCATAAGCCTTTTTCTGCCTTCTTACAGGGATTTTACCTATTGTGACTTTAAATCTTAAAAAATTTTTGCCAAACTAAAAGCACCTTTAAAAGATGAGATTAAACCTATGAGCTTGTTTTATTTTTACTTAATTTCAGCTAATTTGTGGTGGCGCCTGCAATAGTATTGCGGGTTTTAAAGTTTTTGTAACTTAACTTTTTCTTTGGATGGCCCGCTTTGGCGGGTTTTTTATTTTTAGACCCAAAAAAGCGGCTTTAGTTTTTAGGATCTAAAAATGCAAGAATTAACCTTTGAATTTCAAACTACAAAAGACTGTCTTGAGCTTTATCAAGGTTTATTTAATAAACCCTCAAGCCTTCTTTTAGAGTCAAAAGACCCCTTATCCAAGCAAAATCGCCAAAGCCTAATTGGCATTGAAGTGGCGCTTAAAATCATTCAACATGATTTAAATCTAAAACTTGAAGCGCAAAATGAGAATGGACAAGCGCTTTTAGAGAAGATTGCCCAAAGCAAAAATTTAACTTTAAATTCAAATACTCTTGTTCTTTCCTATAAGAAAAATCACCATATACAAGATGAGGAAGAGCGCTTAAAAGCACCTCACCCGCTTGAGGTAATTACTCTTATGCAAAAGCTTTTAAAGCCGCTTCCTCAAGTTTTAATTGCAGGCAACATAAGCTTTGATTACTTGGCAACCTTTGAGAATATTGAAGGCTTTGATAAGCTCCCGCCCTCTTCCTTTCCAAACCTAAGTATCAATGTCTATGATGTGGCCTTATGCTGTGATCATCTACAAAATAAGCAATATTTAATTGTTGATGATTTTTCAGATCGCAATGAGTATTTAGGATCTAAAGTCACTTTAGCCCAAGAGCTCATCTTAAAAATTAATAATCTCAATGAGGACTTAGCAAAACTTGACTTAAAAGTTCCAAATTTAAAAGAGCTTTTAGAGGCGGGCTTGTCGGTTGATCTTAGCGATGAGGTCTTTTCTTCTAAAATTAAAGTTTTAAAAGAGCATATTTTAAATGGTGATCTCTTTCAGGTAGTCCCTGCTAGAACTTTTAGCCTACCCCTTAAAAAGCCCCTTTTAGCCTATCGCTTTTTGCGCCTTAAAAACCCTTCGCCTTATATGTTCTATATAAAAGAGAGAGACTATACCCTCTTTGGTACCTCCCCTGAATTTGCCCTGCGCTTTGATGCGCCCTCTCGAGAAATTGCCATAAGCCCCATTGCAGGCACCAGGCCTCGCCCCTTAAAAGAAGATGGCAGTGTCGATGAGCTAATTGACAAGCGCGTAGAACTTGAGCTTAGGACCAATCAAAAAGAACTTGCCGAGCATATTATGCTCGTGGATTTAGCGCGAAACGATCTCTCACGCATTGCTAAAACCTCAAGTGTGCACGTGGATAATCTTTTGTATATCGTCAAATATCAACATGTGATGCATTTAGTAAGTGATGTCAAAGCCCTTTTACGCGAGGATTTAAATGCCCATGAGGCCTATCTTTCTGTGATGAACATGGGAACCTTATCAGGCGCACCCAAACTTAAAGCCCATGAGCTTATCTATAAAACCGAAGGTAAAAGACGCAATTTCTACGGTGGCGTGATGGCTCGCTTCTTATCTGATGGCTCCCTTGACTCATGTATTGTCATTCGCTCAGCTTTAGTAAAAGAAGGTCAGGCCTTTGTGCAAGCAGGCTGCGGCATTATCAAAGACTCAGATGAAAAGGCCGAGTGCGAGGAAACCTTTATGAAAGCCAAAGCCGTGTTAAATGCCATCTACAACGCTCAAAAAAGTTTATAAGGAGTAAAAAATGCACATTATTTTTATTGATAACTTTGACTCTTTTTCCTATAACCTAACCGATAATCTAAAAAGCTTAGGGCATAAGGTTACGATTTTCAGAAACGATCTTGACCCTCTATTTTTAAAAGATTTCATCGCCAAAATTGAACATAATGGTGAAAGATCTTTAATTTTCTTATCCCCAGGCCCTTCTCACCCTAAAGATGCGCACAATCTTTTAAAGATCATCGACACCTTTTTAGAAAAAGTCCACTTTATGGGAGTATGTTTAGGACATCAGGCCTTAGCTTTAAGTTTAGGCGCTACCGTTACAAGGTGTCCGCAAATTGTGCACGGTCAAAGTTCACCTATCCTACACAATGGCAAATATTGCTTTGAAGGCTTACCTAATCCTCTAACCGTGGGACGCTATCACTCCCTATATGTCAAAGATTGCCCTCAAGATTGTGAGGAAATTGCTAAGACCTTAAATCTTAATATGGCCCTTTACTCCAAAAAGTATCGCTTTATTTCTTTACAATTTCACCCCGAATCCATTCTTACCGCCTTTGGACCTAAAATCTTGGAGCAAGGCTTGAATTATTTGGACAAAATTTATGCTTAAAACTTAAAATCTTTGAGGGTTAAGGTGCACTTAACCCTTTTTGTTGCACCAAAACAAAGCTTTTAGGGACTAATTTGCCTCAAAAAAGACTAATTTAAAAAATTTCTTTACTTTATTTTAAAAGATTCATATGCTTTTTAACAATGAAAGTTTTTAAGAAGGATTTAAAAGATGTTTTACAATGCTTTAGTTTTCAAATGGTGGCACCTCGCAGATTAGCGGGGATTTTGCATTTGACAAGCATTGTAGAAGACCCGCTTTAAAGCGGGTTTTTTAATCTCAAAATTAAAGCCCGCCTAAAGTGAACTAAAAGATTCAGGAGGCTTTAAAAATGTATCCTTATCAAGAAAAACTTTATCAAAACGAGCATTTAAATCAAAAAGAAAGCGAAGAGCTTTTTAACTCCATCTTCCGCGGTGAAGTAAATGAAATTGAGTTAAGCTCCCTTTTAACTTGCCTTAAATTAAAAGGTGAAACCCAAAGTGAGATTGCAGGTGCTGCACTTGCCATGCTCAATGCCGCAACTCCCCTCAAGCGTCCTGATTATGAAATAGGTGAAATTGTAGGCACTGGTGGCGATGGCTTATCTACTATCAATATCTCAACCTTATCTGGCATTGTAGGCTCCTGCTTAGGTCTTAAAATTGCAAAACACGGCAATAAAGCAGTTTCTTCAAAAACTGGCGCTTCAGATCTGCTAAATGCCTGTGGCTATGATATTAACTTACCTGAAGAGCGCATTATTCAAAGCTTAAATGAAGAAGGTTTTGCTTTTATTTTCGCCCAGCATTTCCACAAAGCCATGCGCTATGCAGCTCACGTAAGACAAAGTCTTAGAACCCGCACGATTTTCAATCTTTTAGGCCCTCTTACCAATCCTATTAAGCCAAGCTATGAGTTATTAGGCGTTTACTCCAAAGACTTACTTGAGGTCATGGCTCAAACCTTAAAATCAACAGGCGTTAAAAGAGCTTTTTGTGTAAACGGCAATGGCATGGATGAAATTGCCCCCTTTGGTACTACCTACTATGCCCGCTTACATGAAGACGGAACCGTAGAAAGCGGCGTGTTAACTAAAGAGTCTTTTGGAATTACTAAAGATTTTACGCAAGAAGATATTACAGGCGGCGAGCCTGAGCAAAACCGTGAAATTGCCCTTAAAATCTTAGAGGGTAAGGGTAGCGATGCCCAAAATGCCGCGATTGCCGTAAATTTAGCAGCTCTCTTAGTTTTAGGCCATAAAGCTTCCAACTTAAAAGAAGGCTTTGATTTAGCTTTAACGACCATAAAAAGTGGTCAGGGCCTTTTAAAACTTAAAAGACTTTGTCAAATCTCAAAAGGTGAGATCTAATGTTAGAAAAATCAAAATTAAGCCCTAAGGCTTTAGCGTTTAAAGGCTTAAATTACGCCTCCCTTGAAGATAGTGTACTTGCCACGATCATCAATGCGCGCGTTGAAGATATAGACTTACTTCAAACTTTAGGCACACGTGAAGAGGTGCGCCCAAGCTCTTTAAAGCGCGCCTTACGTGGCATTGAGCGTCACTTTATTTTTGAGTGTAAAAAAGCCTCACCAACTTTAGGTGATATCAATCAAAGTTTGGATTTGGAAAAATTAGCTCACATTTACTCTAAAGAGGCTAATGCCATTTCAGTACTTTGTGAGCCCCGCTTTTTTAAAGGCTCCTATGAGAATTTACGTTTTGTAAAACAACACACAAGCTTACCTGTAATTTGCAAAGACTTTATCATAAGCAAAAAACAAATCGACTTGGCCTATGAAATGGGTGCGGATGCCATTTTATTAATGTGCTCAGTCTTAGACAGACAAACTCTTATTGACTTTTATAACTATGCTACAAGCCTAGGTTTAGATTGCATCGTTGAAGTACATACTAAAGATGAAGCAGACTTTGCCTATGGGCAATTATTCCCCATTGTAGGTATTAACAATCGCGACCTTAAAACCTTAAAAATTAACTTTGAAACTTCAAAGAAGTTAAGTTTTCTTTTAAAGGATGTTGAGCGCAGCGTGATAAGTGAATCTGGGGTTAAAAATCATTTAGATGTTAAAAACCTAAACCCCTTTAAAAACTTTTTAATTGGCTCTTCAATTTGTGAAGAGAAAAGACCACTTCGCAAGATCCGTGAGATTAAATACGGCTTAAATAAAATCTGCGGGATTAAAACTTTTGAGGCCCTTCAAGCTTTAATTGATAATAAAGCCACCTTAGCTGGGTTTATCTTGGTGAAAAACTCACCACGTTTTATAGAGGTAAATAAGGCACTTGAGTTAATTGATAAAACTTGTGCTCAAGATTATCTCTACACTACCGCCGTCTTTTTAAATCAAGATTTAAATGAGGTCTTTGAAATTGCAAAAACTTCTAAATTTGATTATCTACAATTTCACGGCCAAGAATCTTTAGCCTATATACAAAAGGTTAAAGATAAATTCCCTAAACTTAAGCTTATTAAAGCTTTAAATATTTATGATCCAAATTTTAAAGAAGACTATCAAAGCTTTGCAAAACTTTGTGATCTCATCCTTTTAGATAGTAAAAATCCAGGTTCAGGCAAGAGTTTTGACTGGACTGACATCCCAAGTTTTGTTGATAAATCACGCACCTTACTTTCAGGTGGCATTAAGCTTTCCAATCTTAAAGAGGCCCTTGAATTAGGTTTTATCGGGCTTGATCTAAGCTCAGGTGCGGAAATTGTTAAAGGTCAAAAAGATCTTGGTTTAATCCAGGATCTGATGCATAAGATTTTAGAGTAAAGGAGATTATTAAATGTTATTAAACCCCTACTTTGGTAAATTCGGTGGTATGTATGTACCTGAGGTCTTAGTACCTGCCCTTTTGCAATTAGAAAAGGCCTTTGTGGATGCGCAAAACGATCCTTCATTTCAAAAAGAGCTTCATGATCTTTTAAGAACCTATGCAGGCCGTCCCACAACCATGACTTTATGTCGCAATTTAACCTCTGGTACCAAAACTAAAATTTACTTAAAGCGTGAGGATTTACTTCACGGTGGTGCCCATAAGACCAATCAAGTCATAGGTCAGGCCCTTTTGGCCAAGCGTATGGGTAAAACTCGTATCATTGCAGAAACCGGTGCCGGACAACATGGTGTGGCCACCGCTTTAATCTGTGCCCTCTTAGGTCTTAAATGCACCATCTATATGGGTGCTACCGATGCTAAAAGGCAAATGCCTAATGTCTTTAGAATGCGCCTTATGGGAGCTGAGGTAAAAGAGGTTACCACCGGTGTTGCCACCTTAAAAGAAGCTTGCAATGAGGCTTTGCGCGATTGGGCCGGAAGTTTTGAAAACACTCACTATATGATTGGTACCGCAGCAGGCCCACATCCTTTCCCAACCATTGTCCGTGAATATCAAAAGGTCATTGGCGAGGAGGCTTACGAGCAAATTTTAGAGCGTGAAGGCAAATTACCTGATGCGATCTTCGCCTGCGTAGGTGGTGGCTCCAATGCTATTGGTATGTTTACCAAATTCCTCCCAACTTCTGTGCCTTTATATGGTGTCGAGCCTGGTGGCTTAGGTATTAATACCGACAAACACGGTGCGACCTTAGAAAAAGGTGAGGATGGAATTTTCTTTGGTGCCTATTCACTTAACCTGCAAAATCGCGATGGCCAAATTCATGAGTCCTACTCCGTGTCAGCAGGACTTGATTTCCCCTCAATTGGCCCACAACATGCCTATTTAAAGGAAACCGGCCGTGTAAATTATGTTGCCGCAACCGACAATGAAGCCTTAGAGGCCTTTGCCCTTTTATCTTTACACGAGGGCATCATTCCAGCTTTAGAGTCCTCTCATGCTCTAGCCTATGCCCTAAAACTTATGCGTGAGAACCCACAAAAAGAGCAGACTTTCTTAGTTAATCTCTCAGGTCGTGGTGATAAAGATATCTTTAATGTTTACGATATTTTCAAAAAACGTGGCATCATCGGCGAAGATGGTCAAATTGATGTTGCAAAAATTAACCCAAAGGAGGACAAATAAATGACTTCTCAACGTTTTAATCAAATGTTCAAACGCCTTGAGGCCAAACATGAAGGTGCTTTTGTCCCCTTTGCAACTTTATGCCATCCCGATCCTAGCACTTCCTTTAGGATCTTAAAGGCGATGATTGACAGCGGTGCTGATGCTCTTGAGTTGGGTTTACCTTTCTCTGATCCTTGCGCGGATGGTCTTATTATTCAAAAGGCCAATCGCCGCGCTTTAAATAATGGTGCAACAACCGATCTTTGCTTTGAAGTGATAAGCAATTTGCGCCACATTTATGAAGATCTGCCAATCTCACTTTTAGTTTATGCCAATTTAGTGGTCGCAAGAGGCATTGATAAGTTCTATCAAGATGCCGCAGAGGCAGGTGTAGATGCCATTTTAGTTCCTGATGTGCCAGTTGAGATGCTTGATGCACAGCATAACTTTAAACTTGCCGCGCAAAAGGCTGGGATCAATACCATTTTAATTGCCCCACCAAATGCTGATGAGAAAACCTTTGAGAGCATTGCCAAAACCTGTGAAGGCTATACTTATGTGCTTTCACGCTTTGGCATTACCGGTGCTGAAAATGAATTTGGTCGCCATCCTGATGAATTTAAAAAGCTCAAAGAGCTAAATGCTCCGCATACCCTTTTAGGTTTTGGTATTTCAAAGCCTGAGCATGTAAAAGAAGCTTTACGCATTGGAGCTGATGGTGCCATTGTAGGTTCTGCTTTAGTTAGGATCATCGAAGATCATATTGATAATCAAGATGAAATGCTAAAGGCAATTGCCGCTAAAGTGCAAAGTTTAAAGGCCGCCACCTTAAAAGATTAATTCCAAAATAACCTTGCTGCTCACGCTAAGTGGGCAGTATTTTAAGCCTCTCTTTTTTAAGCCAAAATATTACATAAAAGTTATTGATTTTATTGTCCTTTTGAGTAGACTTATCAGAATATTTTTAGGGGACTTTATGATCATTGCAACTTTTCTTTTAGTAGCCTTTTTTGCATTAGCTATGATATTTTTTACTGCCAACTCACTTTTCTCCATGAGAATGGCAGGCGCTTTCCCCTTTGTGATGATAGTCTTAGGCTTAGTCTTTTTATATTTATTTATAGCCTGCGCGGAGCATTATCTTAAATGGATCAATGGGATCTTATTTTTGCTGTGCGGCTTTGCCTGTATGCACGACATTGAAAAATTAAGAAGAAAAGAAAAATCTTAAGCTTAAAATAGGAAAGTAAAGTTCTTTAAGCGCACTCTGGAGATTCTAATGGAAATTAATACGACTGCTCTTTCCGAGGTATTAGTTTTAAGCAATAAAAGATTTGGTGATCATCGAGGCTGGTTTTCTGAGGTTTTAAGACTCAATGAATTAGAAGACTACCTTAACCGTAAGGTAAACTTTGTGCAAATTAATGAGTCACTTTCCCTTGAAAATACCTTGCGCGGCATTCACTATCAAAATCCCCACCCACAAGGCAAACTTGTCAAAGTAGTCTTAGGCTGCGTTTTTGATATTGCTGTAGATTTGCGTCAAAGCTCTCCTACCTTTGGCAAATGGGTAGGTGAAATTTTAAGTGCCGAGAATGGCAAACAACTGTGGATCCCAGAGGGTTTTGGGCATGGTTTTTATGTTTTAGAAGGCCCGGCTCACTTTATCTACTCGTGCACCGATTATTACTGCAAAGAAGCTGAGCAGTGTATTTGCTATAACGATAAAGCTCTTAACATTAATTGGCCTTTAAAGGAAGGCATTGATCCTATCGTTTCATTAAAAGATCTTAAAGGTTTGCCTTTAAAACAAGCTAAAGTTTTTGCCTAAATTTAAATAAGTTAAAAGAAGCTTTACTTAAATTTAAGTGAAAGCGTATCTTTGCACCCTTTATGGCCTAAAACGCAAAAGCCCCGCAATTTCTTGCAGGGCCTTTTTAGGTTTAAGATTTAATTAACTTAAATCTTATTCCTTGTTGTTAGCAGCAGCGAAAGCAGCGGCCATGGCAGTTGGAGCAGCCTCTTGAGTTTGCTTCTCATTTAAGCTCTCTAAAGCTTCCTTCTCCTCAGCCTCATCCTTAGCACGGACGGAGAGAGTTAACTGACGTGTCTTGCGATCGACATTAGTTAACTTAGCCTCAACAGAATCACCAACCTTTAAGACGGTGGTTGCATCTTCAACGCGATCGCGAGAGATATCAGAGGCACGTAAGTAGCCGGTTACGCCATCAGCTAAACGGATGGTAGCGCCACGTGGCTCAACAGCCTCAACAACACCAGTGACTAAAGAGCCCTTGTGGTTGTTGCTTAAGAAATCAGCAAATGGATCTTCTGAAATCTGCTTTAAGCCTAAGGAAATGCGCTCACGATCTGGATCGACTTGTAAGACGATAGCAGTGATCTCATCACCCTTCTTGAACTCGCGAACAGCCTCTTCGCCAGATTGCTGCCAGGAGATGTCAGAGAGGTGTACTAAGCCATCAATGCCACCCTCAAGACCGATGAAGATACCAAAATCGGTAATGCTCTTGATCTTGCCGGTAACCTTGTCACCCTTTGAGTGGGTCTCAGCAAATTGCATCCATGGATTTGGCTTGCATTGCTTTAAGCCTAAGGAAATACGACGACGCTCCTCGTCGATCTCTAAGACCTTAACGGTTACAGTATCACCAACGGAGACAACCTTTGATGGGTGAATGTTCTTGTTGGTCCAATCCATCTCAGAAACGTGGACTAAGCCCTCAACACCCTCAAGGATCTCAACGAAGCAACCGTAATCGGTTAAGTTGGTGACCTTACCTTCGATGTTAGTGCCAACTGGGAAGCGGGCAGCAATGTTAGCCCATGGATCTTCACCTAATTGCTTTAAGCCTAAGGAAACACGTTGACGCTCGCGGTCAAACTTGAGAACCTTAACTTCGATCTCATCACCAACATTGACGATCTCGCTTGGGTGCTTAACGCGCTTCCAAGCCATATCAGTGATGTGGAGTAAGCCATCAACACCACCTAAGTCAACGAATGCACCGTAGTCAGTTAAGTTCTTAACGATACCCTTGACCTCTTGACCTTCCTGGAGGTTGGCAAGTACGGTCTCACGCTCAGAGGAAGACTCAGACTCGATGACGGCACGACGTGAAACAACGACATTGTTGCGCTTCTGGTCAAGCTTAATCACCTTGAACTGGAGTTCCTTGCCCTCTAAGTGAGCGGTCTCGCGAACTGGACGGACATCGACTAAGGAGCCTGGTAAGAAGGCGCGGATACCGCCTAATTGAACAGTAAAGCCACCCTTGACCTTACCATCGATAACACCAGTGACAGCCTCATTATTCTTGAAGGCCTCTTCAAGCTTAGCCCAAGCTTCGTTGCGCTTAGCCTTCTCGCGGGAGAGCACGGTCTCACCGTCGCCAGACTCAACTGACTCTAAAGCTACATCGACAACATCGCCGACTTTAACTTCAAGCTCGCCTTGTGGATTCATGAATTGCTCAACCGGGATGTGGGACTCTGACTTAAGACCAGCATCGACGGTGACATAACCATTGTCAATTGCAATGATAGTGCCCTTAACCATGGAGCCAGGACGAGTTTCGGTTGACTTGATGGACTCTTCAAAGAGTTCTGCGAAAGATAAATTTTCCATTTAAGGTAAATAAGTTCCAGTTGCGCCCGTCAGCATCCTTGCCTCAGGGGGTTGTTAATATTGATCTAGCATCCTTGCCGATCCCAATTCTTAAGTACCATTACCTAAGAATTACAAACCTTTTCTTTTCTCCTCAACTAAAGACATCGCTTTATTGAAGACCTCTTCAATGCTCATGTCAGTTGAGTCAATTACCACAGCATCAGAAGCTGGCACTAAAGGTGCCACAGCACGATTACGATCTCTATCATCTCTTTCTTTAATCTCAGATAAGATTAAATCATAATCAGCAACTTTGCCTTGGGCTTTTAATTGAAGCTCACGCCTTTTTGCTCTAACCTCAGCTGAAGCATCTAAAAAGATTTTAACCTCAGCTTTTGGGAACACTACCGTGCCCATATCGCGACCATCAGCAACTAAGCCTGGCTCCACACAAAAATCTCTTTGCCTTTGTAATAAGGCTTCACGCACTTTAGGCAAAGCGGCAACTTTACTTGCATTAACACCAGCCTCTTCAGTGCGAATGGCTAAAGTGACATCTTCATCACCTAAAAGCACTTTGACACCTGCGTCTGTAGGCTCAAAAGTCAAGTTCATAAACTTAGCTTCTTGAACTAATGAGTCCTCATCAAAAAGCGCTAAACCAGCTTTTCTTGCGGCATAAGCTAAGACGCGGTAAATTGCACCTGAATCTAAAAGTTCAAAATCAAGAGCTTTTGCTAAGCGTCTTGTTAATTCACCTTTACCTACCCCACCTGGGCCATCAACTGCAACTACAAATGCTTTAGCCATAATTTCATCCCATTTTTTAAGCGCAATATCATACCACGTATTTTAGAAGTTTAAAGACTTTTGTAAATTTTTTTTACCTTTTTGCGAGATTTTTGTAAAAAGTTGTCTCTTTCTAAAAATTTAAGTGCAATTTTGCCCATAAAAATCACTAAAGCTGCCATAATGCTTACACTTAACTTGCAAATACTAGGAGTTAAAAGTGCTAAAAAGCGGTCTTTACGAATTACTGCTTAATGAGGGTCTTGCTAAATTTTTAGAAGAGCAAAACGAACTCTTTCCCAACACCTGTAACTTAAAAGACCTTGATCAAGAGTTTTTGCTAGAGCTTTTTTCACAAACGATAAAAACAAAGGCCAAAGAGCTTTTAAAAAAGCAACCTTTAAATGAGCAAATAAGAATTTTTAATAATCTTATCCAAAGTCTAAACGGCTCTTCCCTACCTCAAAGTGACCCTCAACTTTTAAAACAATTAAGTACTACAAAAGAGCTTATTACCACCCCTTCAACTAAACTTAGTGAAACAGTGCTTTTTACCGGTGGCACGCACCATCTCCACCTTTTTGAGGAATTGCGCCGAGAGATCATGTCCGCAGATAGCATTGATTTTTTGGTCTCCTTTATTCGCGACAGTGGTCTTAATATTATTTTCTCGGCCCTTAAAGATTTCACCGCAAAAGGTCACAAACTTAGGATCTTAACTACTACCTATATGGGGGTAACTGAGGCTTCTGCCCTTGAAAAATTAGCCACACTTTCCAATTGTGAAATTAAGATAAATTACGATGAGGACAATTTAAGGCTTCACGCTAAAGCCTATATTTTTAGACGCGAAAGTGGCTTTTCTACTGCCTATATTGGATCATCAAACCTCTCTTATAGCGCTTTAAATGAAGGCCTTGAGTGGAACATTAAACTTTCCAAACAGCAATTGCCAGAGACCTATCAAAGCATTTGTGACACCTTTGAAACTTACCTTGAAAATCCAAGTTTTAAAAGCTTTAGCTTGCAAGATGCACCGAAGCTTGAGGAGATCTTAAAAAAGGTTAAATGTCAAAAAGAGCTTAAAGCAAAGAGCCCCACTGTACTAAAACCTCTTCCTTTTCAGGAACAAATTTTAGATAGGCTTTGGTATTTGCGCGATAAGCTTAAGCAATACCACAATTTAGTGGTTGCCGCCACAGGTACAGGAAAAACGGTAATTTGCGCTTTTGACTTTAAGATCTTTGCCTCAAAACTTAAAAGCTCCGATACAGGCTTAAAAAAGTACCCGACCTTATTATTTGTAGCTCATAGAAAAGAGCTTCTAGAACAGGCCCTCTTAACCTTTAGAAAAGTCTTAGATGATAAAAATTTTGGCCTGTTAGCTACAACAGGCTCTAAGATTGAAAACCCACAAGCGCTTTTTATTAGTGTGCAGCTTTTAAACTCAAGAAAAATTTGGGAGCAATTTGCTGAAGATTATTTCTCTTATCTAGTAGTCGACGAATTTCACCACGCAGCCGCGAGCAGCTATCAAGGCTTTCTAAATTACTTCAAACCCAAAATTCTCTTAGGTCTTACCGCCACCCCTGAGCGCATGGACGGTCTTGATATCAGTAAAATGTTTAACCATCAATATGCCGTAACCCTAAGACTTCCTGATGCCATTAATCAAGGACTGCTCTGTCCTTTTGAGTACTTTGTGATAAGTGATCTTATAGATTTAAGCGAGGTTGAGTTTAAGCATGGCGACTATGATCAAAAAGCTTTGGAGACAAGCTTAACTTGTGGTCAAAAAGCCTTTGATCGTATTGATCTTATTAAAGATGCTCTTGAAAATTACGCCCCTAATTCTCAAAAAATTAAAGCTTTGGGCTTTTGCGTAAGTATCAAGCACGCAAAATTTATGGCTTTGGAGTTTGCCAAAGCAGGCTTTAAATGTGACTATCTCACAGGGATGCACAGTGAAAAAGATAGAGAAAATGCTCGGCAAAACCTTGCAAGTGGCAAAATTAATTTCCTTTTTGTGGTAGATCTTTACAATGAGGGCGTCGACATCAAAGAGATCAATACCCTACTTTTTCTAAGGCCTACCAATTCCCTGACCATTTTCTTGCAGCAGTTAGGGCGCGGTCTTCGTTTGTGTGAGGGCAAAGATTGCGTCACGGTTTTAGATTTTGTGGGACATGCCAATCAGAAATATAATTTTCACTCCCGCTTTAATGCGCTTTTCACCACGCGTCGTGAAAGTCCTAACTTTCTTATTGAGCAGGAAAAACAAGGCTTTAGTGATTTGCCACAAAATTGCTATCTTGTGATGGAGCAAAAAGCTCAGCAAATTATCTTTGAGCACCTTAAAAAAGCCATTAAAGACTCACAATATCAGGTCTTAATAGATGCGCTAGCAGACTTTTTATCCTCTCAAGAAAATGTAGATCCTTCTTTAATCGACTTAAGCACCAAGGTTGAGCAAAACGTCCTTACCCTCTATCAAAAGAAAAAGACTACTTTAGGCGAGCTTCTAATTAAGGCTAAAGGTTTAATTGAGGAGGAAAACCCCCAAAATTTCATTACACCATTTTATGATGAGCACAAAGAAATTCGCGATTTTTTCCTGCGCTTAAGCCAAACCTTTAATCCAAGCCTCAACGATTTTATTCGCGCCTTTATCTCAGGGAAATTTGAGGATTTTGACAAATTAAGCGATCATGATCGTGCACTTTTTAAGGTTTTGTTTAGACTCTTCTCCCCAAACACCATCTATCACACTCCAAATTATGTAAAATACGTGCAAAAACCTCAGTTTGACAAGCTAAAGACCTACTTCAAACAGCCTTTTGTAAGCACTGAGACCTTAAATATCATAGACTTCAAGGAATTTAGCCAGGAGTACCAAAGCGCCTCCCTCCCTGCTAAGGAGCACAGTCTTCTTAACTATTATGGTGTTTATACTCGCTATGGGATTTTAACTTCCTTAGGCTGTGATCAAGATGGAGCCTCAATGCGCGAGGGCGTGAAATACATAAAAGAGATTGGAACTGACGTCTTTTTTATTACCCTTAACAAAGAAAAGGGACGTTTTACACAAAGAACCCGCTATGACGATTACCTTATAGATCAAAACCTAATTCACGTAAAAAGTCAAAACCAAACTAAGGAGACAAGTGATACTGCCAAACGCTACTTTGATCCTAAATCTAAGATCCTCTTGTGTGTAAGAGTTGAAAGTGATGATCCTTATACGGTCTTAGGCTTTGGCCAATGCGTAAAACACGAAGGCAGTGGCCCAATTTCTTTGACCTATAAGCTTGATAGAGCTTTGCCATACTCTTTGTATGCAAAATTTACTAATTTTTAGCAGGATCGATTTGCCATTAAGGCCTCTTTAAGTTTAAGGCCTACCGCCAAAGCCATAGGCGGTGGAAAAGCATTGCCTATTAGGCGACAGGCAATGGTTTTGCGCTCTCCAAAGTTCCAGCTCTCAGGAAAGCCCTGCAATCTTGCAAGCATCTTAGCTGTAAGACGAGGCATTCCCTCAAGATCTTTATCTGGTGCTGCGTTGGCAATCGCCAAACCATCCACTCCAAGTTGCGCCCAGGCAGTTCTTGATCTTACCGGCCCCAAATCAGGACCGCCATGTTTTTTAGAGCCACAAACTAAGGTTGGGGCAATTTTATTGGCTTGCTTGGCCCAAATTTTGGCCTTTTCCCAACCATTTTGCGACATCAGATCATACAAAGCCTCACCTACCGTTAACGAAGGTGTCTCTTGAGGTTTTGGAAAGCTAAAACTTACATTTTCAGATCTTAAAATACCAATAATAACGACCCTTGGCCGCAATTGAGGCCCCCCAAAATCTGAAGCTTGCAAAAGCTTAAGTTGTACCTCATAACCTAATGCTTTAATTTGACTTAAAATTAAATTTCGATAATTCTCAAATTTGGGGGATAAAAAGCCTTTGACATTCTCAAGCATTACAGCACGCGGTTTAATCTCGCGAATTAACCTTATTGCCTCAGGAAACAAATCCCTTTCATCCTCCGGCCCTAATTGCTTGCCTGCAATTGAAAATGGCGGGCAGGGAACTCCTCCTGAAAGCAAGTCCACACCCTGAAAAGGCGCTCCTCTAAAGTTGTGCAGATCTTCGCAAATTACAGGCCACTCCGGGCGATTATATTTTAGGATCTTGCAGTACCTCTCCTCAATCTCAACTAAAGCTACCGGGACAAAACCTGCCATAGCCAAACCTAAAGCTTGCCCTCCTGCTCCCGCACAAAGCTCAATAAATGTTAAGGGTCGAAAAAACATCTTAATACCTTTAATAGCCTTACCAAAAGCGACTTAAAACACGCTTTTAAATAAGATTTAATACCAACTTTGTTTAAGCATTTTTGCAGAGGACCTTTCCGTAGAATGGAAAGCTTGGCGTTTAAATTAACCTTGGGATTTTTTACATCTTCCAAGCCTTCACTTTTTAGGCTTTGATGGTAGGATCTAATGAAGTTTTAAACAAAGGAATAGATATGGCTAAGCTTTCTGAAGGCGAGATCATCGACAAATTAATAGAGCTTAAAGACTCTTTAAGTCAAAAATGGGAACCTGAGGTTTTCTTTTCTACCTTAATGACAATTTATGGCACCGCACAATCCTCAATTAGCGAGGCTTTAAAAGGCAATCCTGCCATTAACGTGGCAAGTGATGTTGAAGATCCAAGCCTCTTGCATAAGGATTTAGCAATTAAAAATCGTGCTTATTTTAGATTTCTAAAAGAAGATACTAACGTTCGTGAGAGCCTAGATCTTTTAGTTGAGAGTGAAGCTTTTAATCGTCAAAGCTCAAAACTGCAATTTGCAATTTGTGCAGGTCCAAATTTAATCTCAATCTTCGATAAAATCGATAAAACCTACAATACCTTTGAGCTTAAAGAACTGCCCAACAACTATAATTTACTCCTTCCTTTAACCACCGGTTACAAGCGTTTTGTGGCAACTGATGGTACTGAAGCTGATGTTCGAGCTTGCACTAAACTAACTAAGCTTTTATATGATCTTGCAAAGCTCAACAACATTGATTTACTAAGAGAGAGAGAGAGAGAGAACATAATTTTAAGAGTCAAGGCCACGCTCTAAACGAGTTTATCCGTAGGATCTTATTTTGTCTTTTTGCAGAAGACACCGGTATTTTTAAATATGACAGTCAAGGCAATTTAAATTACGAAAACCGCTTCACCAAAGCTTTAAGCACCCTTACCAATCAACATGGCACTAATACCAAGCAATTCTTTGAAGATCTTTTTGAAGTTTTAAACACTCCCCTAAATGAGCGTAAAAACATCAAGCGCCCCATCTCTCAAGTCATTTTAGACTTTCCCTATGTCAACGGTGGTTTGTTTGCAGGCGAGAGCTTTATACCTGAGTTTAATACTACCACCCGCGCTGAGCTTTTAGACTTAGGCAAAATGGCCTGGCATGAGATTTCCCCGGCTATTTTTGGCTCCATGTTCCAAAATGCTTTAGATCCTAAAACCCGCCGTGAAATGGGCGCTCATTACACTAGTGAAGCAAATATTCTAAAGATCATCAATCCACTTTTCATGGATAGCCTGCGCGATGAGTTTGAAAAAATCAAATCTCTCCCCACAGGGGAGGATGAGAATAACACAAGACTTAAAAGTCGCTTAGCTAAAGCGCGTCAAGAGGCTTTAATGGCTTTCCAAAATAAGCTTGCCTCTTTAAAGTTCTTAGATCCTGCCTGTGGTTGCGGTAACTTCTTAATTATTGCTTACCGCGAATTACGTCGCCTTGAAAATCAAGTGCTTGAAGAGCTCTTTTCTCAAAGGGGTTGGATCCTGGAGGTAGGTGAGGCCATTAAAGTAAACATCAATCAATTTTATGGAATCGAGATTGAAGATTGGCCTTCTGAAATTGCACATTTATCCATGTGGCTTATGCAGCATGTGATGAATCAAGAAACCTCTCAAAAGTTTGGTGTTGACATCCCCTCCATTCCTCTTAAAACCTCAGCTACTATCGTCTGCACTAATGCTCTCACATGTGATTGGCAGGAAATTTTACCTGCAAGTGAATGCTCCTATATTTTAGGCAATCCCCCCTTTGGTGGTACTACCTATACCACATCCGAGCAAAAAGCCTGGCTTAAAGCGGTCTATCCGCCAAAATATACATTAGCTTTAGCTGACTTTTGTACCGCCTGGTTTGTTAAAGCAAGCTCTTACATGCAAGAGAACAAAACTATTCGTGCCGCTTTAGTTGCCACCAATTCCATCTGCCAAGGACAACAGGTAAACACCCTCTGGGGCTTACTTTTAAATAAAGGGGTGCACATTAACTTCGCCTGGACTTCTTTTATGTGGTCCAATGAAGCCTCCAATAAAGCTGCCGTCACTTGTATTATCGTAGGCTTTTCTTATCACAAAGATCTTCTAAATAAGATCTACTCGGTAAGAGAGGATGGCAGTATTGCAGTTATTAATACCCCGAATATTTCACCCTATCTTTTGCCATCTCAAAAATCGGTCATTGTCAAAGCCCAAAGTAAAGCTCTTAGCGCAAAACTTAATTTAAAATTTGGCAATAAACCTTGTGATGGAGGCAACTTACTGTTATCCCCTCCTGAATATCAAAAAGTTATCTCTAAAGATCCTTTACTTAAACCTTTTATCAAATATTTTAGAGGTAGTGATGAGCTTATCAATGGCACCTATCGTTATTGTTTATGGCTAAAGGAAGAAGATAAAGCGCTTTGGGAAAAAATACCCTTTATCAAAAATCGGGTTGAGGCTTGTTATAACTTTAGAGCAAATGCCACTATAACCGGTGATGCCTTTAAACTTAAAGACAAACCATGGTCATTTAGAGAGCAATTTAACCCCCATTACGCCTTAATTATTCCTGCCGTAAGCTCTGAAAGACGCTTTTATGTACCTATGGATTTCATAGATAATGACACTATCATTAGCAACCGTTGTTTTATTCTACCTGAGGCTCAACCTTATGATTTTGGCATTTTAGTCTCAAGAATGCATATGTGTTGGATGAGGCTTACTTGTGGCAGATTAAAGACAGACTATAACTATTCAAGAGATTTAGTCTACAACACCTTTATTTGGCCAACTACAAACCCTGAGCAAGAAAAATTAATCTCTGACCTTGCAGAGAAAATCATCATGATCCGTGACAATCACCTCATCGCAGATGATCCCATTCCAACTTTAGCCACACTCTATAACCCGGAGAGTATGCCAGCGGATCTAAAAGAGGCTCATCAAAGATTAGATATTGAGGTTGAAAAACTCTACCGTGAAGAGCCCTTTGAAGACGATGATGAGCGCACGGTTTTTATGCTTGATTTATATGCCCAAAAAGTACAAGAGGTAAAGGAGTAAACACTATGGCTTTACAACAAGAGACTTTAGTTAAGATTGATTACAGTCAAAATCAAGGACATCAGCAAAGCTACCCGATGGGCATGAGACAAATGCAAGCAAGGGCCTTTGAGAAAAGAGAGAGTCCCTACCTTTTAATTAAAGCCCCTCCTGCTTGCGGTAAATCGCGGGCGCTTATGTATTTAGCCTTAGATAAACTTTTTCATCAGGGTATAAAAAAGGTGATTGTAGCCGTGCCACAAATGGCAATTGGCTCAAGCTTTAAAGACACTGAGCTTAAAAGCTCAGGCTTTTTTGCCAATTGGCATGTAGAAAATCGCTATAACCTCTGCACTCCAGGAGGAGAGCAAAGCAAATCTGACACCGTCATTGAATTTATGCAAGATCCTCAAGCGCAGTGTCTTATTTGTGCTCATCCTACTTTAATCTATTTTTACCAAAAGATTAAAGATGATCCTTCTTTTAAAGATATTTTAGATAAGAGCCTTATTGCCATAGATGAGTTTCACCACGTGTCAGCCGAAGAAGGCAATCGCTTAGGTGAGGTGATTCACTCTTTAATGAATACAACTAAAGCGCAAATTATTGCTATGACCGGATCTTATTTTAGAGGTGATCAAGTCCCGGTACTAAGTGAAGGCGATGAGAGCAAATTTGATAAGATCACTTACACTTATTACGAGCAATTAAGTAGTTACAAATATCTAAAATCTATTAGTATCAATTACGCTTTTTACGAGGGCGTGTGGACAGATGCCATAAGCGAGGCTTTAGATCCAACACTTAAAACCATCATTCACATTCCAAATGTGAATTCCAGAGAGTCTACCAAAGATAAGATCAATGAGGTAGGTGAGATCATTGACTTTTTAGGCAAAAACCTAGGTCAAGATCCTAATACAGGCATCATTTCTGTAAAAAGAGCCGATGGTACGATTTTAAGGGTTGCCGATTTAGTAAGCGGTAGTGAAACTGGAATGCAGGCTACCACCTTAAATTACTTAAGGACCGTCACCAAACGCGAAGACGTTGATATCATCATTGCTTTAGGTATGGCCAAAGAAGGCTTTGACTGGCCGTGGTGTGAACATGCCCTTACGGTTGGTTATCGCAATTCTTTAACTGAGGTTGTTCAGATTATTGGCCGCGCCACACGAGATTGTGAGGGTAAAACTCATGCCACCTTTACTAATCTTATAGCCAAACCTGATGCTTTAACTGAGGACGTGGAAGGTGCTGTCGACAGCCTTTTAAAGGCCATTAGCCTCTCACTTCTAATGGAGCAAGTTTTAGCACCTAACGTACACTTTAGAGTAAGAGGTGAGGAGACCAAACCTCTTGTTGATGATCAAGAGCGAGACCTTACCTTTATCATTGATGACACTACATATAAGCTCTCTCCTGATGCCAAGCGCATTTTAGATGAAGATCTAAACGATCTAGTAAGCAAACTTATCAATGATCCGCAAAAAATCAACGAAGCATTAGTTTGCAAAGACAATGTTATGCAACTTTTAACTGAGGGTACTATCCCGGCGATGATTGAAGATAAGTATGCCCAAGAATTTACTGATGAGGAGCTTGAGATCATGACCAAAGCTATTGCCTTACAGATTGTCGCCCCTTATCTTGAAGAGTATTTGCAAAAATTAAAAGACAAGCCTAAGTCTCCAGACGGCAAGACAGACCCCGATGATAATGATAAAGATCAAGGTTCTAGCGGAGATGCTAGCCATAAAAAGCGTGAACCACCAAAAGATGGCTCTGATACCTCAGGTGATAATAAGCCTATAAACCCAACTGGTTCTATTATTCCTGAAAGGAATGATAGTTTTATTAAGGTTAACGATAAGTTTTTGAATGTGGATGACTTCGATTTTAGCTTGATCTTAAAGATCAATCCTTTCCAAAAAGCTTATGAGTATATCTCAAGGAATCTTGATCCTAAGGTTTTTAAAGCCATTCAAGACCGAGTAATTGAAAAACGCGCTCAAGTTTCTGATAGGGAAGCTTTTATCTTATGGCCAAGCGTTGAAAACTTTGTTAGAGAAAATGGTGTTGATCCTAATCCCAACTCCCCTGATCCTTATGAACGTCGTTTAGGTGAGGTTTTAAGATGAAGGAGGACTAATCATGCTCCTTAATCTTAACCTGGTGAAGAAAAAGCCTCGGCCGAGATCTTTAGAGGAAGTTTTGGCCAATGATAAGTTAAATCTTCTCAAGGTAAATGAAGACAACACTCCAAAAGCTGCAACTTTAGATCATAGCCTGGAGATTTTTGCTCCTATTGAGAAATTTGTCGGGCAATTTAAGCGTTTACCTGATGAGAAAAATGGCAACTTTAATGAAAAGCGCCTTGCCAATCAACTTCTGTCTTTAAAAGACTCTCACCCCAAGGAATTTGAGGACTTTTTAGCGCAACATCAAGAGCTACTTAAAAATAATAAGCCAACTTATCAAGCACAAAAAGATCATGTAAGCCCAAAAGACAGCATAAATGAATCAATTAAGCCTCTTTCACCAAGGATCTACTCCTCTTTAGATGAAATCTTAGAGCATGATGATTTAGGCTTGCTTGAAGGCTTAGATATTTTAGATACAGGGCCTAAGACTAAACGCAAAACACCTGATACGATAAACCCAGCACAGATGGTGGCAAAAACTATCCCCTGCCTTGAATTTGAGCTTTTTAAACCCTGCTTTGATAAACTTAAGCTTTTAATTTCAGAAAATGCTTTGAAACTTGAGCCCTTTAAAGGTCTATCTTTTAACCTTGAGCGAGGACAATTTTTTATTTTAAAAGGGCAATATGCATTAATTGCAAGTGCGGATAACGACAAACCTGAGATCTATGCTACGCATAAACATTTTAGAGTGCGCGTAATTTTAGAGAATGGAACTGAATACACACCTTTAAATCGCTCTTTTATACGAAGTCTTGATGATAATGAGCAAAGCTTTAAAGTTTTAGCTTCTAAAAAAGAAGGTGAGAGATTTTTAGCTGAGCTTAAAGACTATCTTAAACATCCAAGTTCTGATCCCAACCTTACCACAGGCTATCTTTATGTCTTAAGATCAAAAAGTAACAATCAGGCTTTGCAACAATTTATGCAAACAAGTGATCTTTTAAAGATTGGTTTTTGTAGCACTACGGTTGAAGAGCGCATTGCCAATGCTAAAAATAGTCCCACCTATCTTTGCTCTGAGGTTGAGATCTGCCAAACATATCGCTGTACTAACAACATTAACCCGCATCAAGTCGAGCGCCTTGTTCATGCGCTTTTAAATGAACATCGGCTCAATATTACTTTAAAAGATAACTTTGGAAAAACCTATCGCCCACATGAATGGTTTACCGTGCCCCTTGCAACCGTCGAGCAAATCATCGCGCATATAATAGATGGCACCATTCAAAACTATCGTGTAGATCCGCTACGCGGTAAATTAGTCCAAATTAACTCTTAAGCTTTTGAGATCTTTGCTCACTTTAGATTTTAAAAAGTAGGCGCTGTGTTGTATAATCATCGCGCCTTAAGCTTAAGTTACAATTATTTTTTGATATAGGTTTATAAAGTGGCCGAGAAACTTCTACAGACGATGCCTGCAAAACTTCCAACTCGCCATGGCATCTTTAATATCGTAATCTTCCGCGACGATGCTCTCCTTGATCATGCTGTCGTTTACATGGGAAAAATTGATGACGGTGAGCCTGTTTTAACGAGGATCCATTCTGAGTGTTTAACCGGTGATGTTTTAGGTTCTTTGCGTTGTGACTGTGGTTTCCAACTTGATGCTGCTTTAGCCAAAATTGCCCAAAGAAAACGTGGTGCTCTATTGTATATGCGCCAAGAAGGCCGCGGCATTGGTCTTTTCAATAAGATTAGAGCCTATCGCCTCCAAGATGAAGGCTTAGATACCGTAGATGCTAATTTGCGCTTAGGATTCCCATCAGATGGCAGACACTATGGCATTTGTGCAGACATGATGCGCGCTATGGGCTTTTCCAAGGTAATTTTGATGACCAATAATCCTGCTAAAATTGATGAAATTAAGCAATTTGGCATTGAAGTGGTCTCCCGTGAGCCTTTAGAGTATGGCCGCAATAAATATAATGAAGGCTATCTTGATACTAAAGAGCGTCGCATGGGACATCTTTTACACCATCAGGACTAAAAAAGTGGCTTATCTTTTTCAAGGCAAAACCATTGAAACTGACGAGGAAGGCTTTCTTTTAAATAAAGATGAGTGGTCTTCAGATCTGATGTATGAAATTGCCAAGAGCCTAAAGCTTGAGCTAACCTCAGATCATATCGTCGTGATTAATACGGTAAGAAAGTATTATGAGGAGTATGCCACTACTCCTGCAATCCGTGCTTTAATTGCGCTTTTAAAAAAAGAAGGTCATGAAAACCTCGCAGATTCAATAAGTCTTGCAGTACTTTTTCCAGATGGCGCAGCCAAATGTGCCGCTAAACTTGCAGGCCTTCCCAAACCTGCAAAGTGTATCTAAAAAGCGCATAAAAGCGCTTTTGCCTAAAATTGAGTTACCTTCTCTAAAAAATTTCCTTGATAGTAGATGTGCAAAGCTTGCTCTTGCACAATCTTTAAATCATTAAGCAAGAGCGCGCTTATGTATAAGGCATACTCCAAAGACACACCAAGGCCTTTGCTTGTCACCAAATTTTGATCATGCACAATACTTAAATCCTCAAAAATCCCATCTTGTACGCTACTTTCTAAATTTGAGGAGCAAGTGTAATGACGCCCCTTTAAAAGATGATTATGCCCTAATATGCGGGCGGGTGCTGAGCATTGCACAAAAAGCCATTTGCCCAAATTATCATGCTTTACAATTAAGTCCAAAAGGCTTTGATTATGCTCTAAAGCCTGTGTATTTTGGGGGCCTCCTACTAAGACTAAGGCCTCAAAAATCTCATCTTGAACTTCACTTAAAAGTAAGTCCGCTTGAAGTTTAATCCCCCAATAAGAGCATAAATCTAAACTGTCTTTACAAGAGACGATCACACTTTCAAAACTTAATATTAATAGCACGAATTTCAAGGCTATGGCAGAACATGCTTGTGCTCATAAACCGCTTCACAAAGCTTTTGTACCTTTAAATGTTCAAGATAATTAATCTTCTTGAAAAAAGCTTGTAGTTTGCAAAAAACGCGCTTCTAAATACTACTTCTATGTGTTCCCGCAAATCTCACACCTTTGCGGGAAGTTTTGTATTTAGCGCGCCTCTTTAAGATAAGCCTCAGGGCCTCTTACTATTCCCTCTCCTTCTTGTGCCTTAATCTTAGTATTGACTATGGTGCCTTCCACATAGCGGGCTTGAATGCCAAGTTTGCTCTCAATCTCTACATTCTCAAAGTACACCTCTAAAACATGCGACTCAGGAAGGCCGCTTAAAAGAGCTGCAATATTGGCGTTTTGCGCCTTAAAATTAGTGATTCTAACGCCTTTAACATAAGGAGTCGTAGCACTTATTTCCTCTTTATCAAGAGGATCTACTAAGCCTAAACCTGCAGCCCCCGACTGCCCTGCATAGGTTAAAGTCACTAAAATTGGGGTTTGCACATTATCCATTTCAACCTTATCGACAATTAAAGGTCCAATCTTATTGCCTCTGTCGCGGGCGGATTTAATGCGCACCCCATTCTCGCCATCTTTAAATTTAACCTTTAAAACTTCAACCTGCCCAATGCCGTTGGCAGTCTCAGATCCTACGGAAATACCATGGCCTGAGAGCATGACACTATTTTCAATTAAAATCTTATCTGAGGGTTTTGAATTGTCTTGATTTACCCCTGATTTAATTGAGATATTGTCATCTCAGGTGTGAATTAAGACTTCATTAATATGAATTTCTGAGGATGAGACAATATCAATGCCATCGGTATTAGGTGAATATTCAGGGGCATCAATCTTTACTTTTTCAATCTTAACCTTTGCGCAATCTCTTAACACCACATTCCACATTGGAGAATTGCAAAGACTCAAACCCTCAAGTGAAGCCTCTTGAACCTTATTAAACTCAATTAACCAAGGACGTGGCATACCATTGGCAAGCTTGACATTAGGAAAGCGCTTTTCAAAAAATGCGCCATTACCAGCTCTTATGGCCTCCCGCACCTTTATAGCCTCATCCTACCAATTCTCAGCCCCAGATCCGTCAATAACGCCCTCACCTTTAAGGCCAATATGATGCGCTTCATTGGCAAAAATAAAAGCCTCGTTTTTGGCAAAGGGATGACCAATATAAGCGTTTACAAAATCTCCGTTTCGATTATCCGCCTTTAAAATCGCCCCCTTTACAAGCTCTAAAGTCACCCCACTTTTAAGCTCAATAGGACCTGAAAGCCACAAACCCTCTGTTAATTGCACAATGCCACCGCCTGCTTTAAAACAGGCCTCAATGGTCTCTTGTATAGCTTGAGTGTTTAAATGCTCTGTTCCACAAAGACCACCAAAATCACTGACCTTATAGACTTTAAGGCTCTCTTGCATAAAAAATCCTCTATCCTTATTTACTGTGTCACTTAAATTTTACTAAAACCTTAGACAAAAAATTAAGTCTTAAGTCCTAAAACGCACCTAAGATCACAGACATTAAGAGTAATTTTGTTAATCTAAGTCCCAATGCAAAGCCATCTGCTATAATAATTAAGAACCTCTAGGGTCAATTTTTAGTGTTAAAAGATAAATTTTTATGAATTTACCAAATATCCTCACGCTATTGCGCGTTTTAATGATCCCAGTTTTTGTGATCCTCTTTTACTGGCCTACTCCTCGCTCCAACCTTTTAGCCGCTTGTGTCTTTATCTTAGCCGCGCTTACAGATCTTTTAGATGGCTATTTAGCGCGCAAATTACATCAAACTACTAAATTTGGAGCCTTTTTAGATCCGGTAGCCGATAAGATCATGGTCTGCACGGCCTTAGTCTTAATTGTTGAATACTATTCAGTGCACGCTAAAGACTTTTACTATGGCATTAATTTATGTGTTTCAATTCCCGCGATTGTAATCGTCTCGCGTGAAATTGTAGTTTCTGCCTTGCGCGAGTGGATGGCTGAGATTGGTAAACGCTCTGATGTTGCCGTAAATTGGATTGGTAAATGGAAGACTACCATTCAAATGATTGCTATTGCAGGTTTAATTTGGCGGGTAAATGAACCGATTATCTACGCCTCAATTGGCATGTTAGCAGTTGCAACCGTGCTTACTATTTGGTCAATGATCGTTTATTTAAATGCCGGTATTCGCTCTATGCGTGACTGAGTGCATTAATTTCCTCAAGAGAGTGTATGCAGGAGCAAGATTTTGTATCGCTTAAGGCAAGACTTCCTCTTGGTGAGTCTAATTTTGCAAGTTTGCGCCAAAACAATTGCCTCTATGTAGACAAGACCAAGCTTATTTATGAGCTTGCCAAAGATCGCATTCCAAAATTTCTATCAAGGCCTAGACGCTTTGGTAAAAGCACTTTAGTCTCAACTTTAGAGGAGCTTTTCACTTACGGAGTCAAAGGCTATGCCGGGCATGATTCTTATTTTAAAGGTCTTGCCATTGAAAAACTTTGGCAAGATGAGGGACAGTATTATGTCATGCACTTTAATTTTGCTAAGATTTGCTATAATTGCGCGACTGTTAAAGATTTTGAGGCAAAACTTACTCGCCAAATTTTAAATTTTGCCCAAAAATTTAAGGTTAAAATCCCAGAACAAGCCTTAACTTTTGATGAGAAATTTGATTGCCTTTTAAATGCACTACCTTTAAATTCCATTGTCTTGCTGGTAGATGAGTACGATGCGCCCCTTACTTACTTTCTTGAAAGTGAAAAGTCCGATTATGAGCTTATTTCCGCACTTTTAAGAAGTTTTTATGGTCTTTTAAAAGATAACAGTGGCAAATTTCGCTTTATTTTTGTAACCGGCATTACGCGTTACAAAGACGCTTATCTACTTACCGCAGGCAATGCGATTTTAGATATTTCTCAAGATCCTACTTTCAGTGAGATCTGTGGCTACACCCGATCTGAAATTAAAACTTATTTTAAAGATCATTTATGCTTTGCCGCAGCACAAATTTTTAAATTGCCCTTAAATAAAATAGATCCTTTAAAGATAGAAGAATTTTTAGATAAACTTGCGCTTTGGTATGATGGTTACTATTTTGATGCGTGTTGTAGCACAAAAATTTTCTCTTTGTGGTCAATTTTAAATTTCTTCTCCTCTAAAAACGCCATTTTTGACACCTATTGGTACGATAGCGCCGGTGAAACCACACTTTTAAGAAAGGTATTTTTTAAAGAAGATTATTTTAAGATCTTAAAACTTTTTGAAAATAATCAAAGTGTTTTAGTCGATCTTACAAAATTTAAAACTCCAAGTCCTTTGCCTTACATGGATCCTTTTGTGCTTTTGTATCAATTAGGCTATTTAACCTTAGCCAAACCATATTTAGGCTTAGAGGCAGAACCTTTTACTTTGGATGTCGAACTTAAATTTCCAAATCTTGAGATCGAAAACTCTTTTACTAAGCTTATTATCAATAATTTGCCTTCATATGATCCCACGCTTGCGCAAATTTTAAAAAACTGTGCTAGAAATCTTAAAGAGGCGATTAACAAACAGGATTTGAGCTCTTTTGTTCATGAGCTTAATCGTTGTTTTAACCACATTCCCTATGATGGACAAGTAATTGAAAATGAAGCTTTGGTAAATTACCTAATGGGCTTATTCTTAATTATTATTTTGCGCAAAAATGTAGAAAATAATCGCCATGAAGCCTCAGGCCGTCCAGATCTTATTTTCAATTGCGAAAATACGACCGTGGTTATCGAAAACAAGTTTATCCCCGATGATAGTGAAAAAAGTTCACAAAAAGCTCTTTTAAATGCTTGTAAGCAAATTTTAGAGCATGATTATGGTAATACTCTCTTGCGCCATGAAAAGCTTTGGTGTATTGCATTAGTTTTTTCAGGTAAGAAAAGGCAAATTATCGCTTTTAAAGTTGCTGATCTTACTTAACCTCAGACTCTACAAGCTTTAAAGTTATATTCACTGCCTCCTCTAGAACTTGCGCACTCTGCCCAAGACGCGCTCTTAAGGTTAGGCCATTAAAAAAGGTGCTTAAAAAATTAGCTAAGATCTTAGGATCGCTGTGAGCTTTAATTTGCCCGTGCTCTTTTGCTGTAAGCAATTTGTCATAGAAAAGCTTTTCAACCCGTAGTTCTAGGTTTGTAACCTTTTCTACAACCTCACTTTCGCAAATCTCACCTTCTAAAGTGGTCAAAGTTACCATACAGCCTAAACTTTGCCCATCTAAAGTCATGACCTTAACCGCACCTAAGAAAAAGTCATAAAAAGCCTTATAAAAATCAGCCTCTTTTCTAAATTGCTCTCTTAAAGGCTCCCAGTAGGTGTCTTCATAAAAATCTACAGCCTTTATAAATAAAGAACTTTTTGAGCCGAAAGCGGCATATAAGCTTGGCGCACTAAGATTTAAGGCTTTGCAGAGCATCGACACACTCGTATTAGCATAACCAAAGTGCCAAAATACTTTTAAGGCCTTAAATAAAACCTCTTCTTTAACAAAAGTACGCGGTCTTCCTTTATGTGGCACTTGATGCGTGTGTTCCATGATTTAGATCTCTTGCAAAACTTGACCAAACTATTTTAAAGATTTTTTTTAAAGCTTACAGCTCTTTTGCCAAAAATATTTTATAATTATTTTTATAAAAGTCATTACAAAATTGGAGTTACTATGGATACCATCCTTTTTTCACCTGAAACTTTAGGAAATTTAAAGCTTAAAAACCGCCTGGTGGTACCGCCGATGTGCACTTGGAAGGCCAAAGATGGCATGGTACAAGATTTTCACCTTCACCACTATGCAATGCTTGCAAGCTCAGGGGTGGCGGCAGTTACAATTGAGGCTACCGCAGTAAGCCCAAATGGGCGCATTTCACCTTGGTGTTTGGGCATTTGGGATGAGGAAAGAGCACAAGGCATTAGCAAAATTGTCAAAACCATTCACGACAGTGCCCAAGATGTAAAGGTTATCTTACAGATAGCTCACGCAGGACGTAAGGGAAGCTGCTCACCTGAAACTGACTCTACCGTACCGCAATCTTTAGGAGCCTGGCAAACAGTTGCCCCTTCAGCAATAAGTCCAAAAGACGCTGTGGCAATTCCCCACGAGCTTTTAGAAAGTGAAATTAAAGATTACGTTAAAGCTTTTGCTAAAGATCCGATAAATCTAAACTAAAATTTAAACGTTTAACTTAAATGGCAAAGTTAATGTTGTCTTAAGGCTTAATTTAAAACAACATTCTAAAGCTTATAACCACAGCGGGCCTAAATGCTCACGACGCGGTAAATTAAAGGAAAAAGGATAGGCAACATCCACTAAATATAAGCCATCGGGGCGGGCCATGGGGCCTGCTTTTGATCTATCACAGGCCTCAAGGACTTCTTTAAGCCACACTTTATCGCGCTTTTTTTGCCCAATTAAAAGAAGTGATCCTACGATATTTCTTACCATATGATTTAAAAATGCATTAGCGGCAATATCAAAAATTAAATATGGTCCGCGTCTTGTGACCTCAATATAGTGTACACAGCGATTTGAAGTTTTATGCTCATCATCTGCTCCTTTAAAAGAAGAGAAATCATGCTCCCCTAATAAAATTTGAGCTGCCTCATGCATAAGTTTTTCATCATAATCGCCACGATAAATACTAACTCCTCCAGGTAGAATACCATTGCGATGTAAGGTATTTTGAATGATGTAGCGATAGCGTCTAGCTCTTGCTGAAAAGCGGGCATGAAAACTCTCATCGACATTTTGCGCCCAGGTGATGGCAAGATCGGGAGGTAAATTAATATTAGTGCCTAAGATCCAACTTCGAGGCTCACGCACCTTTTGACAGTCAATGTGAATGACTTGTCCGGTGGCACTCACCCCTGCATCAGTGCGCCCAGCGCAGGTTAACTCGACCTTTTCATCGGCGATAATTGACAGCGCCCGCTCAAGCTCACCTTGAATGGTAAGGGCATTAGGTTGTATTTGAAAACCTGCGTAATTTAAA
This sequence comes from uncultured Succinivibrionaceae bacterium, assembly GCA_944389835.1. Classification (GTDB taxonomy): domain Bacteria; phylum Pseudomonadota; class Gammaproteobacteria; order Enterobacterales; family Succinivibrionaceae; genus Avisuccinivibrio_A. The sequence continues at coordinate 32,232 of CALXNU010000014.1, forward strand.
CCTGAATATTCAACGCCTAAAGCTACTCTCACTAAAATTTATCCTTTAAAGACTAGGTACTTAGAAGCCACAAAAGTCAAAAGCATCACTGCGGCCATGGCAATTAATAAAGGCGGCAAACCACTTAAGCCCAGATAGAGCATGAATGCTACTAAAAGATTGCGAATTATAAGCATTAAAGAGGAAAGAAGCAAAAACTTTAAAGCCGAGCCTTGCTTTTTAAAGGTGAAATTGCGATGGCCAAAGTAGGAGACAAAAAAGGCAATGCCAAAGGCGGCAGTGGTCACCACATTTTCATGTAGGTTTAGGCCATAAAGTAAGATCACACTTACCACTAAATCGGTTAAAGTAGCCGCCCCACCTACTAAAACAAAGCGGGCAAATTGCCAAAAGCCCCCGCTTTGTTGGACCTTATTTAAAAGATCTAACACTAATCTTGCCTCTCGTTTACATAAAGACCGTTAGTGGTTTTATTAATACCACCTTGAAGATTAGTTGATAAATTGCCTTTTATTTTGGAGACCACATAGACCGGGCGGTGTTTTACCTCCTCGGACATGCGGCCTAAATACTCACCTAAAACGCCAATTGAAATTAACTGTACGGCACCTAAAAAGAGAACTACGCACATTAAAGAGGCATAACCTGGAGCATCCACACCGGTAATTAAGGTATCCAAAATAATATAGAGCATATATAAAAAGGCGATAAAACCTATAGCCCCACCGATATAAGACCACACTCTAAGGGGAAGCGAGGAAAAGGAGATAATACCATCTAAGGCAAAATTCCAAAGCTTCCAATAATTCCACTTAGTTTTACCGGCACTTCTTTCAGGTCTTTTATAGGCCACCCCTTTGGAGGTAAAGCCAGGCCAGGCAAATAAGCCTTTCATAAAGCGATTTGACTCAGGTAAAGCGCGTACCGTGGCGATGACCTTTTTATCAATTAAGCGAAAATCACCTGCATTCTCTGGGATTTTAACTTTTGAGGAGAGGCGATTGAAAACGCGGTAAAAGCCACCTGAGGTGACTCTTTTCACTCCAGTATCGGTAGATCTATCAACTCTTACGCCATAGACGGTATCCACCTTTTGCTCTTGCCACACTTTAATAAACTCTAAAATAAGCTCAGGTGGGTCTTGCAAATCAACATCCATAGGCACAATGGCATCTGCTTCAATTAAATCAATGGCAGCTGACATGGCAGCTTCTTTGCCAAAGTTTCGAGACAGGCCAATTAAACTTATTTTAACTGTGCCCTCTTCACTTTTAATTAAAGAGTCGATAAGCGCTGCAGTTTTATCTTTTGAACCATCATCGACAAAGACAATCTCAAGATGGTCTAAAATTGAGGCTAATTTTTCTTTAATAGTTGTAACAAAAAGCTCCACGGTCTCCTCTTCATTGAAGACCGGAACTACTAAGGCTACGTGATAGTTTGAAGACATGGTCAATCCGTTAAAAATTCATGCCTAGAAGATGGATTTAATTTAAAGTGTCCACCTAAGGCGGTGGTAGTAGTCACAGAGGTTTGATCTTTAGCCCCACGTGCTTTTACACAATAATGGGTCGCGGTAATACTTACTGCCACGTTTTTAGTATTAAGTAAGGTTTGCAGAGCCACTAAAATTTGCTGAGTTAAACGCTCTTGCACTTGTGGGCGGCGGCCAAAAAATTGCACGATGCGATTAATTTTTGATAAACCTATGATCTTATCATTGGGCATGTAGGCTACTTTCGCGACACCATCTATGACTACTAAATGATGCTCACAAGTTGAGGTGACGGTGATATCACTTACTTTGATCATCTCATCAAAGCGCATTCTATTCTCAATTAAGGTAATTTCAGGGAAATTTCGATAATCAAGACCTGAGAAGATCTCATTTACAAACATCTTTCCCACGCGAAATGGCGTGCGCTCTAAGGAGTCATCACTTAAATCAAGGCCTAAAATAGACATAATTTTGGTGACATGCTCTGAGATCTCTTCAATTTTTTGCGCCGGGGTTAAGCCATTTTCAATTAAGGGGGTCTCAAGACCCCGCTCAATTAAAGCATCACGAACTAAAATGGCTTCTGCTGAAAGAAAGTTATTATCACTCATTGTCATCAATTGCCTCAAACCATGGCACATCTTTTTCTAAAGTAAAGTGCAAGTGATGATGCTCAAGTCCATATTTTTGGGCTAAATACTCACCTAAAAATCTCACCCCATCTTGCTCTGAGGCGTGATGGCCCACCACAAAGACCACGGTGCCGGTCTCTTGAGCAAAATGATAGGTTTGCTCGTTAACCTCACCGGTGATTAAAGCCTCGAAATTGGGGCGTGGGTTATCATCTAAAAGAAAGGAGCCTGAGCCTGTGCACACGGCAACTTTATCAATTAAAAGATCTTCACTTGCCGAGCCTATAATTTGCACGCGCGTGTCAAGCTGTGAGCATAAAATTCCGCAAATCTCTTGTACCGATAAAGCCTCATCTAAAGTGCCTTGCATGGCAATGGAGGTTTTATCGCCAGGCTCTACATAATCAAATTCACTAACACCTAAAAGCTCTAATAAAAAGCGATTATTGCCAAGGGAGGCGTTCGCATCTAAAGGCAAATGCCAGGCATAAAGATTTAAATTGGCCTCCATCAAAGCTTGCAGGCGATTTTTCATCACGCCGATTACTTTGGGATTAGCCCCTTTCCAAAACAGGCCATGGTGAACAATTAAGGCATCTGCATTTTGCTCAATGGCAGCGTCAATGGCAGCTAAGGATGCGGTAGCGGCAGTGACAATCTTTTTGACCTCATCGCGACCTTCAACTTGCAAACCATTGTATGAAGGATCTGAAAAAGCCTTGCTATCTAAAAAAGCATTTACTTCATTTTCTAAGTCGAGCTTATGCATAATCTCTCCTAGGATTTGGGCACAATGCGACCGTTAACCTTGGCCACTTCATTAATACGTTTAAGTAAACTCTCAAGAGAGGCTCTATCGCCACTATCTCCTGCATAAACGCGCGTAAGTGTTTTACCGTTTGACACTACATCAAAGGTACGAGCGCTAATGCCTGCTTGCTGTAAGGTAGACACTACTCTTTGCGCATTAGCCTTTTGCGAGAAGACGCCAACTTGAATTGTAAAACCACCTTTGGAGCTTGAAGCTTGAGTTTTAGCAGGAGCCTTAGGTGCAGTTTGGGCAGTAACCTTATTTTGCTGTGGTTTTTTAGGAGCGACTAAAATCTCCTCTTGAGGCTTGGCAGGGGCGGTAGGTTTAAGCTCAGGTGGTGGTAAAACCTGTTGATTTGGTTTGCTGTAAGTTAACTCCTCAAGCTGACCTTGCGGGGCACCTTGCGAGCCGTCGTTAACCTCATTTTTTAAAGCCGACATTAACTCTTCATTTTCTGAGATTAAGCCTTGCTTTGAATCATCCTCTGGGGCAAGTAAGGTTGCATAATCACCTTCTTGGGAATTTAAAGTTGCATTAGGATTTTCACTTACCATCTCACTTACCGCACCATGGGTATTTAAAGCTTGCGCGTCGGCAGGGCGCTGTTGAGGGCTTTTGCCTAAAAGCGCAGGTAGTGCTATCAAAAGTAGCGAGATGATTATCAAAAAACCTACTAGGCGATTGCGCAAGGTTGTTGCTATGGCCATATGACTTAATCCTTATCTGCCCGATGTGATCTGAAAAAGCTCATCCCGAGCTAAACTTGCGGTATGGAAAGAGCCGAACACAATCACGATATTGTTATCATCACTAAGCGCTGCATCAAGCGCCTCACTTATCTTATTATAAGATTTTATTGCATCTTTTAGTATCTGCTCGTGTAATAATCCTTGAACAATTCTCTCATACGACTCCCCACGCGCCCCTTGTAGCGATCCTACATAAAACTTTTTAAACAAGGGGGCTACCACATGAATGACCCCTTCAATATCTTTATCTTTAAGCATCCCCATCACGCAGACTAAGTTTTGCTCAGGATAGAGAGTCTGTAGCGTATCTTTTAGATTTAAAGCCGCCGGGACATTGTGCGCCACATCTAAAATTACAAGTTTCTCTCCCACTTGAACTTTTTCCATGCGACAAGGAAGAGCGGCACTTAACAAGGCTTTTTGTAAAGTTCCAGCGGAAAAATAAAAGTTAAAATATTGCTCTAAGAGAAAAGCTGCCATTAAAGAAGGCCCAAGGCAAGCTTTGGGAATAGCGTAATCTTCAAAATGAAAATCACCATTTTCGGTTTTAAATTCCACATGGTACTTTTTAAAATCTAAGCTGTAATCCCCTTTTTTATACAAGAAAGCCCTTTTTTCTTGCACCTGTCTTTCTATTACCTCAAGGGCTTTTTTATCTAAATCCCCCACTACCACGAAAGACTTATCTTTGATGATCCCAGCTTTTTCAAAGGCAATTTTCTCAATGGTATCCCCTAAAAATTGCATATGATCAAAGCCAATTGAGGGTATTACACAAAGCTTGGCATCCACGGCATTTACCGCATCTAATCTCCCGCCTAAGCCTATTTCTAAAACTAATACTTCTACCTTCTCTTTTTTATAACAACAAAGGGCGGCTAAAGTTGTAAATTCAAAGTAAGTTAAAGGAATATTTTTTTCATCGCTTATGCTTTTAACCTCTGAAAAAGCCTCACAAAGTAAGCTTTCAGCAACCTCCTTACCTGAAATTTTCACGCGCTCAGTAAAATGTTTTAAATGCGGTGAGGTATAAAGGCCTACCTTTACTCCCGACAAACGCAAGCATTCACTTAAAAAGGAGGCACAAGAGCCCTTACCATTCGTGCCTGCCACTTCAATTACTAAGGTCTTCTCTAAATAAGGTTTTAAATCTAAAGCCTCAAGCATTTCTTGCATTCTCTCAAGGCCTAATTTGATTTTATTAATATCAATACTGTCTAAAAAGGAAATCCAATCTTGTAAGCTTTTTGCCATCTTAAACCCCAAAAAGAAGAAAGCCTGCACAAAAGCAGGCCTTTTTAAACTTTAAACTCTAGACACGCAACGGCTTTTTGCGGGTACGCGTGGTCTTTTTAGTAGTTTTAGCCTCATCCTCTTCAGTTTCTTCAACGTTTGAGGCCACAGTGTGGGCTTCATCGTGAGAGACAATCTCAACTGGCTCATCGACCTTTAACATTAAAGCAATTAAACGGGCTAATTCATCGCGCATATCACGTCTTGAGACGATCATGTCTACTGCGCCCTTCTCTTGCAAGAACTCAGCTCTTTGGAAGCCCTCAGGTAATTTCTCACGCACCGTCTGCTCAATTACGCGAGGTCCTGCAAAGCCAATTAAAGCATTTGGCTCGGCAACATTGATATCACCTAGCATGGCAAGTGAAGCTGACACACCACCCATGGTCGGATTACACATTACACTTATAAAAGGTAAGTGAGCTTCAGCAAGGCGGGCAAGAGCTGCTGAAGTTTTGGCCATCTGCATTAAAGAGAATAAAGACTCTTGCATACGGGCACCGCCTGAGGTGGAAAAGCAAATTAAAGCTCTTCTCTCCTTCAAGCACTCAGAGACTGCCAAGCAAAATCTAGCGCCCACTACAGAGCCCATGGAGCCGCCCATAAAATCAAATTCAAAGGCGCACACTACAACCGGTAAGCCCTTTAGATAGCCCTTTTCAACAATTAAGGCATCTTTTTCACCGGTAGCCTTTTGGGCTGCGCTATAGCGATCACGATAACGCTTTAAGTCTTTAAACTTTAAGATATCTTTAGGCTCTAAATCTGTGCCAAGCTCCTGACGACCATTAGGATCTAAAAAAGCATCTAAACGAGTACGAGCTTTAATGCGCATATGATGCCCGCACTTGGGGCAGACGTTTAAATTGCGCTCAAGCTCTGCGCGATATAAAACTTGCTCACAAGCTTCACACTTAGTCCACACGCCTTCTGGGATTTCATGCTTACTATTACCGTCGCTTTTTGGTAAGATTTTTTCAAGCCAACTTATACTCATATATTTATCCTAATGCTCCGTATGGCTAAATTCTAAATGACACAAACAAAGACTTCATGTGATTATAACACGCAATTATCTAAACTCGCACGCTTTGGCTTAAGCCATGAAAATCTAAAAGAGTTTTATAGTCAAAATTAAGCTTAAAAAGGCACTTTAAGCAATCTTCGCTTGCGTGCCTAACTATTACTAAAGGGGAAATCTACACACTAAAGCACTTGTAAAAATGTACGAGCATCTTAACTTTCTTTAGTTTTGAGGCTTGAGCGGGCCGTAGAAGTAAGAGGCGGTAGCACCACCGTCGATTAAAAAGTTACTGCCGGTAATAAAAGCGCCTTTATTGCTCATCAAAAGCTCAGCCACATTTGCCACCTCATCTGCTGTCCCGGGGCGTCCTGCAGGGCATTTTGCAAACATATTTTTATAAAAATCACCACGAAGGCCGTTAAACTCATCAATGGCAAGTGGGGTGACGATAATGCCTGGGGAGATGGAATTTACTCGCTTTTTTAACACTTCACTCTCCCTCAATTTAGCCTAACCAACTGATTAACCCCTAAAATATTTGTCAAGCATC
>CALXNU010000015.1 GCA_944389835.1 uncultured Succinivibrionaceae bacterium
CAGAAGTGAAATGTAGTAACGCCGATGGTAGTGCAACGAACGATTGTGCGAGAGTAGGTCACCGCCAGGCCCCAATTATGACCCACAGCTATTTTTAGTTGTGGGTTTTTCTTTTCAATTTTCTAACTCCTTAAATTTTCAAAACTACCGGCAAATTTGCCGGTAGGTTCTTTTTTTACTTTAACTCTTTGATGATCGATTTAAGAAATTTTAACGCACCTTCAATATCGCACTGATCGTGAAGGTAATTAATTTCCTTTACTTCATTATCTAAGTAGGCGGTAAATTTTTCTAATTCAATATTTCGATAATTAGAAAGCAGATCATGTGGACTGTAATCTTTAGCCTTATTTAAAATCGCTACAATGGCAATTCCTAAAGACTCTTTTGAAATATACTCGATCTCAAGATGGCTTTCGATGATTTCTGCTCTAATATGCTCAGTGTGAAATAAAAGTCTTAAGCTTCTTAGAATATCATTATTCGACCAAGGGAAGATGGCAATTCCTTTATTAGTTTCAATGACACGCTTTTTATCAAGACCTAGATTTAAGAAGTTTTGCCTGGCATGTTGTAAATGCACTTTAGCAACTTTATTTAAATAAGCTGGCAGATCATCTCTTAAGTAGATCTCATGCATTTTTTCACGAATTTTTTCATGCATCGGATTTTCACAAGATATAGAAGGGAGTGGATCACAATTATGATCATAGCGCCTAACCTGGATCACTTTGCGTACATAATCTATATCTTCAATCTCCCAGCCGCGACCTGCTAAGAGAAAATAGTTCATTGAAGAGATTAAACCTGTAAAAGGTGTGGTTCCGATCGTTTTACCATTATTGACAATCCTAAATTCAGGTACTGTATTGAAGGCGGCATAAAATCCCCAATCCGAAACAACTTTTTCACCTTCAAGACCTAGGGTTAAAGAGCCGTCACCAAGTTGCATGATAATGTCTCTTTTACCTAATGATTTTAAGATCATCCCAAAAAGTTTTGGATTTATCTGATAAAAAGGTCCTGTTTTGCATAAAAGTTGATACAAGCCTTTAGCCGTCACATGCTCTAAGGAAGATATTACGGATAAGGTTTGTTGCACTAAAGTTGAGGCATAAAGTGATTTGGTATTAGGCGGTTCATACCAGCGATTAAGCAGTAGTTCAACCATCGCCATGCTAGTAATAGTTTTTTCACAGATTGCAGAGGATAAATTAAAATCAGAGGGCATTTCTGCTTCAAACATTCTTAAAGTAGCTTTGCCATCACGCCTTCCTGAGCGACCAATTCTTTGGCGCAAGGAGGCTACAGTAAAAGGGGCACCAATTTGACCTATGGTATTTACTTCTGAAATATCAATACCAAGCTCTAAAGTTGAAGTGCAGATGGCCGTAGTTGGAAATTGTCCTTTAATAAGTCTATCTTCAACATCTTCTCTTAGATCTTTAGCCAAAGAGCCGTGATGAGGGAAAAACTCATTTGGTACATGGCGATCTTCAGACATTTTAGTAAGAATTGAGGCTAAAACCTCGCACTCTGATCTAGAGTTAGTAAATACCAAATTTACTTGTCCGCGCATCAGTCTGAAAATATCAGATGACATATTAAAGGATGACTGTAAGTCTTTTTCGAGGGTTTTAAGATCTGTTTTTTCAAGATCTATTTCGTTATTTTGATTAATTTCTTGAACCTTTCGGTCATAGCCATAAATTTTAATGGCTAAACTTGAGGCTTCATCATTGTCAGGTTCAATATGGAGTACCTGACTTGGATGGTGAGGTCTGACTTTCGCTGCCACATCTTTAAAATTTGAAAAAGTAGCTGATAGGGCAATGCGTACAATAGTGTGACCTATCAAATTTTCGATGCGGTGGATTTGCGACATTAATTGAGCGCCACGCTCCCCTGAAATAAAAGCGTGAAACTCATCAATAATCACGTAATCAAGAGCTGCAAAGGCACGAGTGGCAAATTTAGTATGATTGATTAAAATCGATTCTAGTGATTCTGGAGTTACTAAAATAACCCCTTTAGGATCAGTGAATTGTTGATTTTTTTTATAGTGAGAAATATCACCATGCCAAGGTGTAATTGCAAGCTCAAGACCATTACACATATCAAGTAAGCGACGGTATTGATCGTTAATTAAAGCCTTAAGAGGGCTTATGTAAAGAATACGAATTCCATCCTTTTTATTATTTAGGATATAGCTTAAAGCAGGTAAAAAAGCCGCCTCGGTTTTACCTGAGGCAGTCGCTGCTGAAATTACACAATCTAATTTGTGCTCAAGGATTGGAACAATTGATTTTTTTTGAATGGAATTTAAATCATGCCACCCTTTGCGCACTACAAAGCGTTGCATGGATTGATGTAAGAGATAAAAGGGATTGTCTTGATTCATAGGTACAAATTACCCCCAAAAGTGGGGGTAGTTTATTTATAAAGTGAAAGTAGTTAACTCATCGTCATCGTCGTCATCTTCATTTTGATTATTATCATTAACGGTGACTAATGAGGTGTCCTTTTCATCAGCAATACTGATGTTTTGAATTAAGCTTTGCCATTTAAGTTCTGGGTTTTGCTCTAAGATAGAAAGCAGATCTGTGAAAGCTTTAATGGTATTTCTTGGGGTTTTAAAGTAAGCCTCGCCAATATTTTGCGAACAATGTTGTAAGAAGGCTGAGATCCCTTCATCGCTGATGAGCTCTTTTTCTTTATCGCCGTTAGAAAAAACGGTACGAATATTTACAAGCAGTACAAAAAGCTCTTCAGGTGAGAGATTTTCAAGTGGTAATAAAGGACCATCATAATCAATGACTTTGGCAATATCTGCAAAAGTATTGCGAGCAAGTCTTGATCTTAGGGCTTCATAGCTATAAAGACCTTTTCTTTGATCCTCAACAAATTCAGGGGTTCCGCCCATTAAAAAGCCGATCCCTTCAGCGCTTCCTTGTAGGCAATCATTTAAAATTCTTAAAATTTGCTCATAATTTGCACTGCGAGCTCTACCGGAGTGTAACTTATAAAGATTTACCATCTCATCTAAGTTCACTAAAAGACCCTTGTATCCTGCTTGACGAACAAAACGAGCCATTAATTTTAGATGATCGTAAAAGGATGCATCATCAATAATAGATCTAATGCCTAAAGCAGTTTTAGCGTCACTTTTAGTGGCATATTCGGCTCTAAGATAACGAATGGCAGCGTTTTTTAATTCTTCATTATCTTCGTTAAAACCTTTCCAATAGGCGGCAATTACTTGAGCAAAATCATAGCCTCCAACTAATTCAGAGAGGGAGTCTAGATTTCTTTTAATTACTTCTTCAACGTCAAGCTGTTCTTCATCGGCGATTCGTCTTTGTTCGGTGATAAATTTTTCGACAATCGCGACCATAGCATTACCTTCACTATGTGCACGAGTTGAAATATTGCGAGCAAGTTCCTGATAAAGATTTCTAGCCTGTCCTGAGGTTGCATAAAGTCTTCTGTCAGGTGAGAGATCTGCGTTCATAACTACTAAGCCTTTTTCTAAGGCGATGTAGCGAATAAGTTGTAAAAAGAAGCTCTTACCTGCACCAAATTGTCCTAAGATTAATCTAAAGGCGCTACCGCCTTCAGCAATACGGTCTAAGTCTGTAATTAATGCTTTAACTTCACGGACGCGGCCTACCTGTATGTGTTCAAGACCAATACGAGGTGTAACACCAGCGCGCAGTGATTGAATAATAGCTGCTCGTTCTCTAGGTCTTATTTTGGCCATAAAAGTTCCTTCACCTTTGAAAAAATTAAACAAACTATTATAGAACGCATAATTATTCTTTTAGTCAAAAAATCTAAATAAATTTTGTGATATTTGACACAAATTTTTTTAAGATTTTATTTTCTAGTAAAGACTAGTAATACCCAACCCTCTTTAACTTTGCGTTTTTGTAAAGTGAAATCTTTACTATAGGCATCAATTACTTCTTGAGCTTGCTCATCTAAGATGCCAGAAAGAGCTAAATTACCACCACTTAAACATAAAGTGGCAATTTCACTTTCAAGTTCAGTAAGAGGACCTGCAAGAATATTAGCTATTACAAATTGAGTTTGTTTGTGGCATTTAGTATGGGTACTATTAAAAAGTTCTAAGCGCTCTACAACACCATTTCTTTGCGCGTTGTCTTTTGAGGCAATAATAGCTTGTTCATCAATATCTATACCGTAGGCTTTTTTAGCTCCAAGCTTTAAGGCGGCGATTGCAAGAATACCTGAGCCACAACCATAATCAATAATTTCTTGATCTTTAAGATTTAAACTTGCAAGGTGCTCAAGACACAAGAATGTTGTAGGATGCGTTCCTGTACCAAAGGCAAGGCCTGGGTCGAGCATGACATTTGCGGCATTTTTATCTGGGATTTCACACCAGGAAGGACAAATCCACAGATTGTCTGCGCAACGAATTGGTTTGAAAGAATCCATCCAGGAGCGAACCCAATCTTGATCTTCAAGATCAATAATGGCAATGGGAATGTTATCGCCTAAAATTGAACTTAAAATTTTTACGATCTGTGTGGCATCAGCATTTTTATCAAATAAACCTGTAACCTCAGTATTAGGCCATAATCTACGTTCCCCAGGTTTAGGCTCTAAGATTGGACTGTCTTCAGCATCTTGCCAGGTGACGGCTAAAGATCCAAGTTGCTCCATAATTTCAGCTACAGTATCTGCAGCTTTGCCATCAATGCGTAAACGTATTTCAAGCCAATCTCTTTTTGACATGGTAGCTCCTAGCTTTGATTTAGGGATGGTGAGCCACTATGGTGGACATGTGGCATAGGTCTTATCGTAAAACTCTTAGGTACGATAATTTCATGAGTTTGCTCGCCGAATTCATTTTTAATAAAGGCGGCAATTTTTAGGGCGATAATTGGGCTTTGTTCGCCAATTTCACAGTAAAGAACTTTCCTGACGCGATCATATTCAGCAGGTCTTAGGCATAAAGCATTTATATTGGCATAAATTAAAAGAGTAGGATCGACGATTTTAAATTTTAAAAGGCCAACTTCATTTTCAACTGTACTTATATTACTTATGCCACCTAAGGCTCTTAAAATAGCTAAGACGCTTAGATCAGGATTTCCTTGATCTGTTGGCACAATACCACTTATTGCATAATTATGGCGTTGTCTTTTTAAATTCGAGCTTTCTTTACTTATGATCATTAACAAAAACATTAGTGAAAGAGGCATTAAAACGCCTGTAATTTCTAAAGTTAAAGTACTTTGTGAATAAAAGAATGGAATGGCAAGTGATAGATCTAAATCTGGAATATAAAGATTATTAATCGAAGTAATTGCTTGTACTTCTAAGGCATAGGATGATAAATAACAAATTAATGAGCAAATTAAAAGAATGGCAAAGGTTCCAGGCCAGAAAATAATTAACACAATATAGATTAAAGAGATACAAGTTCCAACTGAGGAAGTTAGAACTGCAATTAAAGACAGCATGGTTAAAAATAAACGTTGCGCGCCACTTGTAAAGAAAGAGCGAGCCATAATAATCGTAGGTAAGGAGAAGATATTTGTAATATAGATGGCGTTGATAAAGGAGCTTATCATGTCATTTTGATAACGCAAAAGCGCTACTTGGCCTACTATCTCTTGAAAACCTAAACTTTGTAGAAGCAAAAAGATCGGAGCGAAAATTATTGAAAGTAAAGATTGGCTGAAAGTGTCGTTAAAGGCCACTAGGACAAAAACTCTAATTTGTCTTATGACAATTAAAAGACTTATAAGAGTAATAAAGGGTAGAGCAATAGCGATTATTTTTTCTGCTAAGAATAATTTATTTTTATGAGGACTGTTCTCGTCTTGTTTATCTTGAAACACTAATAAATATGAGAGCGCAGATAAAGCACAAATCCCCGCATTACCTGCAAAGTTTTCTATAAGGTTTTCAATACACAATAATAGGATAAGATAAATTATGGAAACTGAGAAGACCTTAACCCAGGTCTTTTGACTTGGGATGATAAAAGCCACGGTGATAGCAAAAAGACAAGGGAAGAGTTGGCGAAAAAACTCTAAAAGATCTGCTCTTAAAGTTGGACTTAAGTTCGGCGTTAGCCTCTTATCTAAGATCCAGGTTACAATAGCTAGGAGAATTAGCGGTAATAATAAAAGTAAATTGCGCTGTTGATACTGAGGATTGTTGAGGCGTCGCACCGGCTTAAATCTCCAAGAGTAAACCTAGTTATTTTACCATGAGATATTGTGATGGATTTAAAGACAATTGAAAAGCATTTTTATCAGGATTTAACTATAGATAAAGATGAGGCTATGTACCTTCTAACATCAGCTCCTCTAGAGTTATTAGGAGAGCTTTCGCATAACGTAACTTCAAAGTTTGCTTCTTTAAATTTTGATTTATGTAGTATCTGTAATGTTAAGTCAGGGCGTTGTTCTGAGGATTGTAAATGGTGTGCGCAATCTTTATTTCATCAAAGTAACATTGATGTTTATGATGTTTTAGCAAATGATGAGTGTTTAAAACAGGCAAAAAATCAAGAATTATATAAGGTCAAACGATTTGCCTTAGTAGCATCTGGTAAAAAGCCCACCTTGGGGCAATTTGCTCGTTATAAGGATATTTTTAAAACCTTAAAACAAAAACAAGGTATGAAACTTTGTGCTTCCCTAGGTTTAGTTGATGAGAGCATGTTAAAGCAACTAAAGGAAATTGGGGTAAGTCGGATCCATTGCAATATAGAAACAGCGCCAAGCTTTTTTAAAGAGCTTTGTTCAACTCATACTTTTGAAGACAAACTTAAGGTTATAAAAACTGCACAAAACTTGGGTCTTGAGGTATGTTCTGGAGTAATTTTAGGTATGGGGGAGAGCTTAGAGCAAAGAGTTGAGATGGCTTTTACTTTGCGCGAACTTAAAATTAACTCTATACCTTTAAATATTTTGCATCCCATTAAGGGTACGGCTTTAGGCATGAGAGAGATTTTGTCACAAGAGGAAATCTTGCGTGCCATTGCTATGTTTCGTTTAACTTTACCTAAGGCTTATTTGCGCTTTGCCGGGGGTAGAGCACAATATACAGCCACTCTTACGCAACAGGCTTTGTATTTTGGAGTCAATTCTTCAATTGTGGGCAATCTTTTAACTACTCAAGGCCGCGATATTTTAAATGACTTACATCTTTTTAAGGAGGCAGGTTTTGAACTTTGAGCAATTAATTGACAGTTTTGATAGAAAGCATTTATGGCACCCTTATGCTTCAATGTTAAAACCTTTGCCTGTGTTAAAAGTTAAAGAAGCATACTCATGTACTATCGTGCTTGAAGATGGCACAAAGCTTATAGATGGGATCTCCTCTTGGTGGTGCATGATCCACGGCTATAATCACCCGGTATTAAATGCGGCTATAAAAACACAATTAGAAAAAGTAAGTCATGTAATGTTTGCAGGTCTTACTCATCAAAGTGCTATTGATTTGGGCAAAAAGCTTTTGGCGATGCTCCCTGCAGAGCTTGATACTTGTTTTTATGCAGATTCAGGATCGGTTGCTGTAGAGGCGGCGATGAAAATGGCTTTACAGTATCAAGTCGCTATCAATAAGCCTTATAAAAATAATTTTGCCACCATCAAAGGTGGCTATCATGGCGATACTTTTAATGCGATGTCGGTGTGTGATCCGGTGGAGGGAATGCATACGATTTTTGGGCCTTCACTTCCGGTACGTTTTTTTCTGCCTCGTCCTGAACAAAAATTTAATGACACTTTTTCTTTTGAGCATCAAGAAATTAAAAATTTAAGGGAATTTTTTGCAAGTAAGGCAGATTCTCTTGCCGGTTTTATTTTAGAGCCCATTGTGCAAGGGGCAGGTGGTATGTATTTTTATCATCCGCTTTTTTTGCAAGAGCTTAGAAAACTTTGCGATGAATTTGGCGTAATTTTAATTTTCGATGAGATTGCCACAGGTTTTTATCGCACCGCAAAGCCTTTTGCCATGGATTATGCACAAACGGTACCTGATCTTATCTGTCTTGGTAAAGCGCTAACTGGGGGCACTATGACTTTGTCTGCCGTGGTGACAAAGCATGAGATTGCCAAAGCTATAAGTCAAGCTACACCATATGCTTTTATGCATGGCCCAACCTTTATGGCAAATCCTTTAGCTTGTGCTAGTGCTTGTGCCTCATTAGATTTGATGCAACAGGGCAATTATGAACAAAAAGCTTTACATATAGAAAGTCTTTTAAAAGAAGGATTAGAAGATCTAAAGCAAAATAAGCTTATAAAAGAGGTCAGAGTACTTGGTGCAATCGGGGTTATTGAGTTTTATGACAGGCAAAATGTAGCCTTTTGGCAAGAGCAACTTTGTGCAAGAGGCGTGTGGTTAAGACCTATGGGGCAGGTGTTGTATATCATGCCGCCTTTGATTATAGAAGATCATGATCTTTGTCAGATTGTAGATAGTGTCAAAGCTGTACTTAAGCTTATGTAGTATTTGTCTTTAGTTTAAATACCCCCAAGTTTTAGGCTATAATCAAGAGGTTTTGGAAAAAATTTTTTAGGTTTAAATAAAACTTGGGGCTTATGTGAAAGTTAAAAGACGAGACGTTCCTGAAAATCATGCTTTAGACAATGTAGTAGCCGATCCTTTTTTAAGAGATATACTGCTTTCAAGAGGTATCAATGATCCAAAAGATCTTGATCCTTCAATAAAGAATATGTTGCATTACCGTGATTTAAAAGACATCACGATTGCATCTAAAACTATGGCAGATGCCATTGAAGCGCATGAGCATATCAGGATTATGGGCGATTATGATGTAGATGGCATGACTGGCACTGCCTTAGGTGTCTTATGTCTTAGAGCTTTTAAGCACGATAATGTCTCCTTTCATGTCCCATCCCGCTATGATAATGGTTATGGACTTTCAGTTAAGATGGTGGAAAAGGCCATCGCTGATGGTGTGGATTTAATTGTAACTGTAGATAACGGGATCTCCTGTCATGAGGCAGTATCCTTTGCTAAAGAGCATGGCCTTAAAGTTGTAATTACCGATCATCATGAACCCACTGCGATCTTGCCTGATGCAATTGCGATAGTCGATCCTAAAAGAGTCGACTGTGCTTTTAAATCTAAAAATTTATGTGGCGTAGGCGTGCTTTTTTATGTCCTAATTGCCACGCGTGCTGAGCTTATTGCAAGAGGTTATTTTAAAGATTTAAATTCAGCACCTGCTATGGGACAGTTTTTAGACTTAGTGGCAATTGGTACGGTAGGTGATGTGGTCACCTTTGATGCTAATAATCGCCGCTTGGTCAAAGCAGGTTTAATGCGTATGCATCAAGGTAGTGCGCAATTAGGGGTTAGGGCTTTATCTGAGGTTTCTAGGGTTAATTTAGAGAATATTACAACCTCTAATATTGCTTTTGATTTGTGCCCAAGATTAAATGCGGCCGGGCGGATCATGATAAGTGATAACCCTTCGGTTAAATGCTTATTATCAAGCGATGGCAATGATGCCATGGAGCTTGCAAGAAGACTTGATATGATAAATAGAAGACGTGGTGATTATGAGCGCGTTTATCTTGCCGAGGCTCGTGAAGAGGCTAAAGTAAATCATGGCAAGTCATCGGTGGTAGTTTTTAAACCTAATTGGCTTTGCGGTGTGGCAGGATTGATTGCTAGCCGTCTTAAAGATAGTTTTGGAACACCTTGTTTTGTTTTTGCAGGAGATGGTGAGGAGATCACAGGTTCGGCCCGCTCTGTACCAGGTTTCCCTTTAGCCTCAAATCTTTCGCAAATTGATAAAGAGTATCCTGGTTTATTGTTGCGCTTTGGCGGTCATGCCATGGCAGCAGGTGCTACCATCAAAAAAACTGATATTCAAAAGTTTCGTGAAATTTTTGATGAAAAGGCTCAGCAAATCTTGGCAGAGGGCGGGGAGGAAATTGGCATTGAAAGTGATGGGGAGTTACCACCTTCTCATTTTTGCTTAGATTTTGCCAGAGCTTTAGAGTATTTTGGACCGTGGGGACAGGGTTATCCTGAGCCAGTATTTGATGGGATTTATGAAATAGAAGATATAAAGCCTCTTGGTACTGGAAGAAGTCTTAGATTTAAACTTGCTAATTCAAAGATAGCATTTTATGCGCTACGTTTTAGAGCAAATGCTAGAGAGAAGACTCTTTTACCTGGTATGCAGGTCCATGTAGCTTATGCTTTAGCTGTGGATCGTTATTATCAAAATGAACGTTTAGCGATCATTATTAAGGCCATTGAGCCTATTTAAAGAAAATCGCGATGGCAAACCATCGCGACTTCTTAAAGTATCAGAGAATAATTAATCTTCTTTATGAGACTTTTTTTCTTTATCTTTCTTTTTCTTCTTATCTTTAAGGCGTAATTCTCCATAGATGGCAGCACCAATAATACCTGCAAGATTTAAGGTTTCAGCAGGAATTACTTTAGCTTTAACTGTAAGCTCATCTTTAAATTTATCAAATTTCTTAGAAGCACCGCCGCCTAAGATGAAGATATCCGGGGCTAAAATAAACTCAATGTGAGTTAAATACTCATTAAATCTCTTACCAAATTCCTTCCACTTAAGACCTTCTCTTTCGCGAGCAGAATCTGCACAATAACGCTCAGCACTATCACCGTGTAAAATTACGTGACCTAATTCACTATTGGTGTACATTTTGCCATCAAGGAAGAGTGCAGAGCCAATACCAGTACCGATGGTTATAATTAAAACTTTGCCCTTTTTATGCTCACGTCCAGCACCAAAGGCCATTTCAGCTAAACCTGCAACATCAGCATCGTTTGCTACGAAAACATCTGAGCCTACAGTTTCAGAAAATAGTTTTTCAACAGGAGTTTCAATCCAAGATTTGTCAATATTAGCTGCGGTATAGACAATACCATTGACAACTCTTGCCGGGAAGCCGCAAGCAATTGGGCCTTTATATCCAATCGTGTCGACTAATTCTTTTAAAGTTGCAGCTACAGCTTGAGGAGTGGCAGGTTGGGGAGTTGGAATACGAACTCTTTCGGTTTTAAGCTCGCCAGTTTCTGTATCAACTATTGCACCTTTGATACCGCTACCACCAATATCTACGCCTAAGATTTCCATAAAATGATCCTAAATTTTATTAAGTAAAGTATTTACCACATTAATTTTAACAAGCTTTTATTTGTAAAAGTTTGATGTAAGCGTAATTTAGCAATTTTCCTAGAATTGTTTGTCTAGAACTTTAACTTAAGTTTAGGTAAAGATGATGAGGTCGTGCTTAAAAATCACGTTAAATCTTAAGACAGTGATGCACGAGTTAAAAATATATGGTAAAACGTAATTTAAAATTATTGTTTCAAAGAGAAAGTACCATGTCCGCTACACATTTTGTTTTTAATAGTTCAGAAGTGCGTTTTATTGAGCAGGATTATGCTAAAAACCATCAAGGACATTGCTTTGATTTAATGACAAAAGCTGGAGTTGGAGTTTATAACCAACTGTTAAAAAAGTGTGCCACACCAAAACTGGTATGGATCTTTGTAGGTAAAGGCAATAATGGTGGTGACGGTTATATTGTAGCGCAATGCCTTTTAAATTCTAAAATTGCCCATCGTGTTTTTGCAATCGGTATGCCACATCCTGGCACTGAGGCTTTTAAAGCTTATGAGGCGTATCGAAGTTTAGGTGGTAAAGTTGAAATAGCACTACCTACAGAAAGTAAGATTAAACCTACTGTAGTTGTAGATGCACTTTTAGGCACAGGCATTAGTAGTGCTCCAAGAAGTCCTGTTGATGAGTGGATTTTATTTATTAATAGACTTAATGTCTTTACGATCTCAATTGATGTGCCCTCAGGGGTGAATGCTGATACGGGCGCAGTTGAAGGCGATTGTGTACAAGCAAACCTTACGGTAGCCACGTTAGCGTTAAAACCTGGTCTTTTAACCTCAGAGGCAGTAGATTATGTAGGAGAGGTTGTTTTAGAAGATTTAGGAGTTGATTTACAAAGCTACTATGGCATGTTGCAAAATGAAATAGAAAATGCCGCGCCTTTCCCAATCTTATCGCAAACCTTTGAAGATATTGAAGATGATTTGCCAGTACGTTTAAGTTCAGCAAATAAAGGGGATAGTGGTAAGGTTTTAATTATAGGTGGTGATAGAGGCTTTGGTGGAGCTTCCATGCTGTGTGCAATGGGTGCGATGCGAGCTGGAGCAGGTCTAGTTAAAGTTGCCACTGATCCTTCAAATGTGCAGGCCTTAAATAGTTTGATGCCTGAGGTAATGACTGTTGATTTTTATGATAATCAAATGCTCTCTAAAGCTTTAGCCTGGGCTGATGTGGTGGCAATAGGTCCAGGTCTTGGCACTTCAACAAGAGCAAGAGAGCTGGTATTACTTGTAGAAAATTTAGATAAGCCCTTAATTTTTGATGCGGATGCTTTAAATATTTTAGCCCTAGATGGTGGTTTTTGTCGGCATCGGATTTTAACTCCACATCCAGGCGAGGCCGCAAGATTATTGTCTTGTACGGTAAGTGAAATTAATCAAGATAGGTTACAAGCTTGCGCACGTTTGGCTGAGAAATATGGAGGAGTGGTCCTTTTAAAAGGTGCAGGTTCTATTGTCTGTGATGGTAGAACTTTAACGATTATCAAAGAAGGCTCGCCTTCAATGGCAACAGGGGGCATGGGGGATTTATTAACCGGCATCACCTCAGCTTTATTAGCCCAAGGCTTAAGTTTACAAACGGCGATGGTCTCTGCGGCTTGTTTGCATGGGCGAGCGGGCTTTTTAGCCGGACAAAATGGTGTTATAGGAACTATTGCAACAGACTTGTTACCTTTTGTTAAAACTTTGGTTAATGGCAGAATGCGGCTTAAACCTAGATAGTCTGTGTTAAGATACAAGATAAAAGATTACATAGTACGTGTGGAGATCTTCATGATCAAAGAAGCGTCAGATTCGCTTAAGTTAAGCTTACAAGATGAAGAAGCTACAATTAAGGCAGGAGCAAAGCTTGCTTTAGTTTTTATAGATTTTGTTTTAAGTGAAGATCACGCAATTATTGTTTATTTAGAAGGTGATTTAGGTGCGGGTAAAACTACTTTAACTCGTGGTTTAATTCACTCTTTAGGCTTTGCGGGGGTGGTTAAATCACCAACCTTTACAATTGTTGAGCCCTATCAAGTCGCTAATTTGAAAATTTATCATTTTGATTTGTATCGTTTAGCAGATCCAGAAGAACTTCTATATCTAGGTGGACGAGATTATTATGAAAAAGGATCACTTTGTTTAGTTGAATGGCCATCTTTAGGTCAAGGCGTATTACCTAAAGCTGATGTGAAAATTAAGTTATTGCATCAAGAACAAGGTCGGACGCTTATTATTGAGAATCAACAATTGCCCAAAAGATTTAATGAAAGAGTAACTGACTTATTTAAAGGGAGTGCAGTTTAAGTGTTTAGCTTTTTAAAAAAGCTTTGTTTAAGTGTCGTTTTATTATTGCCAGCACTAGGTTTTGCTGACAATATTAATAACCTTAGAGCATTTTCAAATCAAGATAAAACCAGAGTGGTTTTAGATCTTGATTTCAATCCTCATTATTCAACAGCACTTAAAGACGATGCACATACTTTTATTGTAAGGGTTAATGATGTTGATAATTATAAAAGCGCTAAAAGTAATTTAAGTTTTGATAAAAGAAGTGCGGTAACTAAACTTACTAAAAATTTAGATGGTAATGATGTTCGCTATATTTTTACTCTAGATGGTTCTGGAACACCTAATGTATTTGTTTTAAAACCTCAAAGTGGCAGAAATTATCGTTTAGTTATAGATTTTCCTCATACCTCACCTAGGGCTCGTGAGCCTATAAAAGGTGAGATTAAAGTTTTAGATCAAAAAACTGCAGATAAACTTGCAGGATCAGGCGTAGGTTCAGGTGGTATTCCGCCAACTCATGTTATTACCGTAGATGATGCAGATAATGCAGAGCAAGCTTTATTAAATTCTTTAAGTACGGTAGGCGCAGATGGCATTCGCACGATGACTCCAGCTCAAGCTGTCGCTTATCAAAAAGAGTTACAAGAGCTTCGCGAGAGTCAAAAGGCTGCTCAAAATAAAACTAATAAAAATACGCAAGTTGAAGAAGAGGTCTTAGATACTCAAGCCCCTCCTCCTGCAAAAGTGATTACCGCAAATCCAGATCCTTTTATTATTGCAGTAGATGCAGGCCATGGTGGTAAAGATCCAGGAGCAATTGGCAAACGCGGGGTAAAGGAGAAAAATGTAACTTTAGCTATTTCAAAATATTTAGCAGATTACATTAACTCCAATAAGCAATTTAGAGGTCGTTTAATTAGAAGCAAAGATATTTTTGTTGATTTAGATAAGCGCTCTGAAATTGCAAGACGCTATAAAGCTGATATTTTAATTTCTATTCATGCAGATTCTGTGGCCTCTGGAAATAGTGCGCGTGGTGCTTCAGTTTGGGTATTATCAGGTAACCGTGCTCAACGAGAAAATGGTAAGATTTTAAAATCTAAAGGAAAACAGACCAGCCTCTTAGGAGGGGCGGGAGAAGTTATTTCCCAAAGTGATCAAAATCCTTATCTTGCCGCCACTATCTTGGAGATGACCTCAGAGAATGCCCGATCTGAAGGTTATACCCTAGGTCAGGAAATTTTAGTAAAATTAGGTAAGTTTACTAAGCTTCATAATTCAAAACCAATTCCTGCATCGCTTGCGGTTTTAAAGTCACCTGATATTCCTTCTTTGTTAATTGAGACAGGTTTTTTATCAAATCGCTATGAAGAAATTCAATTAAATCAGCCAAATTATCAAAAGCAATTAGCTTATGCAATTTATCAAGGCATTAAGAGCTACTATGATAAAAATCCTGCGATGATGTTTAAATCAAGACAGGAAAGTGCTTTAAGAGCGGGAGTCCCTGAAAAGGTGCACACCGTTAAAAAAGGTGAGTTCCTCTCAAAGATCGCGAAAAATTACGGTGTAAGCGTTAATGCCTTAAAACAGAGAAACAATCTTAAGTCCGATGTGATTAATATTGGACAAAAATTGGTAATTCCTAATTAAAAATTATGGCCATTCATCAACTATCAAAGGAATTAGCAAGTCAAATTGCCGCAGGTGAGGTAGTAGAAAGACCAGCCTCGGTAGTTAAAGAATTACTTGAAAATGCAGTTGACTCAAAGGCTAGTAAAATTATTCTTGAGATTTTGCAAGCTGGCAAAACTTTAATTAAAGTTCGGGATAATGGTGAGGGAATTGTCAAAGAGGATTTACCTTTAGCACTAGCCCCACATGCCACCTCTAAGATTTCCTGCCTTGATGATTTAGAGGCAATTTCAACTTTAGGCTTTAGAGGTGAGGCTTTAGCTTCTATTGCCTCAGTGTCTCATTTAACTTTAATTTCACGAGCTAAAGATGCGCTGGGGGCTTATCAGGTTCGAGTTGAGGGAGCACAGTTAAATCCTATTGTCGATCCTGCAGCTCACCCCCAAGGAACTACGGTTGAGGTTAAAGAGCTCTTTTTTAATACTCCAGGTAGAAGAAGGTTTTTAAAATCAGATAGAACAGAGCTTTCACATATTCGACACACTTTTATCGCAGAAGCTCTCTCCCACCCTGAAATTGCTTTTGAGTTCTTAGTTGAGGGTAAAAAAGAGTTAGTTTTACCAAAAGCGTTAGATGAAGAGGGCAAACTTAAAAGGATCGCCAAGCTTTTAGGTTCTGAATATCAAAGTGAGGCTATAAAACTTAATCTTGAAAAGGAAGATTTAAAGGTTTCAGGTTTTCTTTTAGCCCCGCCTCCTCTTGAGTCAAGTGCTATTGATGATATAAGACTTATTTTAAATGGGCGTGCAGTTGAAGATAAGCTTTTAACCCATGCCGTGCGCAGTGCCTTTCGTGAATGTAATGGGGTGAAATGCTCCACCCGCGCAGTCTTATTTATAAATTGTCCTTTTTCTAAGGTTGATGTTAATGTGCACCCAAGAAAGCTTGAGGTGCGCTTTCATGAAGGCCGAGTTATTCATGATTTATTAGAAGAGGCAATTGTTGGAGCTTTAAAAGATGCGGGGGTGAGTGCTAAATATCATCAAGAAGCTCCGGCTTTAATTGCGCAAGAGAAAGTTAAAAAGAGTGAAGAGTCTTTAAATTTAGGCAAAAAGGTAGCAGAGGAAGAGCCTTTTAAAGCAGTTGAAAAAGCACCTTTTAGTCAGCAGGACATAGATTTTTTCAATCAAGGATCTAAGGTTGCATTAGAAGGTAGCTTACAACAAGAAGATTTATCTGAAAAAGCATCAAATAAAGCGAATTTAAATAAAACTTATAAGGCTCAAGTAAGTTTAGATGAGGATATTAGTGTAAAAAAGACGCGGGTTGAACCTATATTTGAAGAAAGTGAAGATCTTGATGAGAATTCTAATTTTTCAATAAAGCCTCATGAGAGCAAAAAAGATTACAAGGCAGAGGAAAAAGCACTTAGCCATGATCCAAAGGATGTTTCAAGTTTTGAAGATGAGATCCGTTTAAGATCAGAAAATTTAATTAAAACAAGTGTCAATCCAAAGCCTCATTTAAATAAGCTTGCAAGCTCTGAACTTTCAAAAGCTGCAACTTACTATGACAGAGAAATTGAAAAGAAAGTACAGATAGACTTACAGCGTGAGCAATTTAAAGAGACTACTCCTGCGGTTTTAGCTTCTGAAAATTTAGATGATGAAGCTTTGCAAATTTTATCGATGCTTGAGGGAAAAATTGCGTTTATCTTTTTTAAAGACCGTTATTATCTGTTGCGTCTAGATAGGCTTCAAGAGCAAATATTAGCTAATGAGTATGAGGCTTTTTTACAAGAGGAAAAAGTACCGTCTTTTTCTTTAAGTATGCCTTTTGCAGTTAAAGCTACCAAAGAGTTAATAAGAGCGCTTAAGCAAAATCAAGAGGCGGTATTGCGCTGTGGTTTTAAGATTGCCTTTAAAAAGGATACAATTGTTCTTGAAAAAATTCCTTGTTTATTAAAAGGATCTGATATTGCAAGTTTTGCTCTAAGAGCTTTACATTTCATTTCATCAGCAGCGCCTTCTTTAGTCAAAGGTCAATGTCCAAAGCAATTATCAAGGCTTTTAGCTCAAGCGCAGCTTAAGACTTTTTATGCTAAAGATTTTGCTTTGCAACTTTGTAAGAATTTAAGTGATGATTTAATTAAAACTTTAGGTGAGGCTTGTCTTGAGATTGAGGTAGGCGCTCTAGCCCGTGATCTTTCTTTAAAAATTTTTAGGTAGTTTTTTATGCACAAATTTACGCCAAGAGCTTTAGTCTTATTAGGACCTACAGCCTCTGGTAAAACAGCTTTAGCTTTAGAGCTTGCAAAGTTAATTTCAATTGAGATTATAAGTTTAGATTCTGCTTTAGTTTATAAGGGCATGGATATAGGTACGGCAAAACCTTCAAAAGAGGAATTAGCAAAAGTCCCGCATCACTTAATTGATATTTGTGAGCCAAATGAGAGCTATAGTGCAGCCTCCTTTCGGGAAGATACCATTCGTTTGGTAAATGAGATCTGTCAAAGAGGGAATTTACCTTTAATTTGTGGTGGCACGATGATGTACTATAAAGCCTTAGTAGATGGACTATCGCCTCTTCCTGCTACAGATGAAAAAGTTCGCGAGAAGATTAGACTTGAAGGTGAAACTTTAGGTTGGCCGGTGTTACATGAAAGGCTTAAGACTATAGATCCTGCACTTTATAAAAAATTAGCTCCTATGGATAAGCAAAGAATTTCGCGGGCGCTTGAAGTTTATGAAATGACCGGACGTTCAGTGAGTTCCTTTATTGAAGAACATCAAGGTGATAAATGTCCTTTTCCGATAAAAGAAGCAGTAATTTTACCTGATGCTGATAGGTTAGAACTTCGCAAGTTAATTTATGAGCGCTTTCTTAAAATGTTAGAAAATGGTCTCATAGCTGAGGTTGAAAAATTAAGAGCAAGAGGTGATTTAAATCTTAATTTGCCATCTATGCGCTCTGTAGGTTATAGACAGGTCTGGGAATATTTAGATGGTCTTTACTCTTATGAGGAGATGATTGATAAAGCAGTGATTGCCACCGCAAGACTTGCCAAACATCAGATGACGTGGCTTAGGGGGGGACTTAAAGCTGATAGATTGGTATTAAGTCTTAGGCAAAAAGATGCAAAGGTTAAGCTTTTAGAACTTGCGCAAAGTGTGCTTAATTTATAATTTTAGATAAAAAGTGTAAGTCTTTTTTAAGTAAAACTCTTGATATGGTGTTGAAAGTTAAGGGCTCGCTTGCAAAAAAAAATCAAAGCAAGGTAAAAACACTTGAAATCATGGTAAAGTAAGGGACATTATTTAATTCTTGTTAAAATTAAAGAGAATTAGGTATAAATTAAGCCCTAAAGCGTGAGATCTAGTTTAAATGAAATAAGCTTAGATCGAGCAGAAAGGCAGGCGGCTTGCTCTTTTGAGCAAAGAACAAACAGGCTTTGGTTGCCGCATTTTATGCTATATAAAATACGGTTTTTTATGTAAACTAAAGCTGTTTCCCATTAAAATTAGAACAACTTACGGGATTAATTATGGCAAAAGTGCAATCGTTACAGGATCCTTTTTTAAATGCTCTGCGCAAAGAACGGGTGCTGGTTTCTATTTATCTTGTCAATGGGATCAAATTGCAAGGACAAATCGAGTCTTTTGATCAATTTGTCGTCTTACTTAAAAATCAGGTAAGCCAAATGGTGTATAAGCACGCAATTTCTACAATTGTGCCATCACGCTCCATCTCAATTCCTCAAGTTCTAGAAAATGAGAATGGGGGAGAGTAGCTTTGCCTGAAATCAGGTTTTATTAAATATGTCTGAACAGGAATTTGAGCCTTTAGGTACCACGCTTTTAGTTCATGTTCAGTTGCCGCAGGCGGAATCACAAGAAGATCTTGAAGAACTTTATCGCTTAGCAGAATCGGCAGGCGGTGAAGTGGGTGAGGCTTTTGTCTGTAAACGCCAAGCTCCAGATCCAAGAACTTTTATCGGCAAGGGTAAGGTTTTAGAGATCGCCGATGCGGTGCGTGCTTATGATGCTAAAGTCGTAATTTTTAATTCCTCATTAACTCCAGCTCAAGAGCGTAATTTAGAAAAAGATCTAGACACCCGGGTGATGGATCGGGTGGCTTTGATTTTAGACATCTTTGCAAGAAGAGCTCGAACCTATGAGGGTAAATTGCAAGTTGAGCTTGCAAGACTTAAATATGCTCAAGCACGTTTAGTTAGAGGCTGGACTCACTTAGAGCGACAAAAAGGTGGTTTTGGTTTAAGAGGTGGCCCTGGTGAAACTCAAATTGAGCTTGACCGTCGTGCCATTCGCGAGCGTATTGCGGCAGTTTTAAAAGATCTTGAGGTAGTAGGCAAAAGACGTGAACAAAATCGTCAGGCAAGAAAGAAAAACGCTATCCCAGTAGTTTCTTTTGTAGGTTACACTAATGCTGGAAAATCTACCTTATTTAATAAGTTAACTAATGCAGGCGTTTTTGCTGAGGATTTACTTTTTGCAACCTTAGATCCAACCTTACGAACCCTTGAATTGCCAGTGGTAGGAAAGGTGGTTTTTGCAGATACAGTAGGTTTTATTCGGCATTTACCGCATGATTTAGTGGCAGCTTTTAGTGCAACTTTAGAGGAAAGTTGCCAAGCAGATCTTTTAGTGCACATAATTGATGCAGCCGATCCTCGAGTAGAGGATAATATCAAGGCTGTAGATGCGGTTTTAAAGCAAATTGGCGCTGTAACTCAACCTAGACTTTTGGTATTTAATAAAAGTGATCTTTTAGAAAATCCAAGCCAAAGTCCGGTTTTAGGAGATGATGGCCTTCCCGTTAGAGTAAATGTAAGTGCCAAAACAGGTTTTGGAATTGAAACTTTAATGAATTGCATAAAAGAGCTTCTTTTAAAAGAGGCCTTTGAATGTGAAGTTAAGGTTTCTTATGAACAAGGTAAATTACGTTCTTTGTTATATGCGCAAAATGCAGTACTTGCAGAGCGTTATGATGAGGAAGATGGTTTGCCGGTGTTAAAAATTTGTTTATCTTACGAAGATGGACAGAGAATTAATAAAATTACTGAGGGAGCTCTTTTTGCAGCAATTCAAGGGCAAAATCCGTTCTTGACAAAAACTGTAGCTCAAAAGTCTTCAGAATTTAACGATAACGAATTTAATTTTAATTTTGGTGAGCTTAAGCTTCATGAGTATCAATAATAACAATAATACTGACTTTATGGCCTGGAATAGTCCTGGCAGTGGTGGTCAAAATAATGATCCTAATCAAGGGTCACAAGAGGGCCGTTCTCAAGAGCCTAAAAATCAAAATGGAGGTTTTGGCTATCGTCCTGAGGATAATCAACAAGATCCTTGGGGGAGAACTAATCGCAATACTACAAGTGGTGGTTTTGATGATTTGCTTAAAACCTTAAAGAAATTTATGAATAAAGGCAATAAAGGCGGATTTGGATCAGGCGGAGGTAAAGCTAAAAGTTTTGGCTCTTTTGGCCTGGGCCTTATTGTAGTAGTGCTTTTGGGCTTTTATATTTTCTCAGGCTTTTATACGGTACGTGAAGCTGAAAGAGGCGTTGTCTTGCGCTTTGGTAAGGTTTACGATGTGGTAGAGCCAGGTTTGGCCTGGAAATTTAGCGGTATTGATGAAGTTCATATTGTTGATATTGAACAAGTTAGAGCCATTCAATCATCAGGTTCTATGTTAACTGAGGATGAAAACTTAGTTAATGTTGAGATGGATGTGCAATATCGTATCTCAGATCCAGTGCGTTATCTTTTCTCTGTAACTGACCCTGATAATTCCTTAACAGAGGCTACGGATAGTGCTTTGCGCTATGTGGTAGGTCATACTCTCATGGATGATATCTTAACTTCAGGCCGTGAGATGGTAAGACAAAATACTCGTGATTTATTAGTCTCCATTATTGAGCCTTATAACATGGGTTTGACGGTTGTTGATGTAAACTTCCTCCCAGCTCGTGCCCCTGAGCAAGTAAAGGCTGCTTTTGATGATGCAATTGCCGCACAAGAAGATGAGCAACGCTTTGTAAGAGAAGCTGAGGCTTATGCTAATGAGGTTTTACCTCGTGCTGACGGTCAAGTGCAACGTATTCGCCAAGAAGCTGAAGCTTATCGCTCTCAGGTTGTCTTAGATGCTCAAGGTGAGGTGGCTCGTTTTGAGCAAATTTTACCTGAGTACCTTAAAGCTCCTGAAATTACGCGCACCCGTATTTATTTAGAAACCATGCAAGAAGTCTTATCTAAATCATCTAAGGTTATTGTTGACTCTGATAATGCTTCAAATCCTTTGATGTATTTGCCGCTACCTCAAATGCAAAATAGTGTAGGTCAGAAAAAAAATACTGCAGAGCCAAGTGTAAATTCAACAACAAACACTAAAAGTGAGCCTTTAAATCAAACGGTTGAGGTTCCATCTTCAAATAGCAGTAACCAAAACTCCATACCTTTGTTACCTAATGCCAATTATCAAAGACAAGGAGTCAGATAATGAGAGGCTTTACTTTAAATTTAGCGCTAGTTTTATTGTTGCTTGTAGGCTTTGTAGGCTATAACTCTTTATTTGTTATCAAAGAAGGCAACGTAGGTATTGTTACCCGTTTTGGTAAGGTAATTAGAACCTCTGACTCTGAGCTTTCAGTGTCAAACCCAGGCTTACACTTTAAGATCCCGATGATTGATAAAGTTCGTGTCTTAGATGCTAGAATTCAAACTCTATCTTCATCAGCTGATAGATTTGTAACTGCCGAAAAGAAGGATCTTATCATTGATTCTTATGTAAAATGGCGCATTATCGATCCTGCAACTTATTATTTAACCACGGCAGGTGGTAATAAGATGCAAGCTGAGGAGTTGTTAAGAAGACGTATTACCAACTCTTTAAGAAGCCAAATTGGTCGTTTAACCATTCATGAGATTGTCTCAGGAAAAGGGGACAGTGATTTTGAAGAGCCAAGTTTTGATTCATCTGTGGATGCTAATGTTATAAGCTCAGAATCAATTATTGGTGCTTCAAAGCGTGATGAGGTTATGCAAAATGCCCTAAAAGACATTGGCTCATCAGCTGTTGAACTTGGTATTGAAATAGTAGATGTGAGAATTAAGCAGATTAATTTGCCACCTGAGGTTTCAACTTCCATTTTCCAAAGAATGAGAGCTGAAAGAGATGCAGTTGCTAAATTGCATCGCTCTCAAGGCAGACGTGAGGCTGAGACTATTAAAGCACAAGCCGATCGTGAAGTAGTGGTTAAGATTGCAGAGGCTGAAAGAGAGGCAAGAAAACTTAAAGGTGAGGGAGATGCAGAAGCTACCTCTATTTATGCTAATGCCTATTCTCAAAATCCAGAGCTCTTTGATTTCTTGCGTTCCATGGATGCTTATCGTCGTTCCATGAATTCAGGAAAGGATGTTTTAATTTTAGAACCAGATAACGAGTTCTTCCGCTATTTTAATGATCCACGAGGGTAATTAATTCATCCTAAAGTAGATCAAAATTTGATACAATTCCCCTTTTGGACGGGGAATTTTCCTCAAAATAGTTGTAGTTTCCAGAAATCCTCTAAGGCTTAATCTAGGAGAGTTTGATTATGCCAAATAATGTTGTTGTGCTCGGTACTCAATGGGGAGACGAGGGCAAGGGCAAGATTGCCGATCTTTTAACATCTAAAGCTGGGATCGTTGTTAGAAGCCAAGGTGGTAATAATGCAGGTCATACCTTGGTAGTAGGCGATCGTAAAGTGGTTGTAAGATTAGTACCATCAGGGATCCTTCATCCAAATTGTTTATGCTTGATAGGATCTGGGGTTGTGGTTTCTCCTGAGGCCTTATTTGGAGAGATTGAAGAGCTTCGTGCTGCAGGTTTTAGTGATGTTGAAAACAGAATCAAGTTATCTGCAGCTTGCGCTTTATTATTACCAATTCATCCTGCAATAGATCGTGGTGCAGAGAAGTTACGCGGTAATAATGCCATCGGAACTACAGGTCGTGGTATTGGTCCTTGCTATGAGGATAAAGTAGCACGTCGTGGCCTGAGAGTAGGTGATCTTAGAGATTTATCAATTTTTGAGGATAAGCTTAAGGCCCTTTTAGATTATCGTAATTTCCTCTTAAAGAACTATTACCACGAAAAAGAGGTGACCTTTGAGGAGGTTATGAACTCAGTTATGACAGTTAGAGAGCGAATGCTTAACATGGTAACTGATGTTTCAGCTCAAATTGCCAATGCTCATAAAGAAGGCGTCAAAGTTCTTTTTGAGGGTGCCCAAGGTACTTTCTTGGACATCGATTATGGCACATATCCTTATGTGACCTCTTCAAATACTGTGGCAGGTGGTTGCTGCACTGGATCTGGTGCTGGACCTTTGGCTATTGATTATGTCTTAGGTATTGCCAAGGTTTATACCACTCGTGTAGGCGGTGGCCCATTCCCAACTGAGCTTACCGATGAAATAGGTAAAGGTATTTGCACTAGAGGTAAAGAGTTTGGTGCAGTAACTGGCCGTCCTCGTCGTGCAGGTTGGTATGATGCTGTGGCAATGCGTCGTGCTGTAACTATTAATAGCTTATCTGCCTTAGCTTTAATGAAGCTTGATGTTTTAGATGGTATGGATGAGGTTAAGATTTGTACTGCCTATAAGATGAAGGATGGTACTATCTCTCAATTACCACCACTTGCAGCCTACGAATATGATGTAGAGCCTATTTATGAAACCATGCCAGGTTGGAGCGAGTCCACTTTTGGTGTAACTTCTTTTGATAAATTACCTGTAAATGCACAAAATTATTTAAAGCGTTTAGAGGAATTATCAGGTGTTAAGGTGGCTTTAATTTCAACTGGCCCTGAAAGAGAGCAGACTATTTTCTTAGAAGATCCTTTTGCTTAAAGCTTAAGCAAAATTAAAAAAAGAGCCTCATTTTGTGAGGCTTTTTTGTTGGATTTTAAGGATTAACTTATTCTTTTTACCGCATTGTGCGCAATTTCAATTAAGCCATCTTTAAAGGGACTTGAAGGGAAAATATTTAAAGCATCAATGGCCTGGCTTACACAAGAGAGTGCTTCAGACTGACAAGTCTCTAAAGCACGACATTGATAAATTGCCTCTTTAACTTTTAAAAAGTCACGTTTTTCAAGAGCTTCATTTAAGCTTTTAAGTTCATCACCCTTAAGACTTAAAAGCGCAATAATCACAGGTAAAGTGACTCTGCCGTCGATTAAATCTTCACCGACCTTTTTGCCAAGAGTGCTAGTATCTGAGGAGTAATCAAGCATATCATCGGCAATTTGAAAAGCATTACCCACTTCTCTGCCATAGGTTGCAAGGGCACGTTGTACACTCTCATCTGCCTCTTTATATGCTGCAAAGGAGGTGGCAGAGAGCTCAAAGAGTGCACCTGTTTTACAGTAAATAGTTTGCAGGTAATCTTGAGTGCTTAAGGAGAAGTCGCCTTGTCTTTCTAATTGATTAATCTCGCCTGTAACTAAAGTTGCAATAGTTTTTGAGATTAACTCAATAGAGCGCATGGAACCTAAATCTTTTAAAATGGCAAAACAGCGCGTAAAAAGATAGTCACCTGCAAGGACGGCCACATGATTGCCATAAATGGTATTAAGAGTGTCTTGACCTCGTCTTTTAGGACTGTTATCAATGACATCATCATGAATTAAGGTGGCAGTATGTAAAAGCTCTACGGTAGCTGCAAGGTGGCAACAAGTATTAGTGTCTTCTTTATTTTCACCAAGATTAGTCAAAAGACCTGCAGTTAAAATTAGAACTGTAGGACGGATTCTTTTACCGCCCGCGCTTACAATACTTTGGCACATGGCATTAACTTGTGCCTCAAAATCCCCACCGGTAAGAGTGCCCTCTAAAAGTTTTTCAACTTCATTAAGATAGGGACTTACTAATGCCTTTAAATTTGTGCTACTCATAGAGAAAATCAAAATCCAAGTGATAATTTTTATTAATTTTAGCGCATTTGTTTATATTTTGTCTAAAAAGAAGCACCTAAGATCTTAAGTTTACAAGAAAATTATATCTAGATAGAAAATAAAAGAGCAAGTTTGAGACAATTGAGGTTAAAACCTTTAATGAAGGCAATATTTTTATTAAAAAGCTTTGCTTTTTAAAAAGATCTTAAAGCTTGTAAAGTGACTTGGTGAATTTTCGGACAAAATATTTTACTCGAACTTGAGTTTTAGCTTAATTTCTTTTGACAAAATTGCAATCTTGCTTTAAAATGCGCGCGGTTTTGAAATTGTCCTGAGACTTAATCAAGGACAGGAAATAGATGGCAACACCCCAGGGTGGGGGCGGCACGGCGAGAAGCCTGTTGAATTCGCAGCTACTTGCATCCAATCGAGAATATCTGTAGAATATTTGCCCACTATCGCCCATATTGGGTAGTTTGCATTGATTGTAAATGCGGGAGCAAGAAACTCCTGCAAGCATCGGAGTTTTGAGCCATATGTACGCAGTGATTTTTTGCGGCGGCAAGCAGCATAAGGTAAGAGAAGGCGATCGCATTAGCGTTGATCTTCTTGACGCCAATGTTGGTAGCACAATTGAACTAGACAAGGTATTATTATTATCCGACGGCACCAATATTAAAGTTGGAGCTCCATATCTTGAGGGTGCAAAGGTAAGCGCCAATGTCATCGGTCAACACGGTGGTGAGAAGATCAAGATCGTTAAGTTCCGTCGTCGTAAGCATCATCAGAAGGTGACTGGCCATCGTCAGTGGTTCACCGATCTGGAAATTACCGGCATTGCTGGTTTATAGGAGTCGAATAAATGGCACATAAAAAAGCCGGCGGTTCCGTTCGTAACGGCCGCGATTCTCAGGCTCAGCGTCTTGGTGTTAAGCGCTATGCCGGTGAGACTGTAAGCGCAGGTAGCATTATTGTTCGTCAGCGTGGTACTCATTTCCACCCTGGTGCCAATGTTGGTATCGGCCGCGATGATACTCTTTTTGCAAAGAAGGAAGGCAAGGTTGCTTTCGTAACTCGTGGTCCTAAGGGCCGCAAGTTCGTCGAGATTGTAACCGACGTAGTCGCCTAATCTTTCTTTACGGGCTCCGTTTACGGAGCCTGTTCCTTATCTCCTCTCTTTTATTTCTTCAATTTTCTAGTTCTAAATTTAAGGCTTAAACTATCAGGTTTAGACCGGAGGTCCTAAGTGAAATTTGTCGATGAAGCAACCATTAGAGTGCAAGCCGGTGATGGTGGTAATGGCGTTGTAAGTTTTCGTCGCGAAAAATATGTGCCACGTGGCGGCCCAGATGGCGGCGATGGTGGTGATGGCGGTAATGTTTATATGGTCGCCGACAATAACTTAAATACCTTAGTTGACTATCGTTTTACGCGCTTTTATCAAGCAGGGCGCGGTCAAAATGGCATGAGTGCCGATTGTACGGGAGCTCATGGTGAAGATCTGTATTTAAAAGTACCTGTGGGAACTAGAATTACTGATGAGCAAACCGGGGAAGTGTTAGGTGATCTTAGATCTCAAGGACAGTGTGTTTGTGTTGCGCGCGGTGGTTTTCATGGTTTTGGTAACACCCACTTTAAAAGCGCCACTAATCGTGCTCCACGGCAAAAAACTAACGGCACTCCAGGTGAGAGACGCGTTTTAGAGCTTGAGTTATTATTAGTTGCAGATGTGGGCCTTTTAGGTATGCCAAATGCCGGAAAGTCTACTTTTATTAGATCTGTTTCTGCGGCAAAACCTAAGGTTGCAGATTATCCTTTTACCACCTTAGTGCCAAATTTAGGTGTGGTAAAGGCAGGAGAGCATGGCAGTTTTGTGATTGCTGATGTGCCAGGTCTAATTGAGGGTGCCTCAGAAGGTGCAGGTCTTGGTCATCGCTTTTTGCGCCATTTAGAGCGCTGTCGTGTGCTTTTACATTTAGTAGACATGCTTCCAATTGACGGCTCTGATCCTGCAAATAATGCTAGGATCATAGAAGAAGAGCTTAAAAATTACGCACATGATCTTTATGATAAACCGCGTTATTTAGTCTTAAATAAAAAGGACTTAGTCTCTGATGAAGAGGCTTTGCGTATTAAAGATGAAGTAATTGCTGCCTTAGAAGTTAAACCTCAAAAGGTCTTTATTATTTCTGCTTTGGCCAAAACTAATATTGAGGAGTTAATTTTAGAGACTTCCTTATTAGTTGAGCAAATGAAAAAGCAAGAGCAAGAAGATCAAGGGACTAAAGAGGTTCAAGATTTCGTCTGGACAGAGGGCAAGAGCGAAGTTCCGTTCTCCACTGCCGATGATGATTTTGATGAAGACGATGGTCCTGAATTTATTTACAAGGCTTAAATAAGCGATGCAGTTATCTTTAATTGTGGCTCAAAATGCCAAGCGCGTGATTGGAAAAGACGGTCAAATACCTTGGCATGTAAGTGAAGATTTAAAGCATTTTAAAACTCTTACCTTAAACCATAGCGTCATTATGGGTAAGAGGACCTTTTTATCTATAGGAAAGCCATTACCTCAAAGACGCAATATTGTGGTAAGTTCAACTTTAGATCCCAAAGAGGGGATCTTAGTTTGCAAAAGCTTAGAGGAAGCTTTAGCTCTTTGCTGTAACGAAGCTGAAGTCTTTGTGATAGGTGGGGCAAGACTTTATGCAGAAAGCTTAAATTTAGCGCAAACTTTATATCTTACCGAGGTTGAAAAAGATTGTGAGGGAGATACTTATTTTCCTGAATTTAAGCATTTAGGCTTTAAAGAAGTAGAACGCTCCCCGCGTTATTTAAGTGACAAGGAGCAAATCTATTATAGTTTTGTAACCTATCAAAGAGCTTAAATTTTAGCGCTTTGACTTTTAATTTGGGTGTAGCCTGTAGATTTTACTGAGTACATTTTATCAGTATCAAAACACCAGGCACTTAATCTATCGCCCCACACGCAACCTGTATCTAAGGCTTTAAAGTAGGGGCGAGCACATTCTGCACCAAGGGCAGCCCAATGGCCAAAGACTAAAGTGTAACGTTTCTTTTTTGAGGTTGCAGGATCGCCAAGTGAGAACCAAGGGTAAAGTCCATCTTTTTTAACTAAAGCTGGGCTTATGGCTGTATTTTTAAAATCAAGTCTGCCTGAGCGATAACATAATCTCATCCTCGTGAAGGCATTTAAAGCAAAGCGCCATCTTTTAAGACCTTCTAAGTTATCATCCCAAATTGAGGGCTCATCATTGTACATATTGCTTAGAAGAATTCGCGATTGAATTGGATCTTTTAGGACTTTAGAGGTTTCTTTAGCAACTTTTTTGGCAGTAGATAATTCCCACAGTGGGTAAATGCCAGCATGAACTACTACTAATTGTTTTTCTTTGTGTTTGTAAAGTAAAGGCAGATTAGTAAGGTAGTTTACAATTTTCTCGAATAAAGGAGATCTTAAAATTACCTCAAGATTATCTTTAGGGCGAGGGGTGACAATATGTTTGGCAACGGCTAAAAAGTTTAAATCATGATTGCCTAAAACTGAGTTTACACATTTACCAAGGCCCATAATCTCTTTCATGGTTTCAACCGGTAATGGGCCGCGGCCAATTAGATCGCCAGTTAAAATTAGTTCATCTTTTTTATCGTCAAATTTGATGAGCTCAAGTAATTTCATAAACTCGTTGTAACAAGCATGAATATCGCCGATGCAGTATGTAGCCATAAGAATGTCAAACCTCGTTAAATCAATGATAGAATCTTACCACATAAGAAGATAAGGAAAAGAGAGAAATGCCACGGATCTCAAAAGACTTTATAGTAAATCGTTTAATTCCAGCAGTAAAAATTGATGCTTTTTTATCTACTTATTTGACTTTAAAAAGAAGTGGCAATGGTTTAATGTGCTGTTGTCCTTTTCATAATGAAAAAACCCCTTCTTTTTATGTCACACCATCACGTGGAACTTATCACTGTTTTGGTTGTGGCGCTCATGGTAATGCTATAAATTTCTTAATAAATTATAAGAACTTAACTTTTATTGAAGCGGTAGAAGAGTTAGCTGAATATGCAGGTCTTGAGGTTGAATATGAGGCAGGCGGGGCTTTTTATGATCAAGACCGTTATGCACGGTTTTACGATCTGATGGATCGTTGTGCGGCTTATTATATTAAGCACTTAAGTCAATCAAAAATCGCTCAGGATTATTGGTATCAAAAAAGACAATTAACGCGGGATATCGTGCTGAAAGCGCGTTTAGGCTATGCCCCTGATGCGTGGGATGATTTAAGGGTCAATGTGGCACGTAATGAAGAGGAAGTAAAAGCACTTATTGAGCTTGGCATGATAAATCAAAGGGATAATGGCACGACTTTTTCGATGTTTAGAAATAGAGTCATGATCCCAATTGTCAATCTTAAAGGCAAGGTGATAAGTTTTGGCGGGCGCTGTTTGGGGGATGAAAAACCTAAATATTTAAACACTAAAGAAACCCCGATTTTTAAAAAGCGTAATGAATTATTTGGCCTTTATGAGTGCTTACAGGAAACTAAAAATCGTCCTTCACAATTGGTGATTGTTGAAGGCTATATGGATGTTATAGCGCTAAGACAAGCTGGGATCGGTTATGCTGTAGCCTCTTTGGGTACGTCAACTACCGCAGATCATTTCAAATTAATGTTTCGTTATACTAAAAAAGTTTTTTGTTGTTATGACGGTGATGCGGCAGGACAAAATGCAGCCTGGAGAGCTCTTGAAAATTTAGCGCAGATCTTAGAGGCCGACAAGGAGGTGCGTTTTGCTTTCCTCCCCCAAGAGCATGATCCTGACTCCTTAGTGCGTGAGCAAGGAGCTGGGGGTTTTACTAGGTTTTTAGATGAAGCTCTTTCCTTCCCGGACTTTTTAGTAAATCATCTTGCACAAAATTATGATTTAGCAGATGGCGGAGATCGGGCACGCTTTTTATCTGCGGTGTTGCCGATTATAAAAGATGTTAATTCTTTGCCTTTAAGAAATGTCTGCGCTGAGACTTTAGCTAAAAAGCTTGCTATGGATATAACTCGCATTAATGAGATGCTAGATGCAACACAAGCTAAAAGTGAGGCTTTTGAAAGTGCAACTGTTCAAGAAAAAGAACGCTCTTTCCAACTTGAAAGCGCCAGGCTTTTAAATACCCCGATGCGTCGTCTTATTGCTTTTTTACTCCAACAACCCACGGTAGTTGGCTTAATGTATGACAAATTACAATTGGAAAATTTAATTGAGCTTTTAAAGGATTTAGGTGCTAAGGGTGTAGAGGAACTTAAATTTATTTTAAATTTAGTTAAAAATCATCAAGATATAATTTCAGCGCAGATTATTGAAGAAGTTAGAGATACTAAATATGAAAAAATTTTTAATTTGTTAATTAATGCTTCCTTTATTCCACGAAAAGAAAATGGTGATGAGCTAAGTATTGAAGATCGCGCAGAGTATTTAAGTAAGATTATCGCAGAATGTATTTTTTCGGCACTTCAATATCAAAAAGAGCTTTTAGCCCTTAAAGGCAATAGTATCACTCGTGAGGAATTTGATGCGGCCCAACAAATTACAAAGCTTTTAGCGCAACGTTTCGATTTTAAGGCTTGATTGTTGATAGCTTTTGCTCGTATAATATGGCGCGCGATGGCCCATTAGCTCAGCCGGTTAGAGCAAACGACTCATAATCGTTGGGTCCCCAGTTCGAGCCTGGGATGGGCCACCACCTCTCTTAAATAAATCCCTTCGACCTAAAAAATCCTTCTCAGAAAGAGAAAGCTTAAAATCTTTTATTTAACTTTAGTAAAGTGGGCAATCTGATGGACTGTCGGCAGTTGCTGTGCGATATCTTGTGCCATCGTAAACTTGTAATTGTGTAGAGCCATCTTGATTAATGAGTCTTACTTTGGCATTTACTTTAAACAAGCAAGAGTATGGCTGATCGATTAAGACTAAACCATTTGAAGTATTTACGGTCAAACGCATACCAGTGCCTTGATCTGCCGCCATGGCACCCACGCCACCTGCTACAGCACCAATACCTGCACCAATTAAAGTGCCTTTAGTATCTCCACCTATAAGCTGACCTGCAGCTGCACCTACTATGGCACCTAAAGCTGCATGTTTTTTAGTATCGTAGCTATTTTTTTGTAATTCAATTTGCTCGATGTCTTTAATTACGCCTTCTGTAAAGTAACTAATTTGTCCTGAAGTACCAGTAGGATTGGCACAACCTGATATAACTAATGCCACTGAAATGGCTAAAGCTCCGCCTAGTGCTAACTTGGACATATGTTCTCCTTAAAAATAAAAGTCTAAGTAAGAGATCTTAGCTTAGACTTCGTAATTTAAAAAAGGTTTCTAACCCTGTACTTTTCCGAAAGTTTTTAAATCTTGAGCCATCTTTTCTAAGTTGGCAATACGATCGGATGAAGAGGGGTGCGTGCTTAAAATTTCCATAGGCTCATTGGCGTTTAATTGTTGCATCTTACGCCATACATTAGCCCCGGCATCTACGTCATAGCCTGCTTTATAGATAAGCTCAAGTCCCACCG
Organism: uncultured Succinivibrionaceae bacterium; assembly: GCA_944389835.1. Taxonomy (GTDB): domain Bacteria; phylum Pseudomonadota; class Gammaproteobacteria; order Enterobacterales; family Succinivibrionaceae; genus Avisuccinivibrio_A. Next base: position 31,650 of record CALXNU010000015.1, read on the forward strand.
CGTCAGCCTCTGCCTCATGCTCACGTGAGAAAGGAAGCATTAAACCGACATCAGCTAAAATTCCGCCTAAGCTTACTGCCGTATTACTTGCGCCAAAAATCGAGGCAATTTGCATCGCACCTTGTTTAAGCATAGCCTGACTTGCTTGTTCTCTGGTGTGCTCTTTTAAAGCGTGAGCCATTTCATGACCAATCACTACTGCAAGCTCATCATCGGTTAAATTTAAGGATTCGATAATGCCGGTATAAACGGCAATCTTGCCACCTGCCATACACCAAGCATTTACTGTATCTTCAGTTAATACATTAACTTCCCAATCCCAATTGGCACAATCTGCTCTAAATTCAGGAGCAACTTTAATTAGTTTTTTAGCAATATTATTTACTCTTTGGTATTGTTTTTTATTAACGTTTAAAACTCCACGGTTTTTAGCATCGGTTAAAACTTCAGTATAGGCTTTGTCAGCTTGGGCATTGACCTCAGCTTCAGACACTAGCATAAGCTGTGAGCGATTTCCGCTAAGCCCTCCTGAAGTGGTTTGTGCACATCCTCCTAAAAGCAAGGTGGAGACAAGAAATGTTGCAAGAATGGTCTTTTTCATATTATTGCTCCTTCTGTTCTTAAGGTTTATTAATAATGACAAAATAATAAATGTAAGTAAAGCTTAAATGTTATTTAAGCAAATTTTGTTATAAACTTTGTACTAAGTATGTTGCGTTAGACATTTTAATTAAAGCACCAAAGAATTTGCTAGCTAAACCTTAAGAGGAATGATTATGCCAAAAGTTCAAGTTCAAGAGTTGTCTGAGCAAGGGGATGGGATCGCTTTTTATCAAGATAAAATTTTATATATCCCAAATGCGCTTAAAGGAGAAGTTCTTGAGGTTGAAATTGGGGAGAGCTTTGTAAAAGGATCTAAAAGATCTCCGGCAAAGATTTTAAATTTTATACAAAAATCAAAATATCGAGTGGAGCCTTTTTGCCCTTATTTTTCACAATGTGGAGGTTGTGCTTTACAGCATTTAGCTCTTAAAGAGCAAAGACAAGAAAAAAGGTTGCAGATTGTTAAAGCTTTTAAAGAAAGTAATTTGCCACAAGAGAAGATTAAAGCTTTTAGGGATAGTCCTCAAGTAAAAGTTTGTCGTTATAAAACCATTCGCTCTTTTTGTTACGATAAAGAGGGCAACATTAACGTAGGTTTTTATAAAAAGCGCTCTCATGAGGTAGTAGAGATTTTAGAATGTCCTCAAGAAGATCCTTTATTTGCAAAATTTTTAAGACCATTTTGTGATTTTCTAAATGCCAATTTAGAGCTTTTTCCACTTTACAATGAACAAGATTTAAGTGGTAATTTACGCCATATTTTGTTGAGATCAGGGGGCAGTACTCAAGATTTAATGGCAGTTTTAATTTTAGCTAAACCTTTAAACTCTAAAGCTTTAGATACTTTAAGGGCTTTTGTTAAAAACTTAAAGGTTAAATTTTTTATTTGCCTAAATGACAGTGTGGGTAATGATATTTTAAGTTCCAATATTCTTGATATAAGTGAAAAAGGACCTTTACAAGTTGAGCTTTTAAATTTGAAGTTTAATGCTTATCCAACTTCCTTTTTACAGGTCAATTATCCTGAGTGTGAAAGGCTTTATCAAAAAGCAATAGATTTTTGTGCACAAGGTTCTAAGCAACAGACTAAGGCTTTAGATCTTTGTTGTGGAGTTGGCACTATGACTTTAGCTTTAACTAAATATTTTGCAGAAGTCATTGGAGTTGAGATTGTAGAAAGTGCCATTAAAGCTGCCAATGAAAATGCTAAATTAAATGCTATAGAGAATGTCTCTTTTAAGCTACAAGATATCAATGAGGCTACAAGTTTAATTCAAGACCCAAAGGTTAAAGCGATTATTGCAGATCCTTCAAGACGTGGTTTAGGGGAGAGGACGGTTAAAGCCTTGTGCAAAGTAGACCATCCTTTAAGATTGGCTTTAATTTTTTGCTCACTTAAGGCGCTTAAGCGTGATGTGCCACCTTTAGTCTCTTGTGGCTATAAAATAGAGGAAGTTTTAGGTTTTGATTTGTTTCCTAATTCAATGCATCTTGAAACTTTAGTTTTATTAAGCAAAGATTGCTAAAAAGTTAGATTGGAGAAAGATATGGAAGATTTTTTAAAGTTAGCTCAAGAGAGATTCTCGTGTCGCTCTTTTGAGAAAACCCCGCTTAGTGACGAAGAGCTTAATAAGATTTTACAGGCTGCAAATTTAGCGCCTACTGCATGTAATAGACAACCTTTTACTTTATTAGTGGTAAGAGGCGAGAGTCTTGAGAAATTACAAAAATGTGCCTGGCTTTATGGTGCACCGGTAGCCATTGTTGTTTGTACTAATGAACAAGAGGCTTGGCAGAGAAAGTATGATGCGCAAAACTTTGCCGTAGTAGATGGGGCAATGGTGATGGCGCATATGCTTTTTGAGGCGACAAGTTTAGGTTTGGGTTCATGTTTTGTGGGGGCTATAAAAACAAATCTTTTAACTGAAGCCTTGGAGATCAAAGCACCGCTTCGTGCGCAGTTTATTATGGTAGTAGGGCATAAAAGTGCTGAGGCTAAACCTGATAAATTACATTATCAAAGAAAGGATTTAAAAGATCAGGTGGTGTTTTTAGATTAGCTTTAAGCGGCCTTAAAAGTAGGCCGCCTCTTAATTTAGTTTAGTCTTGTCTTTTAAGGCTCAAGACCATTATTCTTTAAGACTACCTCGCGAGTGAAGACTCTTTCACAGTAGTGGCAGCGCATCATAACTTCTTGATTGCTGTTGACGAAAATCTTAAAGCGCGGAGTTGCCGCTTCTTCAACGTGAGTTATGCAATTGCTATTTGGGCATTTAAAAGCACCAATAGTTTCATTTGGCAAACGCAAGTCGTACTTATCAATAACCTTATAGTTTGAAATAACATTGATAGTAGCATTAGGTGCCAAAATTGCTAATTGCTCAGTTTCAGATGGTGAGAAAGTTACATCTGAAATCTTAATAATATCTTTAGAGCCTAATTCACCAGATCTTAAATTAAAGCCCACAGTAATATGATTGTGTTTACCTAAGAACTTAAATAAACGCAAAATATTCATTGCCTGTCCTGGGGCAATATGATCTATCACCGTACCGTTGGCGATGGCCTCAACTAAGAGCTTATCTTTGGAAATTTGAGTAGTATCTGACATTTTAGATCTCCTTGTTGAGCACTAGGGACAAAAGAGCTTGACGAGCATAAACACCATTAGCTGCTTGCTTGAAATAGTAAGCGTGTGGAGTGCTATCTACATCTAAGGTGATCTCATCGATCCTAGGAAGTGGGTGCAGGATCTTCATATTAGAACGCGCTTCAGTAAGCATTTGCGGGGTCAAAATGTATTTTGAGCGTAAGTGCTGATATTCAGTTTCATCAAAGCGCTCCTTTTGGACACGAGTCATGTAAAGAATATCAACCTTTGGCATGACCTCTTCAATAGTTTGATGAATTGAATATTCAATATGGTGCTTATCTAAAGTATCAAGAATATATTTTGGCATAGCCAAAGACTCAGGTGAGACTAAATAAATTCTTGCATTATAGTTGCACAAAGCCTCGGCTAAAGAGTGCACGGTTCTGCCATATTTAAGATCGCCTACAAAAGCAATGTTGATCTCATTTAAACGACCTTGAGTTTCATAGATGGTAAAGAGATCTAAAATGGTTTGTGAAGGGTGTTGATTAGCACCATCTCCGGCATTAATCACAGGTACAGGAGAGATGTCGGCTGCAAGTCTTGCAGCTCCTTCCATATGGTGTCTCATCACAAGCGCATCAACATAAGAGGTGATGATACGAATTGAGTCAGCTAAAGTTTCACCTTTTTTACCAAGTGAGGTATTTGAAGCGTCAGCAAAACCAATAACTTGGCCACCTAAACGGTGAATTGCGGTTTCAAAAGATAAACGAGTACGAGTTGAACCTTCAAAAAAGGTTACACCAATTAAACGACCCTTTAAAAGATCATCACGAGGATTTTCTTTTAATTGACGGGCGGTCTTAAGAATAAGCTCAATATGCTCGCGGGTGAACTCCGAGATGGAGATGATATCCTTTTGGAAGAGAGGATTGGTCATTGTTTTTGTCCCTTTTGTCAGACCGAAGATTGGTTGACGCAAAGCCGGGCAATCACTTTTTCAGGATGCGCGTTTTTGCGTGGTTCCTGAAGACTTTATTATACAGAAATGAGAGAAAGTTTGCATTTTTTTAATAAATTTTTACAACATCTTGACAAAATTAATATTTTTAAGGTGAAAAAGAAATTTTTACGTCATTTTAGGTAGTTTTGCTACGGCTTAGAGAAGGAAAAAATTTAATTTTGACCTTATTGAAAAAAACTCTTTACAAGTTGTTCGTTTTTATGCATAATGTGCGCCGTTGTGCAGGAGCATAGTTCTAATGGTAGAACAGCGGTCTCCAAAACCGACGGTTGAGGGTTCGAGTCCTTCTGCTCCTGCCATCTGATCTTCAAAATCTCCTTCCTTAACATAAGTATTTCCAAATCCTATTTTAGATTTTAGGTGAACTGATGGCTTTTTCAGGCGTTAAGACCTTATGGAAGTTAAGAGATGGGATAACTTTGCCTTTTGCTTGCAAAGAAGAAACAGCTAATACTGTAGCTAAAACCCCACAAGAGACTTTTGTAAATAACGATTTGCCTTTACGAAAAGAAGCTGATATTTATTTATCCTCCTCACTAAATGTCGATTATGTCCAAAATCTTATAACCTATCTTATTCGACAGGGATTAACTGTGGGACGTTTTGATCGTCAACATCGCTTTTTAGCACAAGATGTAATTTTATTAAGCCCAAATGAAACTTGTTCTGAGTCCAAACATATTCATCAGGTAACAGATAAAAGAGCCTTATGGGAGTTTTTAAAAGAGCAATTTAAAGAGGTTTTAAAGTCATGATAGTTTTAGATCCCAAAATCTCTATTGCTAAAGTTAAAACTTTAACTAAAGTCGATGAGCGTCTTATGTCGGCCCTGATGCGTGTTGAAGTTTTAGCTCATACCCACCCTTGGACTTATGACAATGTTAAGGCTTGTTTTAATGAGAATATGCACTGTCTTAATTTTGCTCTCTATCAGCAAAAAGATTTAATTGGTTTTTCAATTATTTCTGTTGTATATGATGAGGCTGAATTATGGACTATTGGGGTGATCCCCTCAAAGCAAGGACAAGGGTTTGGACGTTATTTATTAAGATCATCGCTTGCTGTGGCCGCTTTATGTCAGTGTAAAAAATGCTATCTTGAGGTGCGTGAGAGCAATGAGGTGGCGCAAAATCTTTATAAAAGTGAGGGCTTTATACAAGTAGGTCTTCGCAAAAACTATTATGAAGCAACAAATGGGATGCCTGCTGAAAATGCGCTAGTGATGTCTTTGGACATTGACTATAAGCACTATGAGAACCTTAAAATTGAAGGTGAGATTAAAGAGCTTTCTAAGTTTATGCCAAGTGCTTTTTAAAGCCTAAGTTTAGTTAAAAAGCAAGCGTGTTTTAGTTTTAATAAAAATATTGAGATACAACCTGCAAAATTCTCTTACCTTTCCTAAAATTTTCCTGAAGTGGCTCTATAATGGGCATTTGATTGAACACGTTTGTGTTAAGAAGTAATTTTTTAGGTACAGGAAGAAGCCATGCTCATAGGTATTCCAAAGGAGAGCTTGCGCGGTGAGACAAGAGTGGCAGCCACTCCAGACACTGTAGCCAAGCTTATAAAGTTAGGCTTTGACGTAGCCGTTCAAAGCAATGCCGGTCAAGATGCCAGCTTTGATGATGCCTCTTATACTGCTGCCGGAGCAAAAGTTGTAAAAGGCCGCGAGGTCTGGAACAGCGACATTATCTATAAGGTTAATGCTCCAAATAAAGATGAGGTTGAGCTTTTAAAAGAGGGCCAAACATTAGTAAGCTTTATTCGCCCAGCTCAAAATCCTGAGTTAGTTGAGAAACTTAAGGCAAAGAAAGTTAATGTCTTAGCAATGGATATGGTGCCACGTATTTCACGTGCCCAAGCTTTAGACGCACTTTCTTCTACTGCTAATATTTCAGGTTATCGTGCTGTTATTGAAGCTGCTCATACTTTTGGTAGATTCTTTACAGGACAGGTTACCGCCGCAGGTAAAGTTCCTCCTGCAAAAGTATTAGTGATTGGTGCTGGTGTCGCAGGTTTAGCTGCCATTGGTGCTGCTCACTCTTTAGGCGCTATTGTTCGTGCTTTTGATACTCGTCTTGAAGTTGCCGACCAAATTAAGTCTATGGGCGGTGAGTTCTTAAAACTTGATTTTAAGAATGAA
>CALXNU010000016.1 GCA_944389835.1 uncultured Succinivibrionaceae bacterium
GGAGCCGTGTGCGATAAAGTCGCACGCACGGTTCTGAGGGAGGGGCAAGGCGCTAAACGCCATCCCCTACCCCTATTCTTGTAAATTTAAAATTTACTTTAAGGTGATGATTGATTTGCCAGTCATTTCCTTTGGAATATCCATACCCATGAGATAAAGCATGGTAGGAGCGATATCGCTTAAACGACCGCCTTCACGCATGGTAGCCTCACGACCTACATAGATAAATGGTACCGGTAAGTTGGTGTGGGCGGTGTATGGTTGACCGGTAGTTAAATCTTTCATGCGCTCAGCATTACCGTGGTCAGCGGTGATTAAGCACTCGCCACCTACTTTCTTTAATGACTCAACAACACGACCAATGCAAGTGTCGACCGCTTCAACAGCCTTAATTGCAGCCTCATAAACGCCAGTGTGGCCTACCATGTCACCGTTTGGATAGTTGCAGATAATGACATCGTATTTGCCAGACTCAATAGCGGCACAAAGCTTGTCGGTAAGCTCAGTGGAGCTCATTTCAGGTTGGAGATCATAAGTTGCAACTTTAGGGGATGGAATTAAGGTACGATCCTCTCCTGGGAAGACAGTCTCAACGCCTCCGTTAAAGAAGAAGGTTACGTGAGCGTACTTCTCAGTTTCAGAAATACGAAGTTGGGTCTTACCGTGAGAGGATAACCACTCACCTAAGGTGTTCTTAAGATCCTCTGGTGGATAAGCGCAAGCGGTCTTAATATCTGCTGCATATTGAGTGAGCATGACAAAGTCTGCAAGCTTAGGAGTTGCCTTACGAGCAAAACCATCAAAATCAGCGTTTACAAAAGAGCGGGTGATTTGACGAGCACGGTCAGCACGGAAGTTCATGAAAATTAAAGAATCGCCATCTTCTAAAGGTGCTTTCTCACCGATGACAGAAGCTTTTACGAACTCATCGTTCTCACCTCTATCATAGGCGGCCTGTAAGGCATCCTTAGCGCAGGCAAAGGAATCAAATTGGCTCTCACCTAAAGTGATGACATTGTAGGCTTGTTCGACACGATCCCAGCGATTATCTCTATCCATTGCATAGTAACGGCCGGTAATGGTTGCAAAACGACCAACACCTAACTCTTTGAAAAGACCTTCAAAAAGTTCAATATCACCCATAGCAGAGCGAGGTGGTACGTCACGACCATCTAAGAAGGCGTGGAAGTAAAGCTTGGTGGCACCGCGTTGGGCTGCAAGCTTAAACATAGCCATAATGTGCTTTTCATGGCTGTGAACGCCACCTGGGGACATAAGACCCATGATGTGAACGGCTTTACCTGCTTTAACAGCTTTATCAACAGCCTCACAGAGGACCTTGTTTTCAAAGAAATCACCGTCTTCAATAGCTTTGGTGATGCGAGTTAATTCTTGATAAACAACGCGACCTGCACCGATGTTGGTGTGACCTACCTCAGAGTTTCCCATTTGACCATCAGGAAGACCTACATCAATACCTGAGGCTAAAATATCGGTGTGAGCATATTTTTGGCATAAACCATCAAGTACAGGAGTGTTTGCATTAGCAACAGCGTTGAACTCTTTAACTGGGTTATCACCCCAGCCATCCATAATGATAAGAGCTAAAGGTTTCTTGTTTGACATAAGGCCATCTCATCTAAATTAATGACTAAAAAACTGTTCTTATTTTAGCAGTTTTGAAAGGCTCTATTGCGTTTCTTGATAAGGCTTTTTCAGGTATTTTGACTAAATTTTGGTGACCTTGTTTAGAAACTTATGTGAAGCTTATGTTCTTTTGCAAATTGTTTCTATAAATATGATAAAATTTCAAAGTTTTTAGCAGATAGACTGCATATTGTGGTCTTTTATCTACAGAGGTGAATTGTGGCCGAGTTTTTCTCTGCTGAATTTTTTAATGAACTGCTTGCTTTCTGTTCACGTCATATGTTTATGAGTGGCGCATGGTTAGTTGTCCTAGTCATGTTAATTGGAGTGCAGTTTAAACTTTCCACAGCACGTGTTAAGAAGGCTTCTTCTAACATTGCCGTGCTTTTGGTTAATAAGGAAAACGGCGTATTTGTCGACATTCGTCCTGCAGATCGTTTTTCTTCAGGGCATATTGCCAATTCAGTTAATGTCACGGCTGGTGATATCAAAAGCGGTCGCATTTCCCGAATTGAGCGCAGTAAAGACTACCCTGTAATTTTAGTTGGTAAGGATAAGTTTGATACTGAGTGCTTTAATAGCGCAAGAACTCTTAAAAAGAGTGGTTTTTCTAAGGTCTATATCTTAGATGGCGGTATTTTAGAGTGGTCAAATCAAAATCTTCCATTGTCTACTAAGAAATAACAGAATTTAAAATCTACTCAGTTATTAGGAAGTTATCATGACTGATACTACAAATAATGAAAACACCCAAAATGCTCAAACTCAGGCTCCACATCCTCAGTTTGAACTTTTAAGAATTTATGCCAAAGATTCTTCAATTGAGACTCCAAATTCTCCAGCTTGTTTTACACAGCCATGGAAGCCAGAGCTCAAGGTTGAGTTCGACTCTAAGATTACCAAGCTTGGTGAAGAGGCTCATGAGGTTGCTTTACGTTTAACCGTAACTTGCAATTCAAATGGTGCTACTGCCTTTATTTGCGAAGTCAATCAGGCTGCCACCTTCTTAACTCGCGCAATCCCTGAGAATGCTTTGGAGTTCTTATTAAACGTTTCAGCTCCAACCATTATCTTCCCATATGCTCGTGAGTTTATTTCTAACCTCGTAAACCGTGCTACTTTCCCACCATTAAACTTAAGCCCAATTAACTTTGAGGCCGTTTACAGAGCAAGAAAGCAGCATCAAGCAAAGCAAGCTGAGCAACAAAACGCTGCTAACGAAGAGAAGCCACAGGCTTAAGTCGTTAAAAAGTGACGGATATTAAATCGTTAAGTGTAATAGGCGCAGGTTCCTACGGAACTGCGCTTGCTATGGCTGTAGCTTCTAAGGGCTTTAGCACTATGCTTTATGCTCGAAAAGAAAGCGCAGTCAAAGCCATGCAACAAGAGCGTGCTAATGTCCGTTACCTGCCGGGGATCCCGTTCCCACCTTCACTTGAAATTACCGCAAGCCTTGATGAGGCGCTTTCATTTTCTTCTAATATCTTAGTTGTTGTACCAAGTCATAACTTCAAAGAAGTTATGCAAAGTATTGCCTCTAAACTTACTTTCAAGCATAAGCTTGCTTGGGCTACAAAAGGAATTGATATTGGAAGTGGTAAGCTTTTAAGTGAAGTTGCAGCTTCGATTTTTGAAAAAGGCACTGAATTTGCAGCCTTTTCAGGCCCTACTTTTGCAGGAGAACTAGCGCGCGGAATGCCAACTGCAATTGCAGTTGCCGGAACCTCACATGAGCATTGTGCTTTGTGGTGTGAGATTATGCATACTCCGACGTTTAGAATTTATGAAAGCCAAGATTTTGTAGGCTTACAATTAGGCGGGGCTGTAAAAAATGTTATTGCCATTGCCGCAGGCATGTCAGATGGCTTAGGTTACGGTGCTAATGCCCGTACTGCATTAATCACTCGAGGTCTTGCTGAAATGATCCGCTTAGGGGTTGCCTTAGGTGCTACTGAGCGTGGTTTTATGGGGCTTTCAGGCCTTGGTGATTTAGTTTTAACATGTACGGATAATCAATCGCGCAATCGTCGTTTTGGAGTCATGTTAGGCAAAGGCATTAATGCCGAAGATGCTTTACATGAAATAGGTCAAGTTGTTGAAGGCTATACCATGACGCGGGCGATAAGCAATTTAGCACAAAAACTTGAAGTTAGAATGCCAATTTGCCATGAGTTAGACGGGGTTTTATACCACGGTCATTCAGGAAAAGAAGCGGCACGCGCTTTATTATCACGTGCCTTAACCTCAGAATAAAAATCTTAAAGCTTTTTTTTAAGCGTAAGATTCGTCGCTTTTTACGTGTTCTGTAACATCAACAACATCTTTAATCATGCCAGGGAAGGCGCGATTAAGATTTGCTTGAATGCCTTCTTTTAAAGTTAAACCTACCATTGAGCAACCATTGCAACCACCTTGGAAGCGTACTTTAACTATACCATCTTCTGTAACATCAACAAGTTCTGCCGCTCCCCCATGAGCTGCAAGCTCTGGATTTACAGAACGATTGATAAATTGTGCTACACGATCTTTTAAAGTTGCATCTTCAGGTAAGGTTTGTTTTTTAAGATTTGGAGCGTGGAAAGTTAACATCTCCTCGCCTTTATCATCTTTACCTAAATCAATTACTGATTCGTCTAAAAATTCACTTACATTGGAATCAATGACGATTTCAAAACCATCCATTTGGAAGTGTTCATCTGCAGTTGTGATGTATTCTTTAGGGCAATATAAGATCCCACACTCAACACCTGGGGTGCCGACATTTGTTGCAGAAAGGCGAATAGCTAAGCCTTCCATCTTTTGGGCATCAATTAATTTTTTAAAATAAGCTTGTGCCGGTTTGGTAACAGTAATTCTACTCATTTTTTTAACCTGTTTTGGCTTGACAAAAAACAATCCCATACTATAGCACTAATCATGCGTATAAGCGGTTTTAAGTTGAGAAAAATGTGCGCTAAAAAACGTTTAAGGGGCTTATCGTAGAGGCTAATTTAATGTAGAATACTCATGGTTAATCAGATTGACACCGAGATATCCTCGGTTTTACTAGTGGAGAAAAAAATGAGCTTAATTAACGAGCTTGAAAAGTACGGCATCACTGGTGCTACCAACATCGTTCACAACCCTTCCTATGAAGAACTTTTCACCGCTGAGACTGCAGAAGGTCTTACTGGCTTTGATAAGGGCCAGGTCACTGAGATGGGCGCTGTGAATGTAATGACTGGTATCTACACTGGCCGTTCTCCTAAAGACAAGTTCATCGTTAAGGATGACACCACCAAGGATACTGTTTGGTGGACTTCCGAGGCTTTTAAGAATGACAACAAGCCATTAACTACTGAATCTTGGAATGTGTTAAAAGCTTTAGCTGCTAAGGAGCTTTCAAACAAGCCATTATATGTTGTTGATCTTTACTGCGGTGCTAACGAGGCTACTCGTCTTAAGATCCGTTTCGTAGTTGAGGTTGCATGGCAAGCTCACTTCGTAACCAACATGTTCATCCGTCCATCTAAGGAAGAGCTTGAAGACTTCACTCCAGACTTCGTTGTTCTTAACGCTTCTAAGGCTAAGGTTGAGAACTACAAGGAGTTAGGTCTTAACTCTGAGACTGCTGTAGTATTCAACTTAACTGAGAAGATGCAGATCATCCTCAATACCTGGTACGGTGGCGAGATGAAGAAGGGCATGTTCTCAATGATGAACTACTACTTACCACTCCAAGGCATTGCTGCAATGCACTGCTCTGCTAACACCGATATGAACGGTCAAAATACCGCTATCTTCTTCGGTTTATCAGGCACTGGTAAGACCACCCTTTCAACCGATCCAAAGCGCTTACTTATCGGTGACGATGAGCACGGCTGGGATGAAGAGGGCGTCTTCAACTTTGAGGGTGGTTGCTACGCTAAGGTTATCAACCTCTCCAAGGAAAATGAGCCAGATATTTGGGCTGCTATTAAGCGTGACGCTTTACTTGAGAACGTTACTGTTGATGCAAATGGTAAGATTGACTTCGCTGACAAGTCAGTAACCGAGAACACTCGTGTTTCTTACCCAATTTTCCACATCAAGAACATCGTAAAGCCAGTCTCCAAGGCTCCAGCTGCTAAGCGCGTAATCTTCTTATCAGCCGACGCTTTCGGTGTATTACCACCTGTTTCTATCCTTTCAAAGGAGCAAACCAAGTACTACTTCCTCTCTGGCTTCACTGCTAAGTTAGCTGGTACTGAGCGTGGTATTACCGAGCCAACCCCAACCTTCTCCTCATGCTTCGGTGCTGCTTTCTTAACTTTACCACCAACCACCTATGCTGATGTGTTAGTTAAGAGAATGGAGGCCTCAGGTGCTTCTGCTTACTTAGTGAACACCGGCTGGAATGGTACTGGTAAGCGTATTTCCATTAAGGATACCCGTGGTATCATCGACGCTATCTTAGATGGCTCTATCGATACTGCTCCAACCAAGGAAATCCCAGTATTCTCCTTCAAGGTACCAACTGAGTTACCAAACGTTGACCCAACAATTCTTGACCCACGTGATACTTATGCTGATAAGTCACAATGGGATGCTAAGGCAAAGGATCTTGCTGAGCGCTTCATCAAGAACTTCAAGAAGTTCGAGGCTTTAGGTGGCGAGTTAGTTAAGGCTGGTCCTCAGCTCTAATTAGACCTTTAACTTAAAGTTAGAAGTTAAAAAAAAACCCTCAAGAAGAAATTCTTGGGGGTTTGTAGTCTCTAAATTTAAAACTTAAGGCCTTATTTATAAAGGCCTTAAGACTTAATTAGAATTGAGCTTTAGTTTCACTAATCACACCATCACTCATGGTGAAATGCTCTAAAGAGCCACTCTTTACTTGTACGCAAAAATAGCTAAGACCTAAAGTGCCTGCCTTGATGCAACGTGCACATGCTGGATCAACACGCAAAGCATCGCCCTTTTTGATCTCAACTATTTCACCGTCCGCATAGAACTTACCATCACCTTCAATGAAAAGATAAATCTCTTCATTCTCTTTATGTGAGTGCACAAAAGGGATCTCAACTCCTGCAGGTAAGGTGTTATAAGAGATCTCAGCACCAGTAAGTTTTAAGGTGTCGTGAAGCTCAGTGCGGGCCTTGGAAAAATCAATTGAAGTCTTTGCAAAATTAGCCATCTTTATGCTCCTAAAAAAATGTAACTGATGGCTTAATTTTAGGTCAATTGTATCTAATGTAAAGAAGGCACTTTTTTCTTCCTTACTTACCAAAATGATACTTTTTTAAAAATCAATAAATAAACCTGCCATAAGGCAGGTTGTGATTTAGTTGGTGTAAGTTGCGGCAATAATATGTGCCATCACTCCAGAGCTTAGGGCACTATCATCAATTAAGAATTTATCGGAGTGATTGTTGGCCGCATCTTTAACGCCTTCCTTATCAATACCTAAGAACATAAAGACGCTTGGCACTTTTTGGGTGTAGAAGGAGAAATCTTCAGAAGCCCCAGGATTCCAATTGCTAATTTGGGCATTAAGTTTAGCCTCTTGTAAATTGGCAACTGTTTCATGGGCTAATTCTTTATTGTTGACAGTTACCGGATAAATTTCAACAATGCGTGTTTTAGCCTCAGTATTACATGCTTTAGCGGTATTATTAGCAACCTCTGGGATCCTCTTTAATAAAGTTTCACGAATTTTTGCATCATTTGATCTAATTGTACCCATCATTGAAGCCTGTCCTGCCATTACATTAGCAGCCTCACCGCCTGTAAGCTTGCCTATGGTAATTACACCCATACCAGAGGAGAGATTGGCATTGCGAGAGACGATTTGTTGTAAGGCTACAACAATTGAAGAGGCAGCATAAATGGCATCAGATCCTGCCCAAGGCATGGCACCATGGGATTGAGTACCTATAACATCAATGAATACGCCATCGGCACTATTTAAGGCAGAACCTTCAGAGATTAAGATTTGTCCGCTTGGGGCACGTGCCATCACGTGAATACCAAACATTTTCTCAATCTGATACTTTTCAATAAGCCCGTTTTCAACTAAAGCTTTAGCACCTGAAAGTTTTGGATTTTCAGCGGTAAAAGGGTTTTCAAGGCTATCGCCTTCCTCTGCAGGTTGGAAAACGAAAACTACAGTTCTATCAATAAGATTTTTGTGTTCTGCCATGATTTTTGCTGCACTTAAGAGCATTGCCATATGAGCATCATGACCACACATATGGGAGACATCAACTTCTTGGCCAAACATTTTGCCTTTGGCTTTTGAAGCATAGGGAAGATCATTGCGCTCTTTAATAGGTAGGGCATCAATATCAGCTCTTAAACCAATAGCATGACCTTTTTTAGGATTTAAAACGCCAATGACGGCAGTTGGCGCATCTTGAGTGCCTAAAGTGACTTCGATACCTTGGGCTTTTAAAAAGTCAGCAATATACTTTTGGGTTTGATATTCTTGATTGCCAAGCTCACCATTTGCATGTAAATAGTGGCGCATCTCAACCGTATGATTAAACTCTTGTGCTACGGCATCTTGCCAGATTTTAAGTTCGCTATTATCTAGAGCAAAACAAAGAGGACTTACAAATAAGGTAGCGGCAGTGATTAATGTAGGTATTAATTTTAAATTCATAAATTTCTCCTTTTCTTGTAAACCTTTATTGTAGCTAATCTGTGAAAAAACTTTGTGCTTAAGATCTAAACTATAGGCTAAAGCAAAAAAGTGCTACACTACACTAAAGTATATTTTGGATACTTAGGAGCAAAAGTGAGTGCAAGTACAATAAAGCGGGATGAGATCTTATGTCCTGTAGAACTTACGGTCTCCATGCTTTCTAATAAATGGAAGACACTTTTAATGCGGGATCTTCTAGATGGGAAAAAGCGCTTTTCTGAATTACGCCGCAGTGTAAATGGTATTTCACAAAAAGTGTTAACCGCAAATTTACGGGCCATGGAAGCTGATGGCTTAATTAAAAGAGAGGTTTTTCCTGAAGTGCCCCCAAGAGTTGAGTATGAATTAACTGATCTTGGGCAATCTTTAAAAGGGATCATTGCTGCTATGTACGAGTGGGGTACATATTACAAACAAGAGCGTAATCGTCAAATACAAGAAGGGAAAAATTAAGATGGGCAAGCCTTATATTACTCGTGAAGGTTATGATTTATTACATGAAGAATTAGATTATTTATGGCTTACTTTAAGGCCTGAGGTGACACAAAAGGTCTCGTGGGCGGCAAGTTTAGGAGATAGATCTGAAAACGCCGACTATCAATATAATAAGCGCTTATTAGCACAAATTGACAGACGAGTACGTTATCTTCGCGGCTGTATGAATAAACTTCAAGTTGTAGAGTTTAATCCGCAACAACAAGGGAAGGTTTATTTTGGAGCCTATGTCGAAATTGAAGCCGATGACGATGAATCAATTATGCAAGTTAGAATCGTAGGTGGCGATGAAATCTTCGGTCGTAACAATTATATTTCAATAGACTCTCCGATGGCTCGTGCCTTACTTGGAAAAGCTGAAGGTGATGATGCTACGGTTTTAACCCCTAAGGGAAATCGTATTTGGTATGTGAATAAGATAGCTTATCGTAAGCCTGAGTGGTTTACAGAAGAAAAGGTTCATAAACATAACATTGAAGTTAATGAAGAAGATATTGAAAAGGATGTGGAAAATGCCGAAGGCTTAGATCCTAAAGCTATTGAACAAGAATATCTTAAAACTTTAATGCGCTAAATGAAGATCTGAAAGTTACGACCAATTTCACTTACGGTATAACTTTGATTATAGCGGCGGGCAATTGCCATCTGTCTTACGGCCATGCCTGCCATCTCAGGCTTATCACTTTTTATAAAGCGAGCTCCAGCCTTCTTTTCACTTTTCTCATAAGTCTTTTTCTCCTGCGCATTTTGGGGATTGGTATTTGAAAACGCAGGAGCTGAGCTTGCTTTTGCCGTTGAGCTTGTATAGCTTTGGCTACTTATTGCAAGTTGAGCCTGTTGTGACGGTGTTTGATTTAATTGCTGAAGTTCAGCATCGCTGTCTTGTTGAGCATTACCGTCTTGTTTTGAGGATTGTCGTCTTTGCTGTCCTTGATGGTTTTGATCTTTAATCTGTTTAATAGGCTCTTTAAGATTACTTTTAGCCTCAGCAATTCCATCGGCTTGGGCTTGTAATTGAGAATTAGTCCCAGAGGTCGAACCTTTTTGATCGGCGGCCTTATCGTTAGCTTGTGAGCTTTGACTATTTTTAGGCGCAGGGATCTGCTCGCGAGCTATAGTATCGCGTCGGGCCTCCTCTGCTCCCATTTGAAAGGGCGGGGGAGTTACTGCAGCAACGAAGGTACTGGCAATCTCCACTTTAAAGCCTCACAAATCTAATAGTTACATTTCAAGACAACTTCATATCGGCTATAAATTAACTAAACTTAAGGAGGTTTTGGCAATTAAGCGCGAAAATTAAAGAAAGTGTTAACCCGATCATAAAAATTTAGAAGTTTCTCTTTAAAAAGGTTAGGCTCAGTTAAAAAAGGTACATGGGCAGAGTCTGGAAAGATAAAAATCTCAGATCCTTTATTATTACTTAAACTACTATAGAGCGGAGTGAAAGCAAGGGAGGCTGGAACTAAAACATCTTTTGCGCCAAATAAAAACATACACGGAATATTTAAGTTTTTTAGAGCTTCTCTTACATCAGAGTAGGCCATAAGATCAATTCCACTCATCAGAACTTGATAGTCTGGTATTACGCCATCATTAATCATGCTAAGAAAAAACTCTTGCTCGTGATTGTGATTTAAATTTGCTGCAATCTGGTATTTGGCAAAAAAGCGTAATAGTCTTCCACATCTTCTAGGATCTAAAAGCTGGCGGCATTTTAAAACTAAGGTGTGATCCATCCCAGGCCACATGGGATCACTTGGAAATCTTGCAGAACTGCAAATCGTAACTAAGGTTCTAATCTTAGAAAAAGGCAATGCGGCGGCTAAAATTGCAAAGTGAGCTCCCATTGACCAAGCTATTACATCGCAATTTTTAGGTAAACTTCTGTGGAAGGCTAAAGCGGTTTCATTGGTATTAGAGCAAAGTTGGGTTAAATGCTGATTAATACCGTAGCCTGGTAAATCAAAAAGATAAATATCGCGTTTTGGAAACATTTTGGCTAGTGGATAAAGGAAACGGCAATCATAGCCCCAGCCATGGATTAAAGCTAGGGGGGCTCCATAAGGATCGCTTATTCTAGAGTAAGCAAGTTTAGTTTCCAAAATTTGACCCACAAATTTTAAACTTGATGTTTTCTAAAAGATATTTTACGAAAAAGCCTAAAAAGATAAAAACAAGTCGAGCAATTATGTTAAGAAAAACACTATTTTTAGCTTAAAAACGCAAATTTTTGCAGTTTAAACATAGGAGTATATACAAGTTTGGTACATTACCTCCCCTAAGATGCTCAGGGGAGGTTTTTTAAAGGTTAAATACCACGAGCTTTGCGATAGGCAATGATATCTTCAATAGAGAGCACAGTGAGATCATGTAAGAGGGCAAAAGTGCAAACTCTAGGTAATCTTGCCATCTCACCATCTGGAGCGCATAACTCACAAAGGATACCCACAGGTTTAAAACCTGCAAGTCTTGCTAAATCAACAGAGGCCTCAGTATGACCGTCACGAGTTAAGACGCCGCCTTTTCTTGCTACTAATGGGAACATGTGACCTGGGTGAACTAAGTCATCAGGTTTGGCATTCTCATTTACAATCGCTTTAACTGCTTTGATTCTGTCGGAGGCAGAAACACCTGTTGTCACCCCATGGGCTGCATCTACTGAAATAGTAAAAGCGGTACCATAGACAGAAGTATTCTTACTTACCATCATAGGCAGTTCCAAAGCTTGAGCTTTTTCCTCTTCAATACAGACGCAAACAATACCCGAGCATTCGCGAATGGTAAAAGCCATTTGCTCGGTAGTCATGGTCTCAGCTGCAAAAACTAAGTCGCCTTCATTTTCGCGATTTTCATTATCGACAACTAAGACGCCACGACCGCGACGCATAGCTTCTATTGCCGCTTCAACGCGGGCGGTACTGTCAATACCAAAGGTTTCAAGCAAGTTTTTCTGTGACATGATAATCCTCAATGTACTATTGAATTGAAGCGTGGCGAGCTTCTCTCATAATGCGTTTCATTTCACGCACTGCTTCACTAAGTCCAGTAAAAATGGCCCTGGCGATGATGCTGTGCCCAATATTTAATTCTTCCATCTCAGGAATAGCCGCAATCGCTGCTACATTTTGATAATTTAGGCCATGGCCTGAGTTTACATGCAAGCCTTTTGCGGCTGCATAACTTGCCATTTCCTGTAAGCGCTTAAGCTCATTAGATCTTTGGGCATCATCACAAGCATTGGCATAAGCTCCGGTGTGGAATTCTACAAAAGGAGCGCCAACTTTAACAGCCTCATCGATTTGTTCTTTGACAGGATCGATAAAAAGTGACACCTTTGTGCCTAAAGGAGCAAGTTTTTCAATGGCATGGCCTATTTTAAGGCTATCACCTACCACATTAAGACCACCTTCGGTGGTGACTTCTTCACGTCTTTCTGGCACAAAGCAAGCAGCTTGTGGGGCAATGGCACAGGCAATGCCTAGGATATCATCAGTTACTGCCATCTCAAGATTTAATTTTGTAGTAACTGTTTGTCTTATGATTCTTACGTCCCGATCTGTGATATGACGTCTATCTTCGCGCAAGTGAGTGGTAATACTATCAGCACCTGCAAGCTCTGCTAAAGCAGCAGCGGTTACTGGATCTGGATAATCGACACCACGAGCATTACGCACGGTAGCTACGTGATCGATATTAACTCCTAAATAAATTTCTCTCATTTTTTTATTGGCCTATAAAAGCAATTGCTTACTAATTTTAGCAAGCTCTTTTAAAGATAAAAACCTACTGCGAAAAATTGGCATTTAAACTTTGAGATCTTGCTTTTTCTCATCAGCAGGCTCTTTGAGTATGGCAATAATGACAATTGCTAGCACCACCGCAGGTAAAACTGTAGTTGCAAGCGCAAGTCTTAAGCCTACAAAATCGCCAACTAAACCGGTTAAAACTGATTCAATATAGCCCATGCCAAAGGTAAAACCTAACATCATAGAGGCTGCAAAAGCAGCGTGTGAGGGCATTATTCTTTGCGCCCAGACAATTGCAGAGGGTGTTGAACCGTACATGCCAGCGCCCATGACAAATAGCGCGCACAAAGAGATTAAAGAGATATCGCATTTATATAAAAAGACCGCGCAACCTAGGATGGTCACGATAAAGGTGCTTTGTATAATAAGTTTTAAACCAAAATAGTCAGATAAAGAACCTGCAAGAAGTCCACCTACTACGGTACCTACAAGGAGGATCATTAAAGCAAAAGCTGCCTCTACTGTAGAATGGCCTTGAGAGGTAAGAAGCAAGGGTAGGAAGACTACGAAAGCACAATAGCACCATGATCTAAGAGCAATGGCAAGGTTTAACCACAAAAAATTACCCTTAAGTAAGGAGAAAAAGTTTTCTTTTTGCTCAATAGGATTGTGCTTGGGCTCTAGACAATGTAATTTTTGTTTAATAACAAGGGCTGCAACAATCAAAGCAGGTAATGAAAGTATCCATAAACTTTTATCACTGAAAGTTTCAATATAGGCTGCAATAATCACTGGTGCAAAAGCAAAACCTACATTACCTCCGGCAATAAAAATTGAGGTGCACAAAGAGCGCTTTCTTTTAATACTTACCGCATATACTGACAAAGCGGCAATTGGGTGGAAAGCAGATGAGCAAATTCCTGATAATAAAATAATAAAAATTAAAGGAATAAGCCCTGGGGCAAGGCCTACAAGGGATGCAAAAACCGCTCCGGTGGCAATGGAGAGGGGCATTAAAATCCCGATGTTTTTCTTATCTGCCAAAATGCCAATTGGTGGTTGCAGAAAGTTAGTTGAAACTGAAAACACCATAAATAAAGCGGCACTTTGGGAGTAGGAGATCCCATAGCGTTGAGCAAGAATAGGGAGCATGACAGGTAGCACATTGCAAAAAAAGTCTGAGCAAAAGTGACCTACTGACATCAAAGAGACATTGCCCCAAGAGACTTTGGGCAATGCTAAAGTTTTAGTTTGAGCCATATGAGTTTTCTTATTGACTTACTTTAAGTAATAATTCTTTAAGTTCTTCTTGAGTGAAGTGATAAGTTTTACCACAGTGAGCACAGTTAAGATCAGTGCCTTTTTCATCACTACAAATCTCTTCAAGCTCATGGCGCGGCAAGGACATTAAAGTCTTTTGACAACGCTCTTTTGAGCATACACAGTGGAATTTCAAAGCTCTAGGCTCAAAAACACGCACTTTTTCTTCAGCAAAGAGGCGATTTAAAATCTCAAGTGAGTTTAATTCCTTAAATTCACCTAAAGTCATAGTAGAAGTTAAGATCCCTAAATGTTCAAGGGATTGAGTGTTACCCTCAACGCCTGAGATGATTTGAAGCATAATCCCATAGGCTTCAAGATCCTCTAAATCAGTGTAAATAAAGAATTTAGAGGGTAATTGCTCAGAAATTTCAAAGTATTCTTCTAAGGCTTGTTGGATACTGTCTTTTTCAATTGGCACAATACCCTGCCATTTAACACCGCCTTCCGGGAAAACAGAAATTACTAGTACACCATTGTCACCTATAATTTCTTTTAAGCTTGCATCATCTTTGAGATTAACCCCTTCATATAAAGAGGCTGAACCGTAAAAGGAGAGATTTTGGCTAATATTAATGAGCGCATATTTAAGAGGAGCATTATCACCACCTCTTAATTGAATCATCACCTCGCCATTAGCTTTTAAAGTCGCTGCAATTAAAGTTGAGGTTAGAGCTAACTCTAACATTAAAGCTTTAATGGCTTTAGGATAGTTATGATCTTTTAATAAAGCTTGAGCACTTTGCTTTAAAGTTGCAATTTCACCACGCACGCCGTGATTGTCGAACATAAAACGCATTACTTCATCTTGCGTTTTCTCTTGAGTTTTTAGCATAGTTTTTTAAATTTATCTTTAAGTTAATCAAAATCAGAGGCTAATTTTTCTTTAAAAGAGAGTAAAGCTCGGCGTTCCTTCTTATTAGGTTTGCCTTCGGTTCTAATGACCATTAAAGAGGCCATTTTATTAAGTCTTATTGCCTCTTCACGCTTTTGTATACTCTCTAAAGTTTCTTCATACAGTGTTTGTGCAACACTTGCAGGACCTCTGACACCAGAAATCTTAAGGACGATAATCTCGCGCCTTGCATTGCCTTGTAATAATTTTATTGAAGCTCCTACTTCAACAATTTTTGAAGGTTTTGCGCGTGTCCCGTTGTAGTCGACTTTACCACCTTCAATCATTTGTCTGGCAAGACTTCGGGTTTTATAAAAACGGGCCGCCCAAAGCCACTTATCAAGGCGAACTCCTTTTGTTTCAGTGTTTTCTTGATCTTTCATAAACGTCTTCTCGTCCTAGTGGTAGTGTATTGTAACAATTTTGCGCAAAAAAGCGTCAACCTTAAAGAGATAAGCTAAACTTAAATTAAAGTTAATTAAAGGAGAGGATATGGATCTTAGTGCTCTTTTACATCCCTTACCTGAGGTTACAAGGCGCAAGCGTTTTAAAGCCTCCAGGATTTTTACTGTTGAGGAGATGGATCTTAAATTTAGTAATGGAACTCTTGCCACTTATGAAAAAATTGTCGGCGGTCGAGGAGCCGTTATGGCAGTGCCTTTTGACGGTCAGTATTTTTACTTAAGTGTGGAATATGCAGGAGGTCTTGAAAGCTATCAACTAGGTTTAGTCAAAGGCAAAGTAGACAGTGGTGAGACTCCAGAACAGGCTGTTGTAAGAGAACTTAGTGAGGAGATCTCATTTAGCGCACGTAAGGTTACTCCCTTAAAACTTGGCATGACGGTAGCCCCTGGAATGCTTGAACTTACGATGTATGTCTATTTATGTGAAGATCTTTATCCTTGCAAGCAAGAAGGGGATGAACCAGAGCCTATAGAGATTGTTAAAGTGACAGTACAAGAATTAAAAGAGCTCTTATTTTCTGAGGATAGTCCTTTAAAAGAAGCAAGATCGATTGCTGCCTTAACTTTAGCTATGCACAAAATTGGAGCGTTATAGTTTGCTTATTGCACCAAAATAAACATTTAAGAAAATTGCCCCAAAAATAGACCTGTTTTGCAGGATAATATGCCCCATTCAGGTCAAGAAAGCCTAGATTTGGTTCTGATTATTGGGGCTTGCCTCTATTCAATTCCTGCTTAAGAAGACTTTCTTACCATCACTGTTTTTTAGGAGATAACTCCCATGCAACATCTTCTGACAGGTTTTGAGTTCTCACAAGAAGAATATCTGTCTATTTTAGAGCTAGCCTCTAAGATGAAGAAAGATCCACGTGCCTACTGTGACACTTTAAAAGGATCTGCTGTCGCGATTATGATGGAAAAGCCATCATTAAGAACGCGCTCTACATTTGAAATTGCCGCTTATCGTTTAGGTGGCCACGGGGTGTTTTTAGATTTACGTGGTGGCGATTTAGGCAAAAGAGAATCTATTCCAGATTATGCAAGAAACTTATCGCGCTGGACGGATTGTTTAATTGGTAGAGTTTTTTCTCAGCATACTCTAGAAGAGTTAGCCGCAACTGGTTCTGTGCCAGTTATTAATGCACTTTCAGATCTTTACCATCCTGCCCAAGCCATGGCAGATTACTTAACCTTACAAGAGCACTTAGGTAAGCTTCAAGGTCTATCTTTAGCTTATTTAGGTGATGGCAATAATGTTGCAAACTCACTTTTAGTAGCAGGTGCTATTTTAGGAGTTAATGTAACTTGCTTCTGCCCGCTAGGTCATGGCCCTGATATTCAAATTTTCAATCGCGCCAATGAGATTGCCAAGAAGAATGGGGCACGTCTTGATGTGATTGCCGATCCTTCAAAGATTATTGGTTTTGATGCTCTTTATACTGATACTTGGGTGTCAATGGGTGATAATACTCCACTAGATGAGGTAAAGAAGATTTTTATGCCTTATCAGATTAATGAAACCTTGGTAGCCCAATCAGGAGCTAAGGTAGTTTTACACTGCTTACCTGCGCACCGTGGTTATGAAATTACTGATGAGGTGATGGACGGTCCTTTATCTGCAGTGTTTGATGAAGCAGAAAATCGTCTCCATATTCATATGGCATTACTTGCCAAGCTCGTAAAATCAAGAGGATAGAGCACTATGTTAAAGCACGAGAACAAGCAATATAAGAAAGTTGTTTTAGCCTATTCAGGCGGTTTAGATACTTCAACCATCGTACCTTGGCTTAAGGAAAACTATGGTTGTGAGGTAGTTTGCTTTGTAGCTGATGTAGGTCAAGAGCGTGAAGATTTAGAAGGCATTGAGCAAAAAGCTTTGCAATCTGGTGCCTCTAAGTGTGTAATTCGCGATTTACGTGAAGAGTTTGTACGCGATTATGTATTTGAAACCTTTAAGACTGGCGCTATCTATGAGGGTGAATATCTTTTAGGTACTGCTATTGCTCGTCCTGTAATCGCTAAGGCTATGGTTGAGTGTGCTTTAGAGGAAGGTGCTGATGCTATCTCTCACGGTGCTACCGGTAAGGGTAACGATCAAGTCCGTTTTGAAAGCGCAGTGGCAGCTTTAGCTCCAGAGCTTGATGTGATCGCCCCTTGGCGTATTTGGGATATGCAATCTCGTGAAGAGCTTTTAGCTTACCTTGAGGCACGTCATATTCCATGTAAGGCTACTTTAAAGAAGATTTATAGCCGTGATGCTAATGTGTTACACATTTCAACTGAAGGCGGTGAGCTTGAGCACACCTGGAATCCAGCCTCTGAGAATGTGTGGGTTTGGACTGTAGATCCTCAGAAGGCTCCAGATACTCCAGAGACTTTTGAGTTGACTATTGAAAAGGGTATCGTCACCGAGTTTAACGGTCAGAAGATGACTCCATTTGAGATCCTCTCTAAGTTAAATGAAGTAGGTGCTCGTCACGGTGTAGGTCGTATTGATATTACTGAGAACCGTTTAGTTGGCATGAAGTCTCGTGGTTGCTATGAGACCCCAGGTGGCACTATTGTCCACAAGGCTTTACGTGCTATTGAGCAATTAGTTTTAGATAAGAATACTCGCATTTTCCGTGATCATTTAGCCGTGGAATTCGCTCAGGTGGTCTATGATGGTCGTTGGTTTACACGTTTACGTGAAATCTTAATGGCTGCCGCCGATGAAGTTGCTCGTGATGTAAACGGTAAGGTAGTTGTACGCCTTTACAAAGGTAACATTGATGTTATTCAAAAGGATTCACCAAATAGCCTCTTTAACTTTGATTTCGTAACCTTCGGTGCTGATGAAGTTTACGATCAAGGTGATGCTCAAGGCTTTATTCGTTTATATTCATTACCTTATAGAATTCGTGCTCTTAATGCAAAGAAGAATGCTAAGTAATTTTTTTTAAAGAGTATAAATTCTCATGCCCGGGTGTTGTGCATCCGGGCTTTGCTGTTTTTAAAGGAGGCTTTTATGGCATTGTGGGGCGGCAGATTTACCCAAGGTCCTGATCAAAGATTTAAAGATTTTAATGATTCACTTAAGTTTGACTGTGCAATGGCTTTAGAAGATATTGACGGCTCAATTGGTTGGGCTAAGGCCATTTGTGAAGCAGGCGTTTTAACTTTAGAGGAAAAAGATAAGTTAATTCAGGCTTTAAATGAGTTAAGACAAGAGATTGCAGATGATCCTCATAAAATTGCAGGAGAAGCTGATGAGGATATTCACTCTTATGTTGAAAGACGTCTTATTGAAAAAGTAGGCCAATTAGGCAAGAAATTACATACTGGCAGATCAAGAAATGATCAAGTAGCTTTAGACTTAAAGCTTTGGTGTCGCGCCTCTTCAGTTAAAATTTCAGAAGCTCTAGTTCATTTAGAGAAGACCTTAGTTGAGTGTGCTAAGCGCCATCAAGGCCAAATTTTCCCAGGATATACTCATTTACAAAGAGCACAGCCGATAACCTTCTCTCATTACATCCTCTCTTATGTGCAGATGTTTGAAAGAGATTATAAAAGATTACAAAATGCCTTAGATTTAATGAGCACCTGTCCTCTAGGATCAGCAGCATTAGCTGGTACTGCCTATAAGATTGACAGAGATGCTCTAGCCGTAGATTTAGGCTTTAAAGAGGCTACTTTTAATAGCTTAGATGCTGTTTCTGATAGAGATCATGTTTTAGAGCTTTTATCTTGCGCCTCAATTTCTATGGTGCACTTATCACGCTTAGCTGAAGATTTAATTATTTATAATTCAGGTGAGGCAGGCTTTTTAGAGTTATCAGATAAAGTGACCTCAGGCTCTTCTTTAATGCCTCAAAAGAAAAACCCTGATGCTTTAGAGTTAATTCGTGGCAAGTGCGGGCGCGTGGTTGGTGCTTTAACTGGCATGTTAGTTACCATGAAAGCTTTGCCTATGGCCTATGATAAGGATTTACAAGAGGATAAAGAGCGCCTTTTTGATGCTATGGATACTTGGCACTCTTGCCTTGATATGGCAGCTTTGTGCTTTGAAGATTTAAAACTTCGTGAATCTAAAGTAGAAAGTGCAGCTAAAGGTGGTTACTCTAATGCAACCGAGCTTGCTGACTATTTAGTCTCAAAGGGCATTGCCTTCCGTGAAGCTCACGAAATTGTAGGTCGCACAGTCTTATATGCTATTGAAAAGAATAAGGCTTTAGAGGATCTTAGTGTCGATGAGTTTGAAAAATTCTCTCAAGTCGTAGGCGGTGATGTCTATGAGTGCTTAAAGCTTGAGAATATTGTGGCCAAACGCGATATTAAAGGCGGTACAGCACCTCGCCAAAATGCTCTTGAAATTGAAAGATTAGAGAAGCTTTTAGCTTCACGCTAATTTAAAAATTAGGAGATCTACGTTTAGTAGATCTCCTTTAAGTTTAGGCTAAAGTCGTTGTTACAAAGTCAGTTAATAAATAACCGCCAATTACCAACCAGACAAAAAGCATAAAAGCTAAAAGGAAAGGTTTAGCTCCTGCCTGTTTAAACTTATCAAAAGAAGTATCGGTACCTAAGGCGGTCATCGCCATGGTGAGCATGAAAGTATCAATATATTCAATCGCCCCATTTAAAGGGATTTCTTTTACCGATTGAGCATCAAAAAGTCCTTGTAAGAGAGTATTTAGGCAAATAATGCCGATAAAGTAGAAAGCAAACCACGGAATAGTAACTTTATTTTTAACTTTTTTACCATCAATTACGACACTTTCACGATATTTGGCCAAAATTAAGCTCATTACAACTAAGACGGGGGCGAGCATCATGACGCGGATCATCTTAGTAATAGTCGCAGTACCTGCAATGCCAAGCTCATCGGTAGGATCCATAGCATTACCAGCGCCTGCCACGTGTGCTACTTCATGTAAGGTACCTCCGGTGTAGATGGCAACTGCGGTATTGTTAAGACCATCTAAAAGACCTGAGCGATACATGATAGGGTATAAGAACATGGAGATGGTACCAAAAATTACCACGGTGGAGACGGCAATCGCAGTTTTATGTCCCTCACAGCGTACTACAGGTTCTGCACCTAATACAGCGGCAGCGCCACAAATGGAACTTCCAGTTGCCGTCATTAAAGCTAAATCTGAGTCGATTTTTAATAAGCGACCAAAAAGCACGCCTAAGCATAAAGTACCGCAGACTATAACTAAATCAACAAAAACTGCTTGTAGGCCAACGGCTGCCACGTCAGTTAAAGTTAAGCGAAAACCGTAGAGCACAATACCGCAGCGTAAAATTTGTTTAGTACAAAATTTAATTCCTGGCGTCCAAGATTCAGGCAATTTACTTCTAAGTGAATTCGCGTAGATCATGCCTAAGATGATGCCGACAATTAAAGGGCTTAAGGATAAGGATTTAACAAAAGGTAATTGTGCAATATAGAAAGCGGCAAAGGAGAACAGGGCTATGAGTAACAGCCCATGAAAGGTATTTGCGCGTTGATCTTTTTCAAACATGACATCTCTCCAGATTTAGGATGCGTGCAGGATAGCTTTTAACGCGCTAAAAAACTAATGTTTTATTGTTATGCGCTATAACTTAAAGTTATAGATTTTGAGCTTTGATATACTCTTTAAGAAATTGAACAAAGGAGATGGCAAGAGGTTTGAGCTCTCCTCCCATCCTTACAATCATAAATTCTCTTTTAAATTTTATATCTTCAAGGTCAATGACTTTTAAAGTACCAAGCTGTAATTCATTAGAAAGCGCATAGCCTGAGATAATGCCAAAAGCTTTGGTGTTTAATAAAAAGGATTTAATAGCCTCCGTACTTCCTAAATAAAGCAACACATTAAGCTTATCTAAATCAACCTGTTTAGTTAAAAGCGCCTCTTCGATGACCTCTAAAGTGCCGGATCCTCTTTCACGTAACACCAAAGGAGATCCTATAAAATCTTTTAAGGTAAGACTTTGGGCTTTAAAAGAGTTATTGGTTATAACTTTAAGTTCATCTTCTAAAAAGGGCGTATATTGAAGACCTTGGGTTTGATGGATGCCTTCTACGAAACCTACATCAAGTAAGTCACTTTTTAAGGCATCTTCAATAGTACGGGAGTTACCACTTAACATGGTGATCCCAACTTTGGGGTAAAAATGTTTAAAACTTGCTAAAACTTTAGGAAGCACATATTGAGCTATAGTAGTACTCGCCCCAAGTCTTAATTTTCCTACCTGATCTTTAGTTAAAAGATGCATGGTATAGTCTAAATCTTCATAATCTTTTAAAATTTTTGAAGTTTTTTCAAAGAAAATCTCACCTGCTGCCGTAAGTTTAAGCTTTCTGCCAAGTCTTTCAAAAAATTTTACCCCATATTCACTTTCAAGTTTTGCAATCTGCCGAGTTATAGCAGGTTGGCTTATAAATAGCTCTTGTGAGGCTTTAGTAAAACTTAAGTTATTTGCTACACTAAAAAAAGTTTTAAGTCGAAAATCTTCCATCTAAAGCCCCTTTTTATCCATAAGCTCTTCAGTTAAAGGGTTGATTTCTTCACCCTTATCATTAAAAAGACGTGCTTTAAGTCCAAAAGATCTCACAAAGGCAAAAAGCTCAGGACTTGAACAGGTGGTAATTTCCAAAAAAATACTCCCATCGGGGTTTTCGATGATTCTTTGATTTTCAGCAAAAATTCTTTCACGAATATAATCGCAAGCACCAGCGTCTTTAAATAAAATGCGATAAGTTACAGGATCATGCCATTTAAGACCAAATAGTTTAAGGTTGGAAACGGGAATTGGGAAGGTTCTTTTAGTATTAGTTTTATTAATATTATAAATGCGATGAATACTGAAGTAGCAGTAGTGATGAAGGGTTTTAAGATCGGAAGTTAAAGCTCCAAAGACATAAAGTGCACCTGACATAGAAAGAATTCTTGCTGGGGCAAATAAATGATGACGCAGCTCTTTTTTCCCAGCTGCTTTATAACTTATAGACAGAATTTGCTTACTTTCAATGGCATCTAAGAGCATTTGAATTTTCTCAAAATGTGGGGTGTAGTCGATATAACCTTTGGAGTAGAAAGAAAAATGCCCCTTTGCCTCATCGCTTGTAAAAGGATTTGAGAGATCTTGTTTGGAGATGGAGTATTCAAGTAAGAAATTATCAAGTGATTTTTTGACCTGATCTGGCATGAATTCATCTACTAATTCACGGCACAGATTAAGATATCTTAAATCTTTATTTTGCCTTGGTACTAAATTGCCAAGAGTGCTATTAGGGGTAATTTTGTAATAACGCTTACCGTATTTCATACCCGAGTAAAATCTATTGCCCATAACACTTTCAATTTCTGTACTAAGGCGAATTACAGTTTGGCGGGAGCAATTAAGCTTTTTACTTAAATCAGATAAGAAATGTTCTTTATCATCTGAAATTAAAATAAAAAGCAGACGTAAGAGTTTGGATCCTGAAGTGGCGTCATTATCAATTTTTACAGTCATAGTGGTCCCTCAATATCTTATTACCGCCCCTGGTTGTCGCTTTTTTTCGGGTAGAAAGTTTTTTCAATGATGTAATTTATGGGGCGTGAAGGTAGTATAAAAAGGCCCCTTTCCATAATATG
The DNA here is from genome assembly GCA_944389835.1 of uncultured Succinivibrionaceae bacterium. Taxonomy (GTDB): domain Bacteria; phylum Pseudomonadota; class Gammaproteobacteria; order Enterobacterales; family Succinivibrionaceae; genus Avisuccinivibrio_A. Next base: position 22,842 of record CALXNU010000016.1, read on the forward strand.
GAATACTGCCTTAAAAAGTTTAAAATTTTTGTGGACTAGCGCTCATTTATACGTTTTTTAGTTTTTACCTGTTGAGCCAAAGCCGCCAAGACCTCGAAGACTTGCTTCAAAATCATCTACGATGTCAAAATCAACTTTCACGATAGGTAAAATTACCATTTGTGCAATTCTTTGGCCAACTTCAATAAGATAATCCTCATCTGAGCGATTCCAAAGAGGCACCATTAAAGGCCCTTGATAGTCAGAATCAATAAGACCGGTTAAATTGCCAAGCACAATGCCATGTTTAAAACCAAGACCTGATCTTGGAAGGATCGTGGCACAAAGATTAGGATCTTTAAGATGTAGAGCAATACCTGTTGGACATAAGATACTCTCATGGGCTTTAAGGAGAGTATCTTTATCAAACATGGCTCTTAAATCTAAGCCTGCCGAGCCTTCAGTTGCGTATGAAGGCAGGGGATAAGAGCCATTTTTTAGTCTTGCATCTAAAATTTTAAGACTTACCTTTAAACTCACGCTTTAGAACTCCTAGCGTTTTGAAAGATAAGCTCCATTAATTGACGAGCAATAACGCTTTTTGGGGCTTTGGTAAATTTTGAGACTAGACCATCTTTATCAAAGACGGAGACTTCATTTAAATCGCTGTTAAAGCCGATATCCTGTCTTGAAACATCATTTAAAACAATAAGATCAAGGTTTTTGCGCTTGAGCTTTTCTGTTGCATGTTCTTCAAGATGATCAGTCTCTGCCGCAAAGCCTACAGTAAATGGGCGCTTTTCTTCAAGGTGACCTACATAGGAGATGATATCTTCATTTTTAATTAAAGTTAAAGTGATGCTATCTCCAGTATCATTTTTAGTAAGTTTATGATCATAAACATAGGCTAAACGATAATCTGAAACTGCAGCACAGCCTATGACAATATCAGCATTTGCTACTTGATCTTTAATAGCATTTAACATGTCAGCGCAAGTTCTAATGTTAATGCGTCTGACCCCATTTGGGCAGTTTAGATTTACCGGCCCTGAAATTAAGGTTACTGTAGCACCCATATCCCGAGCAGCCTCTGCTAAGGCATAACCCATTTTGCCAGAGCTTCGATTGGTGATAACTCTTACTGGGTCGATTGGTTCTTCAGTAGGTCCTGCGGTAATTAAAACTTTAAGGTTGGCACCTAAAACTTTAGGTAATAATTTGGTTTGACCTAAAGCTAAAGGATTGGCAGGTGATGGTAAGTACTGACTGTAGCCTGCAAAAGGAATGCCTTCGCGGGAGTTTAAAATTGCACAGATAAAATTGAAGATTTTATCGACATCTTGCATTCTGCCAGAGCCTTTTTCTCCGCAGGCTAAGTCCCCATCCTCAGGGGTTAGAATGATAAAACCTCTTTTTCTTAAAATCTCAAGATTATCTTGGGTGGCTTGATTTTGGTACATGCGCTGATTCATAGCCGGTGCGATGATGGTACGGCAAGGAGCTGCAAGCACGGTGGCAGTTAGCATATTATCTGCAAAGCCGTGTGCTAATTTAGCAATGGTTTGAGCAGTGGCCGGGGCTATGACAATTAAATCAGCATTAGCGGATAATTCGATGTGTTTAATATGGTTGGTATCATCGAAAATTTCGGTTGATACTTGATGATGTGAGAGGGCTTCAAAAGTGGCTGGTGCGACAAGTTTACTTGCAGCCTCGGTTAAAGCAACATAGACATCAGCACCATTTTTTACAAGTAATCTTAAAAGTTCACAGGATTTATAGGCGGCAATAGAGCCTGAAACTCCTAAAACGATCTTGCGATTTTGAAGTTGCATAATTTGCCTCCTTAATGCAATCGTATATTGATACTACCCTCTAATCTTAAACTAAATTTTAGCTGTCTGCACAAAGACTTGCATTTTTTATGAGCCTTTTTCTGTCGATTTTGGATAGGCTCTTTAATGATTGGTAAAGAGATGCTATAATGCCCGTCCCCGATTTCTTCTTTCACTTGATTTTAAGCTGATTTTGGGGTCCATGCCGATGCTTTTTTGTTTTAGAGGTTACGCGCTTTAGCTTAGCTTAAATAAATATATGTAAAAATCCGTGATCTTTTCGTGGGTTTTGTGATAAAATGCGCGCACTTTGTTGTATCCTAGACGGTTGCGACAGGATGACGTGTGCAAGTTCAAGTCAAACGTCAGATTGATGCCGCAACGGCTCTAAATATTTGGCAGACGGCATGAAAGGCTATTCTGCCTGAGTTCCCCTTAAAGGGGAGATCTCAAAGTAAAATTTAAAATGTTTATGGTTACAGCCCTTAAGGCGCTGTGACCCGTAGATTGTTTATTTGGAGTGTAATCTGACATGTCCAGAGTTTGCCAAGTTACGGGCAAGCGCCCGGCAGTGGGTAATCACCGTTCCCACGCTAAGAATGCGGCTAAGCGCCGTTTTCTTCCAAATTTAAAGTATCACCGTTTCTGGGTTGAGAGTGAGGGCCGCTTCGTGAGACTGCGCGTCACCACTAAGGCCATTCGCACTATCGATAAGAGAGGCATTGATGCCGTTCTTGCTGATATGCGTGCTAACGGCGCTAACGTCTAATAGGAGTAATGCATCATGGCTAAGAAAGGCGGTCGCGAGAAAATCCGTTTAAATTCTTCAGCTGGCACCGGTCACTTCTACACCACCTCCAAGAACCGTCGTACCACCCCTGGTAAGTTGGAGATGATGAAGTACGATCCAGTTGTCCGCAAGCATGTTCTTTATAAAGAAGGTAAGATTAAGTAATTTTACTTATCATGCTTTGTATACGATGGGGCCTTTGGCCCCATTGTCGTATTTGAGAGGTTAAAATGCCTGAACTACCTGAAGTTGAAGTGACGATGCGCGGTATTGCCCCCCACCTTTTACATGGGCAAATCAAAGAAGTTATTTTAGGTACGAAAAATTTACGCCTACCCTTATCTCCTGATTTATTAAACCTAGATGGTGCAAAAGTTCTTAAGTTACAAAGACGGGCTAAGTATATTTTAGTATTTACTGATAAAGGCACTTTAGTTTTACATTTGGGTATGTCAGGGCATCTAAGAGTCTTACCTCAAAAAGAGTCTTTAGGAAAGCATGATCATTTTGCCTTAGTGATGGACTCTGGAAAAGAGCTTATCTTAAATGATATACGCCGTTTTGGTTTGGCAGTTTATGTAAAAGTTGATGATAATCCTTTATTACTGCCTTTTTTAAAAGATCTAGGACCTGAGCCTTTTTCTTTAGAGTTTAATGCCAACTATCTTTTTGAGAAAATAAAAAAACGGCGTCTGCCAATCAAACAGCTTTTAATGGACAATAAAGTTGTGGTGGGTGTTGGTAATATTTATGCAAGTGAAGTTTTATTTGCAACTTCTATAAGTCCTTTAAGAAAAGGTTGTGAGATAACGCATAGTGAATGTGAGGCCTTAGTAAGTGCTATTGTTGCAATTTTAAAAGCCTCCATTGAAAAAGGTGGCACTACGATCCGTGACTTCTCAGGTGCTGATGGTAAGCCAGGTTATTTTGTGCAAAATTTACATGTCTATGGGCATAAAGGTGAGCCTTGCCCGCGCTGTGGTACTGCTATTGAAGAAGTAACTTTAGGACAGAGAAGTTCGTTTTATTGCCCAAATTGTCAAAAATAATAGTTAAGCAATTAAGCTTAGATTTAAGCGCTACCTTAAGTCTTAGGGGTCAACTTTTAAGTTAAAGACCCCAATGAATGTATTTAGCTTTTGTGTAAATATTTGCGATTAATAATAGAAGCTACAGCAGGTGGCACAAAGCTTGAGGTATCACCTTGATGAATAATGACCTCTCTTACTAAAGTTGAGGAGATAAAAGATAAATTCCCAGAAGTTGGGAACATGACAATTTCAAGTTCTGGCATCATCGTGCGATACATTCCAGTAAGCTGAATTTCATAATCATAGTCGGCAACGGTTCTCACGCCTCTTACTAAAACTCGAGCTCCATGATCTTTTAGAAAATCAACTAAAAGCCCAGAGAAGCCTTCAACTTTCACTCTCTCCATACCAAAAGTTGCAGCTTTCATCATTTCAATGCGATCTTCAAGCGAAATTAAGGTGTGTTTAGAGGGATTGTTGGCCACTGCAACTAATACTTCATCAAAAAGATTATGTGCTCTTTTGATAATATCAAAGTGCCCAAGAGTTGGAGGATCGAATGTCCCTGGAAAAACTGCAAGTTTAGGAGTGTTGTTATAAGTCATTTTCAAGTCCCTTGGCTAATTCTAAAGTTCTTTTTACGACATGATTGTTCAAAGCGGTATCAAAAGCTTTTTTTACCATCTCCAACGTTATTCTCTCCATAGCATGTTCATTTCTTACGCGATAGCGCCACGGAATCTTTTTATCACCAAGCTCTTCTTTGGCGATGGTATCGTGTACTGAGACACAAAGATCCATAAAACGCGTAGGTCCTACTCTTTTTTCTGAATGGATGGCATAAAGACCTATTACTGGAACATTTAAGGCATTAGCTAAATGTAAAGTACCACTATCTGGGGCTAGGACTAAAGATGAGATGGCAACTAAGCTTAATAATTGGCGTAAAGTGGTTTTGCCACAGAAATTAATCACCTTATTAGGATTTGCTAAAGCAGTTTCGATTGCATTGCAAATCTTAAGCTCTTTTGGTGAATTTGAACCTACTAAACCTACGCTAAAGCCATGTTCTAGCGCATAGCGTGCCATGCCAATATAACCTTCTATAGTCCAATTTTTTTGAGGTTTTGAAGCGCAAGGTGAAATAAGGAAGATTTTGTTACTCTCAAAACAACTAATCGCTGCCTCAAGTTCAGTGTCTTGTAAATTAAAATCCCAGTAAGGCTTAGCCTTAACAAAACCTGCCTCATGGGCAAAAGCCATAAAACCTGCTAAGACATGAGGATCTGAAGGGGAGGGGACTTTAACGTCGACAAAAAAACTTTGACCTTCACGGGCGCGTTTTTTGTCATAGCCCATTTTGACATTAGCATTTACGACAAGTGAGGTAAGAGAGGCTTTAATTGAGGTTTGAATATCAAGTAAACAATCAAAGCTTTTACCATCAAGTTCACGTTTTAGCCTTTTAATGGCTTTAAAACCATCTTTTTTAAAGTTGACCGTATATAAAGGGACTAATTCTTCGCGGTCGTGATCAATAAATAAAGGGGCAAAACGTTCATCAATGATCCAGGATATTTTAGTTTTAGGATAGGCTTTTTTAATACCTAAGATCATGCCAAAAGCGTTAATGCAATCGCCAAGAGCAGAAAGACGCAAAACGCAAACAGATTTAGGAAGATACGACGAGTCCATGAAATTTAAAATTAATGATTAACACACCTTGTAGATTGTAACAAAGAAGAACGCTTTTGTTACGGATAAAAATAATCTTTATGAATTTTATTCTCTTTTGGTAAATAACCTAAAAGCAGGTAAAAAGGAAGTTTGAAGGCAGATTAACTTTAATTAACAAAAATTTTTTTAAAAGGAGAGTCTAGGTTTAAAGTCTTTAGCTTATGCTAAGATTGTCGATACGTTTGTTTTTAAGTTTTTAAACAAGGTCTTAAATTATGCTAAACAATCGTCTTGGACTTATAGGTTTTCTGGCTATATTTAATTTGCCACTTTGTCTTTATTATTCAACTTTCTTTGCCCCAGCCTTTGATAAAAGTCCGTGGTTTGTTTTAGTGACCTATGCTTTGGCGGCAATTGGACATTTTTGTCTCTACTTTTTAATTGGAACTTTCATATTAATTTTACTGCCAAGCCTTTTTAAGAAGAAAAGTAGTTTGTTATTTGTCTTGTGGTGTGTAATCGTTTTGACTTTAATGCAGATAGTCTTAGCGGTTGATGCGCATGTCTTCTCTTTGTATCGCTTTCATTTAAATTATGCGATGCTAGATTTATTTTTTAACGCTCAAGGTCAAGTAATTTCTTTTTCAAGTGATACTACTTTTTCCATACTTCTTGAAGTTGTTGCAATTATTGTCTATTGTGCACTAGCATTAGGCCTTGCAGCTTTTTGTGCCATAAAAGGCTTTCACAGTAAAAAATTCGTTATAACCTGTGTGATTTTTTATGTAATTGCCAATTTAATTCATGCTTACGCTTTTCCAAATGGAATTTTAACTTTAACTGAAATTCAAAATCGTTTGCCTTTATATAAGCCTCTAACTATGAACTCAACTTTAATTAAGCTTGGGATCATTTCAAGAGAGGATTTAGCAAATGCTAAGATTTCAGTAAGTAAAGATGGTCTTTTTGCTTATCCAAAAGCACCTTTAGCCTACAATGGAACTAAAGAAGATTTAAATGTGCTGTATATTTATATAGATGCGCTAAGAGGAGATATGTTAACTCAAGAGATTATGCCAAACACCTGGGCATTATCTCGTGATGAGGCTTTTATTTTCAGAGATCATCAATCAAGTTCAAATTCAACGCGTGGTGGTATTTTTGGGGCCTTTTATGGACTACCTCCTTCATATTGGCAGGTAGCTTTATCGTCAGGAATTCCTTCTTCGACAGTAAAGGCTGTTTTAGATAATAACTATCGCTTAGGGGTGTTTACTTCCGCGACTGTAACTAAGCCTGAATTTAATAAAACAGTTTTTGCAGGTGTTGAAAATCTTAGAGTGTCATCAAGTGGAGAGAATATTTTTGAAAGAGACGCTCAATGTATTAGCGATTTTGAGAAGTTTGTAAAAGAGGATAAAACAAAGCGCTTCTTCTCCTTTATCTTTTTAGATAATGTGCACTCAGCTGCAGTCCCTGAAGATGCTCCCAAACCTTTTGAGCCTTCTTTAAAGATGGTTAATCATTTAGAGCTTGATGAAAATACCGATCCTACCCCTTATTTTAATCTTTACAAAAATGCGGTGTACTTTGCAGATAGTAATATTAAGAAGATCCTTGATTTCTTAGTTACTGAAGATTTAATGAAAAATACCGTTATTATAATTAGCTCAGATCATGGTGAAGAGTTTAATGACAATAAGGATAATTATTGGGGTCATAACTCTAACTTTACTCAGGCGCAAATGCATATTCCTCTAGTAGTAAAGTGGCCTGGTATGGGTGGTGGCAATATTTCAAGACGTACTACAGCCTATGATTTAACGGCAACTATTTTGCCAAGAATTTTTGGTGTTTCAAATCCTTTAAGTGATTTCACCATAGGACAAGATCTTTTTACAGGCAAGAGAGAGCCTTATTATTTGGCAGGATCGTATCTTGAAAATGCGGTCATAGAAGAGGATCGTATTGTGCTAATAGATTCGGTTGGTATGTTAAAGTTTTTAGATAATCACTATCAACCTTCAGAAGATACAACCCGTGATGCTCATCTTTTAGAGGCCATCGCAACTTTTGGTGAATATCTTAAAAAGGATTAACACAAGGGGATATTAAGATGCGTTTTTTTAATCGTAAGACGCTAACTTCCATAAAAAACTTAGCTTATAGTTTTTATAAAACAGTAAGTGCAGGTTTAAGTACTGATGAGGCAAATAAGATTAGCGTAAGTGAAGAGAAAGTGGTACCGCTTTGGCATTATCGCTTTTTTGAATTATTTACGCTGCTTGTGGTTTTACTCTTGTCGGTTTATTTGGGGTATTTTTTTGAAATTCACCAAATCGTCTCAGGCGATCAGATGCAAATGATAGAAAAAGGCTATCATGCAGCACAAACTTATGAATTTATCCCCTATGGAAATGAAGCCTCAACAGTTGGCAATGTTCCAGGCTCCTTATCTTCAATTATTGTAGGTTTGCCTTTAATTATTTATATGCACCCGCTCTCCCCGGTAGTACTTCTTATCTTTTTAAGAATACTTGGGGTGTTATTCTTCATGGATGCACTAAGACAGCTTAAGCTCTCATCTAAAGTGGTGGTAGCAGGTACGGCTATTTATGCTTTAAACCCTTGGTTTATGTATGACTTTTTGTTATACAACCCCTCCTACCTTTCCTTTGGTGCTGCAGTCTTTTTAAATATGCTAGTAAGGCTTAGAAAGGGTCAAGAGTTAAGTAATAAAAGACGTTTTACTTATTCTTTAGTCTTAGCCTTAAGCGTAGGTTTTTGTTTACAGTTTCACTTCTCATGGCCGGTGTTGGTGGCCTTGTGTGGTGTTTTGTGGTTAAGACGGGACATTAAGATTTCTTATCTTGGTATTTTAGTTGGTGTCTTAATTGTTGCGCTAACTTTAATTCCCTATTTTATTGAGCTTTGGCAAAATCATGCGATAAGAACTAATAGTGCTGAATACACCCAAGAGCGTTATTTTGGTTATGGTTTAGTGCATGTTTTCCCGCTATTTAAGGCTGTGCTTTATTGGTTAAGATTTGGCTCTTTATTAGTCACACAAAAGGCTTTAATTGATGAGTTACCACAATATGCGCCTTTCTATTTTGAAATTGGTAAATATTTGTGGATTGTGATTACTCAGGTAATTGGCATTATTACGGTGTGTGCTTCAGCTATTATTAACTTTAAAGTTATCTTTAAGTTAAGACAATGTGAAGATGCAGGAATTAAATTTATTCGCGGTCTTACTATTTCCTGTTTAGTAGCGCTTTTAGTTGCAGCGGCTGCCGCAACTTTAGTTTTAAATTATTGGCAGATTATTATTCTCTTTGTTTTTGCCTTAATGCCCATTGTGCTTGCTTTATGTTTAAATCCTAAATGGAGATTGCGTCATTTGTGGGTTCTAATGTGCATTATGGTAGCTTTTAATGTCATAAGCGCGATGAGTTCAGATAAATTCTCAATTGACAGTTCCTATGTGCAATCTGTGAATGAGTGGTGCACACAAAAATATGGTGCAACTCAATGCGGCCTTGATAATCAACAAAATCAATCAATTGAGAATGTAGAGACCACGAATCCACTGTAAAGGGAATTTCATAAGGAGAGAATGATGCGTACTTCGCGAGTTCATGAAAGAACCTTTGGAGCTACTGCTTGGTATTTTGTAGATGAGAGCTTACTCGATCTTGAAAATGAGCAATTAGAGCAATTTTTTGATCGAGAATATATCCATAAAAATGCTTGTAATCTTAAAGAGTGTGGTGGTCGTGGACAGACTTTGCTTTATTCTTTACAGGGTAGAGATTTAATTTTACGCCATTACTTGCGCGGTGGTTTGTGGGGCAAAGTCATGGGAGATAAGTACTTTGCTCTAACTGGCGATAGTGAGCGAGCCTTTTTAGAACTTGAGCTTTTAGATCTTCTTTATGAGGAAAATCTTCCAGTCCCCAAACCCTTTATTGCAAGACAGCAAAGAAGTGGAGCTTTTTTGCGCAATGATATCGTGCTTTATCAATTAAAATATAGTCAAGATTTGTTTTATCTTTTACAAAAACGCTCTTTAACTCAAGAAGAGTTAGTCAAGATAGGTAAAACTCTAAAAAGATTCTTTGAGCATGATGTCGTGCATACTGATTTGAATATTCATAACATTATGCTCTCTCAAAGCGGAGAGGTTTATTTAATTGATTTTGATAAATGTCGTCAGACTTTATTGCGTCAAGCGCATAAAGATGCCATGCTTTCAAGACTTAATCGCTCTTTTTTAAAGGAAAAAAAGAAAAATCCTAATCTTTATTTTAAAGAAAGTGATTTTTCTTTAATCAAAGATATGGCTTTGTCTTAAGGAATGGTGTTAAGCACTTCTTTTGTGCAAAAAGTTCATAATTTAGTTCTTTTGTTAGCTGAAAGAAACAAAAAGCCTAAAAGCGCTTTTTAGCTCTTTAGTTTGACGGTGTATAATTAGTTAGTTGTTGAGCTTAAGCTTATGTAGATTTGAGCTTACACTTTTCTAGGGTAGAGTACTTAAGGATTTAGTTACTATGAAGACAGTGATAATTGTTGATCATCCACATTATGATCAATCTGTGGTAAATCGCAGATGGCTTGATGAAGTACGTAAATATCCAGATGAATTTATCGTACATAATCTTCAAAGTTCATACCCAAGATCTTCAATTGATGTGGCCGCAGAGCATTCTTTAATTGATAATAATGGATCTGTGGTATTTCAATTCCCTCTTTATTGGTTTAATTGCCCACCAATGCTTAAAAGCTGGTTTGATTTAGTTTTAACACCAGGTTGGGCTTATGCTGGAGGTCGTCATTTAGAAGGACGTAAGGTGGCATTAGCTGTAACTTGCGGTGGTGATGAAGCAGGCTATAGCGCTCAAGGTGACAATAAACATACTCTAAGAGAATTTTTAAATTCATTAGAGCAATCTTTAGTGCGTTGCCATGCAGATTTTCAAGGGGTTTACGCTTTTTATGGGGCAAATCCTGTAAATAAGCAACCAATTGATGCTACAACACTAGCTACTAGCGCTAGAAATTATGTTGATTTCTTAAATGCTATGAAACAGAACTAAACTTCTTTTAGAAGTTTAAATTAAGTCTTTTAATAAAAAAAACTTGTAGTTTATGTTTAAAAACTGCAAGTTTTTTTATCTAATAGGATTTATGTAAATTTAAGAAATTATTTCTTCAATAAAATCAAGAGTCTTTTGTACAGCTCCTTTGCCTTGCTGTTGTACATCTAAAGCTTGCATTCCCGCATTTAAAATAAGATCAGGATCATTTAAAAACATCTTTATTAAAGTATAAAGGCGCATATTGTCACCTGCGAGGAATGCTCCTTGAACTTCAATTAGTTTTTCATATTGCTCAGCAAAATTATAGTAAAAAGGACCTGTAAGAATGGGGAGTGAAAAATAAGCAGACTCAAGCGGATTGTGTCCGCCGACATCTACGAAGCTGCCACCCATAAAGACAAAATCACAAAGGCCTAAGTAAAATTCGATTTCGCCAAAGGTATCTCCAATTAAGACACTGCCTTGCAGGTCATCAAGATTTTTATGACAAAAAGAGCGTCTTGAATAGTTCTCTTTTATCTCATCTAAGAATTTGCACGCCCTTTGGGTACCGCTTTGATGTCTTGGAACTAGCACTAAGCGCAAATTAGGAAATTCTTTTTTTACAGTAAAGAAGGTCTCAATAATTTCCTCTTCTTCACCATCGTGAGTGGAAATTGCTCCCATCACAGGATAGAGATTTAAGTGTTCTTTCAACTTTCTTGCAAGCTTAAATTTTTCCTCATCAGGACTTAAATCATATTTTAAAGAGTTAGCAACTTTAATTTTGTAAGGCTCAACACCAATTCTTATAAAGCGATCTTTATCTTCATCAGTTTGCGCAATCACAAAAGTTAAATTATCGGAGATTAAATCGCGAACTAAATTTAAATGCTTTTCATATTTAAGACAGGTTTTCTCGGGCATCCTCGCATTAAAGATGGTGACTTTTACTCGCTCTTTTCGAGCTTTATCTAAAAGATTAGGCCAAAGTTCAGTTTCCATAATAAAAAGATGCGTAGGCTTTATCGCTTTAAAAAAACGTCTTAAAGCACAAGGACTGTCAAGTGGACAGAAAAGGTGGGTGATACCTATAATTTTCCGAGCCTCATTAGCGCCAGTGGTGGTGGTTGTGGTGACCACGACTTTGAAATTAGGATGTCTTTGGACAAAGCCTTCAATTACTGGGCGGGCGGCAATGACTTCACCGACACTTACGGTATGAAACCAGATAGTGCGATGAAAGCTTACTTTTTGATAGCCTAAAAGCTCCCATTTGCGCTTTCCATATGGCGGATCACGTCTTTTTTTGTGTATAAGATATGCCATCCCTAAAGGCGCAATCAGGGCAGTTAGGGTTTTATAACAACAAAGTACGCAAGCTGATGTAAATCTCATAACAAAAGGCACTTAACAGAAAAATATAGTGCCTTAAGTTTAAATTAGTTTATTGATTTTTTCTATGACCATTTCAGGAGTGATACCTTTTAGACAAGCATAGGTACCATATTTACAGGTTCTTTCAAAACAAGGATGGCAAGGCTCATTTGATTCAAGACAAATGGCTTTACTTGAAAGAGGTGGAGTGTAATTAGTGGAGGTGGAGCCAAAAATACACACTTGAGGAACAGAGGCTGCAGCTACAGTATGCATCATACCTGAGTCATTGCATACTGCCATCTTACATACTCCAACTAAATCTAAAGCTTCAGTAAGATTAGTAAGCCCTGCAATATCATAAAAATATTTGCGGGTATCTGCACTTAGATAGCTTTTAATTTTCTCTACAGTCTCTTTATCTTTTTTAGTGCCAGAGGCTAGAATGGCTCCTTTCTTTTCTTGAACCCAAAATTCACAAATTTGGGCAAAATATTGAGGTGGCCATAATTTAGAAGGACCATAGTTTGCTCCACAACCTAGAGCTAAAAGCTCTCTTTCAAGATTAAGTTTTAAACGCTCAAGAAGTTTATTTTCAGGATATTTAAGCTCTAAACTTGGATAATCAATAGGCGGCAGCTCTGATGAGTCTTTACACTCTAAATGTGCTAATGCCACATAGCGCTCCACCATTAAAGGGAAAGCTTTTTTATCTTTGCGCATCTTATTTAAAAGAAGATAGCGACTTTCACCTTTAAAGCCAATGCGTTCTGGAATTCCTGCAAAATAGGCAGGTAGTGCTGATTTAAAAGAGTTTGGTAAGACAAACACTCTATCGAAATTATAACGTTTAAGTCTTATGCCATCAGCCCATCTTGCGGTGAGATTAAACTCCCCATGGGCAAAAGGATTTACTATCCTATCATCTACCTCTTTCATGCGTGCAAGAATAGGCATCATGTACTCTGGTGCATATACAGTAAGAGTGGAGCTTGGATCTTGTTTTTTTAGATCTTTAAAGAGGCTTTGAGCCATGATTAAATCACCAAGCCATGAAGGTGCAATGATAAGGGTTTTCACTACAAATAAATCCTAAGGTAAATTGCGTATCTCAAAACTTACTATGATCTTACCTGAATTTGTGAATCACCCATAACCTAAAGGTTAAGGGCTTCTTCCTGCTTCAAAGACTTCCTAACGGTTATCTCCACAGG
>CALXNU010000017.1 GCA_944389835.1 uncultured Succinivibrionaceae bacterium
GGAGCCGTGTGCGGTAAAGTCGCACGCACGGTTCTGAGGGAGGGGCAAGGCGCTAAACGCCATCCCCTACCCCTATTTTTTTTGTTAAAGATATTGCAATTAAATGCATAATTTATTCTTTTGTCACAATAAAAAGCAAAAACTGCCCGTATAATATAAAAATAAGTTGCGCAAAAATTTGTTTTAAGCAGCACTGACGACGTTTTTTAAAAAAACTTATATTGATTTAAGGTTAATTAAATTGACAGCAACATGGCATGATATTATCGGTCCTTTAAAGGAAACCGAGAATTTTAAACACGCTTTAGCGTATGTAAAGGAATGCAGAAGCGCCGGAGAAACAATTTTTCCACCTGAAAATTTGGTCTTTAATGCTTTTAGATTAACTCCTTTTGATAAGCTTAAAGTGGTAATTATGGGGCAAGATCCTTATCACGAAAAGGGTCAAGCCATGGGTTTATCTTTTTCAGTACCTGCAGGAGTGCCAGTTCCTCCTTCCTTACAAAATATTTATAAGGAATTAGCATCTGATGTCCCAGGTTTTAGTATTCCAGGACATGGCTGTTTAGTGCCCTGGGCCAGGCAAGGAGTGTTACTTTTAAACTCAGTTTTAACTGTAAAAGAGGGAATTGCCTACTCTCATCACAATCAAGGCTGGGAAGAGTTTACCGATGGGGTCATTGAGGCAATTAATAATAATTGTGAGGGAATTGTCTTTATGTTATGGGGCAATGCCGCCCGCTCTAAATGCGCCAAAGTAGATAGAAATCGCCATTTAGTCTTAGAAAGTGCTCACCCAAGTCCACTTTCAGCCCATCGAGGCTTCTTTGGCTGCCATCATTTCTCAAAGGCCAATGCTTATTTACAAGCCCAAGGAAAAACTGCCATTAACTGGCAGTTACCTTTGTATTTAGAAAGCCAAGATTTAGTTTAAAAGTTCAAAGATTTTGTTGGCAATGCGCAAAAGGCCATTGCCATCAATCACTTGTGGGCATTTAGCTTTAATTAAAGGGGCTTTTTCTTGAAGCTCAAAAAGCTTATCAAGAAGAACTTGAGGCTTTTTAAGATCTGAAAAAGGCAGGGCCAAACCTAAGCCTAGTTGTTCTATGACAAGTGGGCCTAATTCTTGATTGTCTGCAACACTTACGCAAATTGAAGGAATGGAGGCGGCAATACGCTCAAAGGTCATGCCACCTGCTGCCCCTAAAGCCAAATCAATAGAGCTAAAAAGCGCAGGGACGTCGCTACTGTGGGTTAAGTAGGTAAAACCTTTTTGGTTTAAGGTAAGCTTTTTAATCTCATCTTTTAAAGGATTGGCGATGCCTGCTAATACTGTAAAGTCAAAATATTTTTGAGCATTAATTTTAAGTAAGCTCTCAAGGCTTATTTTCAAAGCCCCAAGAGGATCTGCCCCGCCAAAGTTTACTAAGATGCGACTTTTCCCAAAATTAGGGGTCTTTTTAATTCTAGTAAATTCTTTTTTAGTTAAGGAAAAGGAAGGTCCTACAAAAATTTTAGCATCGGGATTTACAAGGGCCTGATAATCACTTGCCTTTCTTAAAAGGCCTTGATCAAAGAGTAGATCACAGTTGTGGGGGCGATTGGCAAGATCATCGATGATAATGACTTTGGCAAAGTCACGCACGGCACTTTCAATTTTTGCATCAATATAGTAATGATCAAAAAGCACTTCTTCAACTTGAAGATTATAAAGAGCGTTTGGGATTTCATCTAAAGTAGGTACTCTTATAATCTTTTCATATAAAGTGCATAAGTTTTCAAGCTCAGGGCTTAAAGAGTCGGTGACTAAATATAAATGATAATTTAAAGCTTTAAGGTTTGGCAAAATACCATTAATGCGCATTAAATGCCCAGTACCAATACTAGGATCTGCTTTTAAAACCACCGCAAGTTTAGGCATTTTTAAGATCCTCTAAAGCTTTATATAAAGCTTTAGCTAATAAAAAGTCCTCAGGGGTGTCAATATCGACCACATGATGTCGGTCAATAGGCAGGGCATAGGCTTTTTTAATTTGGCTTAGATCTTCTATGATACTTGCCTTGTAAAAATAAAATTGTGCGGCATCTTGATAGGCTTTGACTAGATCTTGTGAGCGCATAGGAAAGCAATCTGGCATAAAACAATGCGGGGTATGATCTTGGTCTAAATAGACTGCTCTTTGAATTGGGAAAGGAAATTCGGTACAAGAGTAGAGATAATCTAAGTTTTTCTCTTGAAAAATCTCAAAGCCATGTTTTAGATCTGAGATTTCCATTAAAGGGGCGGTGGCATAAATACAGGTCACAACTTCAATGGGGCTTTGATTTTGTCCATCATCTTTTACGCGTTGATAGGCATCAAGCACCGGTACAAAAGAGGAGGTGTGATTATCGGCAATGGCTTTATCGCGCAAAAAAGGCACTTGTGCGCCATACTCTTTGGCAACCCTTGCAATTTCCTCATCGTCAGTTGAGACGATGACGCGGGAGAAAATCTTTGATTCAAGAGCCTTTTCAATGCTATAGGCAATAAGTGGTTTACCCCAAAAATCTTTAATATTTTTTTTAGGGATCCTCGTAGAACCCCCGCGAGCTGGAATGACGCAAATATTATTCATTATAAAATTCCGGCAAGAAAACTCCCTTCTTTGTGGAGAGGACTTGCCGTCCTCCTTTTTTACTTTAACTTTTATGTTTTGTGTAAGCTTTTATCTTTAGACTTTATCTAAGCTTTCTAAAAGCAAGGCACAAATTAAGGATAAATCGCGCTTTTCAAGCCTTACATGCAAAGGAATGGATAAGGCGCGTTTAAAAAACTTATCTGAGCCTTCAAGATGGATTTTGCCATAGTAAGGATGGCGGCTTATTGGCAAATAGTGAATTTGCACGCCAATGCCTTTAGCTCTTAGTGTTTGATAGACGCAATCGCGATTTGGTACCCCAATTTGATAAAGATGCCAAGAAGATAAGTTTTCCTCATGTTCTTCAAGATCTGCCATCGGTAAACTTATATCGTATTCTTTTAAATGCTCATTTAAAAAGGTCGGATAAAGCTTGGCTAAAGCGCGTCTTTTTTCCAGAAACTTATCTAATTTATTAAGCTGTGAGATCCCTAAAGCGGCTTGTACATCGCTTAAGCGATAGTTAAAACCCAGGGTTTGCATCTCATAATAAAATTCAGGATAGCTTTGATCTTGAAGGAGGGCTTTATCGTGGACAATACCATGGGATCTTAAAAGTTGTAATTCTTTGTATAAACCTTCATCTTGACAGGTCACGGCACCGCCTTCACAGGTGGTAATAATTTTTACCGGATGAAAGGAGAACACACAAAGATCACTGTATTTACAAGAACCAATTGTATCGCCTTTATAAACTGCCCCTAAGGCGTGGGCGGCATCTTCGATTAAATAAAAACCGTATTCTTGTTTTAATTTATAAAGGCCTGCCAAATCTAAAGGACGACCACTTAAATGGACGGCCACGACTGCTTTGACAAAAATGCCTTGCGCTTTTAGGCGCTCTAAGGCCTTTTTTAAAGTTTTTGGGGTAATAAGGCCACTTTTTTCATCGACATCGACAAATTCGACTTTAGCTCCCACCATACGCGCACAATTTGCCGAGGAGACAAAGCTTACATTGGAGACTAAAACGGTATCTTGAGGACCTATGCCTAAAGCTAACATACTAATGTGTAAAGCTGCAGTAGCTGAGCTTACAGCAACACAATAGGGGGCGTTTACTCGTAAGGCTAGCTCTTCTTCAAAAAGTGGAACTTGGGGGCCTGTGGTTAGATAATCGGAGCGTAAAGTTGAGGCTACCGCCTCAACATCCTCTTCATCAATACACTGTCTACTGTATGGAATCATTTAGATCACTCCGTCTAATTGAGCAATTTCCTCAACGCTTAGGTAGTGGGGATTGTTAAATGAATTGTATTCAAAATAAGGTGCAACAGGTTTGCCTTCCTCACCTAGCATGGTAGTGTTAAAGTTGTGGCAAGAGACACTTATCGTAGGTTTGATAATAAAGAAAGAGTCAAACTCTAAGGTGTGCATGTAATCATCGCGTGGGCACATGATTTCATGAATTTTCTCACCTGGACGGATGCCAATTTCTTGTTGTGGTAAGTGAGGTGCCATAGCCTTGGCAAGATCGACAATCTTAATAGAGGGGATCCTAGGCACAAAGGTTTCCCCTCCGTGCATTCTCACCAAGCTTAATAACACAAAGGCTACACCTTCAGGTAAGGTGATCCAAAAGCGGGTCATCTCAAAATCGGTGATCGGTAAAAACTCGGCCCCATCTGCAATAAGCTTTCTAAAAAATGGCACTACCGAGCCACGAGATCCTGCAACATTGCCATAACGCACTACCGCAAAACGGGTAGGTAAATCACCTGAGAGGTTATTGGCTGCGGTAAGTAATTTATCTGAGCAAAGCTTAGTTGCGCCATAAAGGTTAATGGGGTTAGCAGCTTTATCCGTGGAGAGGGCAATAACTTTTTTTACGCCACAAAAAAGTGAGGTTTCAATAATATTCTCAGCACCTGAGATATTAGTCTTTATACACTCCATGGGATTGTATTCGGCAGCTGGCACCTGCTTTAAAGCTGCGGCATGAACTACAATATCTACCCCGCGCATAGCCAGGGCTAAACGGTCTTTATCGCGCACATCGCCAATGAAAAAACGCAACTTTTCAGCATAGGCTCTAAAGGCGTTTTGCATTTCATATTGCTTAAGCTCATCTCTTGAGTAGATGATGACCTTGCGCACCATCGGGAAGGAGTCTAAGACGGTTTTGATAAATTGTTTGCCAAATGAACCAGTACCGCCTGTGACTAAGATTACCTTGCCGTTTAGGAGTTCTCCTATTTGATGTTTTTGTTTTTCGTTGATTATAATCATAGAAGATCTCCTTAACTTAAATTATATTTTTTCATTTTCTCAAACAAGGTCGTGCGACGAAGACCTAAGGTTTCAGCAGCCTTAGCTACTACTCCATCGCTTTGCTCTAAGGCCTGTTTTATCATCTTCACTTCAATGTCGGCAATAAGCTCTTTTAAATTAACTTTCTCTTTAGTTAAATCTTGCGTAAAGGCTCTTGCAAGATCTGATTCATCAATTAATTCAGGGCTATTGTTATCATCAAAGACGGGACTGTCATCTGCATTTTCAGCAAAGGTATCATCGACATCGAAGTTACTGAAGGCATCAAGGAGAGCCTCGCGCTCTAAGATCGGATCTGAAACTAATTTATCGCCACGATAGCGTGGTGGTAAATCGTTAATATCAATGACCTCATTAGGATGCAAGATCAACATGCGCTCGACTAAGTTTGAAAGCTCACGCACATTGCCTTTCCACTCATTTTGCATAAGGCAGCTTAAAGCACGTTGCGTAAAGCGAATGGTTGCACCATTGTTAACACTTGAGTGACGGTGGGTAAGCTCGGTAATAAGAAGTGGCAGATCGTCAGTGCGCTCACGAAGCGGAGGGGTTTCAATGGGGAAGACATTTAAGCGGTAGTAAAGATCTTCTCTAAAGCTCTTCTCTTCAACCATCTTCTCTAGGTTTTGATGAGTGGCAGCGATGATTCTGACATCAGCTTTTATGGATTTATTAGAGCCTACGCGCTCAAATTTGCGCTCTTGTAGCACCCGCAAGAGTTTAACTTGCATATTAAAGGGCATATCGCCAATTTCATCTAAAAAGAGCGTGCCGCCTTCTGCTAACTCAAAGCGGCCTTCGCGGGCGCTTATGGCACCGGTGAAAGCACCTTTTTCATGACCGAAAAGCTCAGACTCTAAAAGCTCAGGTGGGATAGCACCGCAATTTACAGGTACAAAAGCTTTTTTGGAGCGATTTGAAAGCTCATGAATGGCTCTTGCCACAACTTCTTTACCAGTGCCTGACTCGCCTAAAATTAAGACACTTGCATCAGTTGGGGCAACTTGCTCAATTAAGCGTCGAACCTTAGCGATTTCCTCACCTTTGCCAACTAAAAGCTTAATTAGTCTTTGACTCTTATTATCCTTAAATTTAGGATTTAAGTTTTTCATACTGTTGAAAGACTGACAGTAGTGTAAGAGCGTTACTAATTCATCGTAGCTTGGATCGTTGCCAAACTCGCCCATGAAATTGGGGCTTTCTTTAACTTTGTCGTCAGCGTCGTCTAAAAGGATGAAGGGGGTTCTTGGGTGAGAGAGTACGATCTGTGTCCTCTCCATACTTTTACACTGGCCTAAAAAAACAAGATCGATATTATCTTGTGCTGAGTCTAAATAAGAAAGACAATCGTTACTGTCCCCACTTTGAGTGCTTATTTTTAAAAAGTCGCAAATGGTTTCTAACGATTGTTTTCTCTTTGCAACGTCATCAATGATGAGTGCAGTAAGTGAAAACTGCATAATAAAATCCCGTTGTTAACTTTTGTACAATTTTACAACAACTGTTGGGATTATTGTCAAAAATTTGACCGAAACTTAAAAAATAACTGTCAAAAGATAAAAAATTGCTTAATTTTTAATTAATTATTTGTTCAAAAAAGTGGTGGCATATATGTTGCTTTGAGCCTTAATGGATAGTTTTGTGTTCCACATGGGGGAGACTTTTATGGAGTCTTTGAATATTAAATCTGCAACCGACTTAGGCTTAGTTGCCGATACGCGCAATTTAAATAAGTTACGAACCCTAGGTTTAGGCAGTGTGGAAGAACAAGCCCAAGCACTCAAAACTGCTGCCTCGCAATTTGAGGCTTTACTTATGAAGCAGTGTTTTGAGGCTTTTGAAAACTCAAATCGTGCTTTAAATGAAGACTCTCCATTACATAGCAAATACTCAGGATTTTTTGAAAGTATGTTAACCGATCAAAGAGTCGAGGCTATGATGCAAAGTCGGGGTAGTTTGAATAAAAACTCCATTACTTATCTTATTGCCAAACAATTTGCAGGAAGCTTAGGCGATGAGGGGAAAAAGCTTTTAGAAAGTTTAACAGCTCCCACTCAAGGTAGTTTAAGCGCTTCAAATGAAGTAAGTGTTAAAGGCTCCTATGTTAAAGCACAAGGCTTATCTCCGCTTGAACTGTCAAATGCTAAAGCATCTTTAAATGCTTACCATCAAACTTTTAGGCGCGAGGATTTACCACCTGTTCCAAAGAACTTTGCCGATGCGCAAGACTTTGTTGACAAGCTCATGCCTTATGCCGTGAAGGCTACTGAAGGCAGTGGCATGAATCCTTTAGTTCTGCTCTCACAAGCGGCCTTAGAGACCGGTTGGGGTGAGCATGTTAAAGGTAATAACTTTTATGGCATTAAAGCTGGAGGCTCGTGGCGTGGGGAGACGGAAGATTTTGCCACACATGAGTTTTTAGGCGGCAAGAGTGTTTCTATTCGGGATACTTTTAGAGCCTATCCTTCAGTTTTAGAGAGTATGCAAGATTATGTGAGCCTCATTCAAAACAATGAGCGCTATCACAAGGCCGCAAAAATTTCATGGGACCCTGAGAGATATTTTGAGGAAATTCAAAAGGCTGGATATGCAACTGATCCTAATTATGCCTCAAAGCTTACTCAAATTTCTCGCAAGATCGCATTTATGGCATACAAATAGCATATATGGATAAAAAGATTTAAAAAAAGGCGGAATTTGCCGCCTAGGCGGATGATTTAATGCTTGATCTATTACAAACTGGTAAATATGGATTGTTGGCTCATCAGAACCTACTCCATACCACCTCAAATAACATTTCAAATGTCAACACTGAAGGCTATGTCCGTCAGAATACTAATTACTATACCTCAGTAATTGATTGGGGCATCGGTGAATCTTATACCCGCCGTATGTACGATCAATACGTACAAAGAGAGCTTTTTAGAGACAGAGGCACAGTAGGTTACTATGATGCCTATATCTCCGGTATGGATACCGTAGATAGTATGCTCTCTGAGTCTTCCATGAATATTGCATCTTCATTAAACTCTTATTTTTCCGCCCTGCAAGATGCAGTACAAGATCCAACTTCTACCGCTTCAAGACGTGAGCTTTTAGCACAGCTTGAGATCATGGTAGATCGCTATGGTACTTTAAATGCCAATATCACTAATGAACTAAAAGATGTTAATGCCAAGATTGATGATACGGTCACTACCATTAACGATTTAGTCTATAACATTTATGAAGTAAACAAGCAGATCAATCAATTACCAAATGAGCAAAGCGATCAAGCTTTACAGTTAAAAGATAAGAGAGATCAGTTAATTTATGAGCTTTCAGAGAAAGTAGATATTAATGTCACCACCACTCAAGAAGGCGATCTTTCCCTTTATTTAGGTAACGGTCAGCTTTTAGTAAACGGTGATACCTACGCTACTTTACACTCTAAAAATGATTCTTTTGATCCGACAAAGCGCGCCGTATCTATAACCTTTAATACCGAAGGTGATGAGGAGATCGTCATCAACTATAAAGGTTGGGGTGGTGAGCTTGGCGGTTACTTACAAAGCACTGATGAAATAAGACAGAGTATGCGTCAATTAGGTCAATTAGCCGTGGCCTTTGCTGATGCAATGAATGTCCAAAATAAATCAGGTATCACCCTTGAAAATAAGGCAGGTGAGGATTTAATTACTATTCCTACTGCCAAAGCGGTAAGTGATACTGATGGCAGTGCGATGACCGTCTCCTTTATTGAAGGTAAAGGATCTAATGTTACAGCTAATGATTACAAGGTCGTGTTCTCAGATACCTATGGCGGTGATTTCCACGTCTATATGGTAGAAGATGGCCGTGAGATTGATATTACAGATCAGGTCGCAATTGGCGCTGATGCAAATGGTAATTTAGAGTTGACCATTGAAGATCATGGTATTGTCATGAACTTCAATCAAACTTATCCAACCGGCGCTAAATTCTACGTGCAACCTACCATGCACGCGGCCTACGATATTAAGACTAATATCACCAAACCTGAAGATTTTGCTTTTGCCTCAGCAGTGCGCGGAAATACAAGTGGCACCAATCAAGGCAATGCAGTTATTGAATTTGAGGGCATGAGTGCCTCAGGTACCAATATGGGTGTAGGCATTGATGCTGATGGCAATTCAGCTTTCAATAAAGGAGCTCCAACTCGTATTGAAATCGGTAATGATGGCAGTTACATCATCTGCGATAGTGCAGGCAATCGCTTAGGTGCCGCTCCTGCCTATTGCAATGGTAAGAATGTTTTTGCCAATGCAGTGTGGGATCCAGACAAGTATGAGCCTGGCTACCCAGGCTATGAGTTCTCAATTACTGGTACTGTAGAGCCTAATGATAGTTTTGTCATTGAGATTAATTCAGATGGTTACTCTGATAACTCCAATGGCGTACAAATGGGTCTTTTACAACAAGAGAATTTAGTTTATTCACATGGCTCCAACAAAGTAAGCTTCACTGAAGGTTATGCCAACATTTTAAGTGATGTGGGATCTGCTGTGATGTCAGCTTCAACTAATTTAGAGGCTGCTCAAGTTAAATGTGAACAGACAGAAAATCTCTTTCAGTCACAAGCAGGTGTTAATCTTGATGAGGAGGCTGCCAACTTAATTCGCTTCCAGCAATGCTATGCCGCTTGTGCCAAGATTATATCTACTTCACAAACCGTTTTTGATTCGCTTATTTCAGCGTTCTAATTTAAGGGAGAGAGAAAATGCGTATTTCAACTTCAATGCAATATGACACCCATATGTCTTATTTGCAGGCGGCTAATACTCGTTTAGATAAGGCCTCCCAGCAATACAATACTGGTCTTAAATTTAGTACTGCAGGTGAAGATCCTTCAGGAATGGCACAAAAGGTCAAGTATGAGGCTGATGTTAATACTTTTGATCAGTATCAAATCAATGCAGGCCTTGCCGCTGACAGTCTAGCTCAAAGTGAAACAGCTTTAGAGCAATTATGGACGGTAATGAACTCCGTTGAAGTGCGCATTCAACAAGCTGTAAATGGCACCATGGATCAAAATAGCCTTGATGCAATTGCTGAGGATATTGAGCAGGCTCAAGCGCAAATTTTTGATTTGATGAATACTAAAAACTCAGAAGGTGAGTACATCTTCTCAGGAGCTCAAAGCTCAAGGCCTACAATTACTTTAACCTCTGATGGTCATTATATTTGCCAAGCTGACGGTTCAACTCGCTCTGTGCAAGTTTCTCCTACTGTGACAGTGCAGGTGACCGACAGTGGTTTAAACATTTTCCAAAATGTCGCCGAAGCCCATGAGATCACCGTTTACGATCAGGCCGATGCTGGAGGTAATGCACTTGCAGACTCTCAATCTCAGATC
This sequence comes from uncultured Succinivibrionaceae bacterium, assembly GCA_944389835.1. Taxonomy (GTDB): domain Bacteria; phylum Pseudomonadota; class Gammaproteobacteria; order Enterobacterales; family Succinivibrionaceae; genus Avisuccinivibrio_A. The sequence goes on from CALXNU010000017.1 coordinate 10,327, forward strand.
GTAAATTATGATGACTTTGAAGATCTTTACGACTCTATATTCTCAAGTAGCTATCCTGCAACTGACAATATCATCAACTTTACTGTAAATGATGGTACATTTACTGTAAGCCATACTAACCATCAAACAAATACCACAACTGACTTAGGTTCAGGTGAGCTTAATGAAGAAGGGCAAATTGAGTTTAAGGGTATGGTTATTGATGCTAGTGCTCAAGCAAACGGTGGTACTTTATCTATCGTCATGGAGCCAGTTGAAAAGGATAACATCTTAAATGTGTTAAATGATGTGATTAGCACTTTACGTGATCCAACCATCTCTAATGAAGAGCGGGCCGAGAAGATGTCTCAGGCACAAATTAGTGTGGCAAACGCTCGTGACAGCTATGATATGTATCGCGGTCAAATTGGTGCACGTCAAGCAAACATTGATAATATCATTGACTCAGATAATGCCTTATCCATTATTAAGCAAACTGCTAAAGCTAATATCTCTGAGATTGATACTTATGAGGCTGCCTCTAATCTTTTAAAAGAGCAGATGGCTTTGCAGACTGCACAACAATCTTATAGTGTAGTGCATGGCACTTCATTATTTGATTTTATTTAATTAATCAAAGCATTAAATCCGTTTTAGGCCAGACAAGCTTACCTCTGGCCTTTATTGTTTGTAAAATCTTATTTTTATTCTCATCGGGATAGTCGCGATCATTTTTTCTATAATCAAAATAACGCTCCCATTCCTCTTGAGTTTGAGGATCGTTTTGAGGAGCATATCCTGAAGGCTTGGGCAGTTTATCAGGCAGTATTTTAAAAATCTCCTTAACGTTTTGAGAAAAATTTTTGGCAAAAGAGTTAAAAAAGGCCAAAGATTGTTCTTTGGCCTAAATTGAGATTAGTCGGTGACTTTCTTGAAGCGTAAACGGTGAGGTTTAGCTTCTTCACCTAATTCTTTCTTCTTCCAGGCTTCATATTCGGTGTAGTTACCTTCATAGAAGCGGATCTTGCCTTCATCTGAGTAGTCTAAGATGTGGGTGGCAATTCTATCTAAGAACCATCTATCGTGGGAGATCACCATCGCCGATCCTGGGAACTCTAATAAAGCGTTCTCAAGAGCACGTAAGGTTTCAACATCAAGATCGTTAGTTGGCTCGTCAAGAAGTAAAAGGTTACCGCCTACTTGTAAAAGTTTGGCTAATTGTAAACGACCTCTTTCACCACCTGAGAGATCACCGACACGCTTTTGCTGATCAGTGCTTCTAAAATTAAAGCGACCGATATAAGCGCGAGATGGGATCTCATAATTGCCAATACGTAAGATATCCTGTCCGTGGGAGATTTCCTCAAAGACGGTATTATCATCTTTCATCTCATCACGGAACTGCTCAACGTAGGCAGTAACTACTGTATCACCTAAGCGAATTTCACCGCTATCTGGCTTTTCAATACCGGTAATCATTCTAAAGAGGGTAGATTTACCTGCACCGTTAGGGCCAATGATACCGACAATGGCACCTTTTGGAATAGAGAAGCTTAGATCATCAATTAAGACTTGATCACCATAAGCTTTCTTTAAGTTCTTAACCTCTAAAACGGTATCACCAAGTCTTGGCCCCGGCGGAATATAAAGCTCATTGGTCTCATTGCGCTTTTGATACTCAACATTAGAGAGCTCTTCAAAGCGATTAAGACGGGCTTTAGATTTGGCATGACGACCCTTAGCACCTTGGCGTACCCACTCAAGCTCACGCTCAATGGACTTTCTTCTAGCGCTTTGGGTGTTTTCTTCAATTTGTAATCTTTGATCTTTTTGCTCAAGCCAACTTGAGTAATTGCCTTGCCACGGGATACCCTCACCACGGTCAAGCTCTAAGATCCAGCCTGCCACGTTATCTAAGAAGTATCTATCGTGGGTTACTGCAACCACAGTACCAGGATACTGATGTAAGAATTGCTCAAGCCAATCTACAGATTCTGCATCAAGGTGATTGGTAGGCTCATCTAAGAGGAGCATATCAGGCTTTTCAAGTAAGAGACGGCATAAAGCGACACGACGTCTTTCACCACCTGAGAGCACTTTGATTTGCTTTTCAAAGTCAGGCAAGCGCAAAGCGTCAGCGGCTCTTTCAATTTGTGAGTCTAAATTATGACCATCATGAACTTGAATGATTGCCTCAAGCTTTGCTTGCTCTTTGGCTAAAGCATCAAAGTCGGCATTTTCATCAGCATAGGCGGCATAGACTTCATCTAAGCGGGTTAAAGCCTCTTTTACTTCAGCAAAAGACTCTTCAATAACCTCTTTTACCGTTTTATTAAGATCTAAAACTGGTTCTTGAGGAAGATAACCAATCTTAATGCCAGGTTGTGGGCGAGCCTCACCCTCGTAATCTTGATCAACCCCGGCCATAATTTTAATTAAAGTTGATTTTCCAGCACCATTTAAACCTAAGACACCAATTTTGGCACCTGGGAAAAATGAGAGGGAAATATCCTTGAGAATTTGTCGCTTGGGTGGAACAATTTTACCCACGCGATTCATGGTAAAAATGAATTGAGCCAATTAGCTATCCTCTAAGAAAAAACTTAGGGATAATTGTACCTTGTATGGCAAATTTTGTCAGGTAAAAAAGCTTTTTTAGCAGGTTAAAAAAATTAACCCCCAAACAAGTGGGGGCTTTGCTGGCACTTTATTAATTTTTAACTTTTACCCATTATCGGCTAAAAGTTGTAGCGCAATTTGTGGACGGGTATTAGCCTGAGTCAAAATAGAAGCGGTTGCTTGTTGGAAGATCGTATTTTGCGTAAGGCTTGCAGTCTCACTTGCCCAATCGGTATCACGGATGGTGGCGCGGGCGGAGCTTACATTCTCAGAGACGCTTTCTTGATTGCGAATGGTCGCCTCCATGCGGTTTTGCATCGCACCTAATTGAGCACGCTTAGTATCTACTGCATTAATTAAAGCATCAATACCTGCAAGCACAATTTGAGCTTTTGATTGGCTTGTAATATCAATGCCTTTACCATCTGGATTGTAGTTAAAAATATCGGTAAAACGATAAGAGTTGGTAATAGAACCAAAAATACCTTCTTCAACGGTAAAAGTATCACTGCCAGTGATTTGCGCGGCTTGCTCGGCTAGAGACTGAGTATCAAAACCCATGCGCATATCAATGGTGACAGTTGAGTTTGGACCTGCACCTACTTGGAAAATAACCTTACCTGCCTCACCGTTTAAAAGAGGGGCTCCTGCAAAAGTAGTATCTTCTGAAATTCTTACAATTTCCTCATTGAGCTCATCGACTTCTTGTTGTAAGGATTCACGATCGGTATTGCTGTAAGTGCCGTTTGCAGATTGAATTGCAATGGTGCGAATGCGCTGTAGCATATTGGTGATCTCATCGAAGGCACCTTCTGCAGTTTGGGCATAAGAAATACAATCTTGGGCATTACGATTGCCTTGATCTAAATGATCGATTTGATTGGTTAGACGATCTGAAATTTGTAAACCTGCAGGATCATCTTTTGCGCCATTGATTTTAAGACCTGAGGCTAATCTTTCATAAGATACATCAAGGTTCTTAGTTGCCTTATTCGCATTGCGCTGGGCAATTAATGAGGAAATATTTGTATATAAATAAAGTGCCATAGATTCTCTCTCCTTGCTACGTTTTTGATCTTTTAATAAGAGGCAAGATTTGCCGTAGCTATTTTTTATATGAAAGATCTATGCCAACTTTAAAAAAATATTTAAAAGCTTATGCGCGCTATAATTGTAGGCAAGGGAACAGTCAAGGAGATCTTAAGAATGCAGGAAAAATTAACCGAAAAAGAAAAGTTGCAAAATGGCATGTGGTATGACGCAAACTTTGATCCTGAGCTTATCAAAGAGCGGCAGATTGCAGATAGTTTGTGCTTTGCCTTTAATTCTACCCCGCCTCAAGAGGAGAGCAAAAGATCTGAGATTTTGCAGAAGCTTTTAGGCTCACTTGGGCAAAATGTGACGATTTTAGCCAATTTTTTCTGCGATTATGGCTATAACATCTCAATTGGCGATGGCTCTTTTATAAATCACAACGCTTATTTGATGGATTGTGCGCCCATAACTTTGGGTAAATGTTGTTTTATAGGACCAAATTGTGGCATGTATACCGCAGCTCATCCTCTAATTGCCAAAGAGCGCAATCAAGGCTTTGAAAAAGCAAAAGGCATAGTGCTTGAGGATAATGTGTGGCTTGGGGGTAATGTGGTGATTTTACCTGGGGTGAGAATAGGTGAAGGCGCGGTGATTGGGGCAGGTGCAGTGGTCACACGCGATATTGCACCTTTTAGTATTGCCGTAGGAAACCCAGCACGCGTGATACGTAAGATTTCCGATAAAGATAGCATTAAAGAATTTTTAATATAACTTTTTGTTATACATATAAAAAAGACCGCAGATGCGGCCTTTTTTATGAACTTTAAAAAATTTTAAGCAATTTTCTTTAAAATGTCCTCAAGAGCTTTTTCAACTTTAATTTGCTCTTTCTCACCAGTCTTTCTTGACTTGTACTCAATCATACCTTCAGATAATGATCTATCGCCTACGGTGATGACGTGAGGAATGCCAATTAATTCCATATCGGCAAACATTACACCAGGTCTTTCGTCGCGATCATCAAAGAGTACTTCAACATTACGCTCTAAAAGCTCTTGATAAAGCTTTTCACAGGTAAGTCTTACTTGCTCTGATTTATTTAACTTAAGACCAATGATTGCCACCTTAAATGGAGCCATGGAATCAGGCCAGATAATACCTTTATCATCGTGGTGTTGTTCAATGGCGGCAGCTACGACACGAGTTACGCCAATACCGTAGCATCCCATCTCCATAGGAATGAGTTTGCCATTTTCATCCATGATGGTAGCGCCCATGGCCTCAGAGTATTTAGTGCCAAGCATGAAGACTTGACCTACTTCAATACCCTTTCTTAAGTGTAAGTGACCTTGACCATCTGGGCTTGGATCGCCTTCTTCAACATTTCTTAAGTCAAAGACTTCGTAATTTTCAATATCACGATCCCAGTTAACACTTACTAAGTGGAAACCAGTCTCATTAGCACCGCAGGCAAAATTGCCCATCACAGCTGCTGCACGGTCTACTAAGATACGGCCCTTAAAGCCTACAGGGCCTAAAGAGCCTGGGGTAGCTCCGGTGAATTCTTTGATCTCCTCTTCATTTGCAAACTCAATTGGATTTGCAATACCTGGGATCTTACCTGCCTTAACTTCATTTAACTCTTGATTGCCACGCAAGCAGATCATAACTAATTGTGGCTTTTCACCTTCTTCATAAGCGGCGTGTACTACAAGGCTCTTTAGAACTTGATTGGCCTCAATGCCTAAAGCCTTTGCTGCCTCATCTACGGTATGGCAACCTGGAGTTGGGGCTTTTGAATATGGATCTTTGGCCTCAGGGCGTTTTTCAGTAGGTGGTAGAGCTTCTGCCATTTCAATGTTGGCAGCATAGGAGGATTTATCTGAGAAGACAATAGTATCCTCACCTGCATCGGCTAAAACTTGGAACTCATGGGAGTGATTACCGCCGATGGCACCCGTATCAGCTTCAACTGGTCTAAAATCTAAACCTAAGCGGGTGAAAATCCTTGAATAGGCATCATACATATCAGCATAGGTTTGCTCAAGGGACTCATGATCGATGTGGAAAGAGTAAGCATCTTTCATGATGAACTCACGACCACGCATTACACCAAAGCGAGGGCGAATTTCGTCACGGAACTTAGTTTGAATTTGATAAAGATTAAGTGGCAATTGACGGGCGGATTTAATTTCGCGACGGGCAAGAGCGGTTACTACTTCCTCGTGAGTAGGTCCTAAAACAAATTCATTTTGTTTGCGATCTTTAAGGCGGCAAAGCTCAGGACCGTATTTTACATAACGACCTGACTCTTTCCATAACTCAGCAGGTTGAACTACAGGCATGGAAATTTCAATGGCACCTTTTTTATTCATCTCCTCTCGCACAATGCGCTCTACCTTCTCTAAAACCCTCAAACCTGTAGGCAACCAAGTATAAATACCGGATGCTACTTGGCGAATAAGGCCTGCTCTTAACATTAAACGATGGCTGTCTACCGCGGCCTCTACTGGATTTTCTTTTAAGGTAGATAATAAATATTTACTAGTACGCATGGTTAAATCTCAAATAGATCCCTCAAAAAGGGGGCAGGATCGGATAAAAACGCACAGATTATACTTAATTTAGGCGCTGATTTCTATGTGCTTTAACTTGCGAAAAAGGCTCAAGTGTCAAGCTTGGAGGCTAAATCTTTAGTACAATAGCGAAAGCTAAATTGAAGGGGTCATTATGATTTATTTAGTATCTTTTGTTATTTTCTTATTATTTTTTGGCTGTATGGCCATAGGTTTTATCATTCAAGGTAAAAAATTAAAATCAGAGAATGAGGCCAATGCGATTTTAGAGGGTTTAACTTGTGCAAGTTGTACCTCACATTGTGCTTTTGCAGGTAATGCCTCACATGAGCCATCAAATGCTTGTAAAGAGAGAACAATGAAGATCCCCCACAAGGATGTAGCCTAAATTACAAGGAGTTGGGTGGTGAAGAAAAACTCATTTAAAGTAGCATTTTTAGCTCTTATTTTGACAGGTTTAGTCCAAGGTTGTAGTGAAAGTAAGCCTCAAGCTGCCAGCGCTTTTGAAAAGGTAGATGTTGCCGAAGGGCAGACGATGGGCACCTTTTATCGCGTCACAGTGCCAGGTGGTTATGAAGGCGGCTCACAGGCTTTAAAAAATGAGGCTGATGCGGCCTTTAATTTTGTCTGTGATGCAATTTCAACCTTTGATGAAAATGCCGAGCTTGCCAAGTTTAACAATCATCGCTCGCTAGAGCCTTTTGAGGTGTCACCTTATCTTGCAAATGTTTTAGAAGAGGTGATGCATGAGTCTTTGCGCATTGGTTTTGCAACTGATATTACAGTAGGACCTTTAGTTAATCTTTGGGGTTTTGGTCCTGAAAATCGCCCGGAGGTAATTCCAACTCAAGAGCAAATCGATGAGGTAAGAACCTTTGTAGGCCCTGATAAGTTTGATATTAGAAAAGGTAAGATCCCCTTTTTAGTTAAAGTAGACCCAAGGGTGAGATTAGATTTATCAACCGTAGGTGAGGGTTTAGGCTCTGATTTATTAGCCTCAAGACTTGATAGGCAAAATGTTGCAAATTACATGGTAGCAGTAGCCGGGGCCATTCGCACTAAAGGTGTGAACCCTAAAGGTGAGCCTTGGAAAGTTGGCATTGAAGACCCCTTAGCCCCAGGTTCTACTCCTTTTGCCGTGGTGTGCCCGCAAGGTATGGCCATGTCTACCTCTGGTACTTATCGCAATTTCTTTATTGATGAAAAAACCAATGAGCGTTTTTCACATATTATTGACCCACAAACTGGAAAGCCTATAAATCATCGTACCGTTTCAGTTACAGTCATCGCTCCTTCAGCTTTAACTACTGATACTTTAGATACTGGCTTGATGGTGATGGGCGCTGATAAGGCCTTAAAGTGGGCAGAAGAGAATGAAGTGCCAATTTACACTGTTGAGATTAATGAAAAAGGTGAGGCTGTAGGTCGTTATAGTCGTTATATGGAGCCTTATCTTAAATGTGAGCTTCCCAAAGATCGAGTTGGGATTAAGGAATAAGGATGCATATTCATATTTTAGGTATTTGCGGCACCTTTATGGGCGGCATTGCCATGATCGCAAGACAGGCTGGATTTAAAGTGACCGGTAGTGATCAAAACGTTTATCCGCCTATGAGCGATGAATTGCAACAAGCAGATATTGAAATTTATCAAGGCTATGATGAAAAGCAATTAGATCTTGCCCCAGATTTAGTGGTTGTAGGCAATGTTATGAAACGGGGTATGCCTGTTATCGAAAGACTTTTAAATGACAAAATCCCTTATGTTTCAGGACCACAATGGCTTTATGAGCATTATTTAAAGAATAAAAGAGTACTTTGTGTGGCAGGCACGCATGGTAAAACTACCACAACTTCCATGCTCACCCACATTTTAGAGTGTAATGGCAAAAATCCTGGCTTTTTAGTAGGCGGCATTCCTGAGAACTTTGGTATTTCTGCAAGAAGTACGGAAAGTGAGTTTTTCGTCATTGAAGGAGATGAATACGATTGTGCCTTTTTTGATAAAAGAGCTAAATTTGTTCATTATCACCCAGAGGTTGCGATTTTAAATAACCTTGAATACGATCATGCAGATATTTATGAAGATTTGCATAGTATTCAAAAACAATTCCATCATTTAGTAAGAACTATTCCCTCAAAAGGGGCGGTAATTGTTCCAAGTGAGAGTCAAAGCTTAGATGAAGTTCTTAAGATGGGTCTTTGGTCAAAAGAAGTAAGAGTAGGCGCGAGAGAGGGACTTCATGCCAAACTTTTAAAATTAGATGGTAGTTTATTTGAACTTTATATGGGCGATAAGTTTATCTGTGAGGTAAGCGCGAAAATAACTGGCCTTTATAATGTGCAAAATATTTTAATGGCCATCGCTGCAGCCCATGAAATTGGCATTGATTATGAAAGTGCCGCTCATGCCATGGCAAGTTTTAAGCTTCCTAAAAGGCGTATGGAGCTTAAAGGTGAGGTCAAGGGGGTTAAAGTCTTCGATGATTTTGCACATCATCCAACTGCAATAAAAGTCACCTTAGAGGGCGTACGAGCCCATGTGGGCACTGATACGCAAATTATTGCCGTTTTTGAACCTAGATCAAACTCTATGAAAGCCGGGGTAAATGGTGACTTATTACCAAAATCCTTTGATAGTGCCGATTATGTCTTTGTTTATAAATCACCTCAAGTAAGTTTTGAGGTCGAAAAAGACCTTGTAGGTTGTAAAGTTCCCTGGGAAGTGATTTCAAATTTTGATAACTTAGTTGCAACTATCGTCACAAAAGTAAAAAAACCTTGTGCTATAGTGTGTATGAGTAATGGCTCTTTTAATGGTATTCATGCTAAAATTTTAAAAAAGTTACAAATTACCACCTTTTAGCAAAAGACTTTTGTTTTCAACATCATAAGGTAGTGTGGGATGTGATGGCAGAGGAAAATCTTGCAACAGAGCAAAATGCCAGCAAGTGCGAAGTTTTTCACAGGTCAAGTGATCGCTGTCATTTGATTTCCTGTGAAGCTATTGCCGCTGCCACAGGTAGAGTCCCATTTTACTTGCTCTCTTTTACGGCAGGTAAAGTATTTACGCCTAATGCCCTTGAAGAGCGACATATCCACCACGTTTTAACCGGCTACGTTATAAGACGTGATATTTCAAACTTTGTGGGTAAAGGCAAAGCCGCTTTTTTAAAATTACCTCTTTCCCCAAAACTTCTCGATTACATTGAAGTCCTTCCCACCGGGCGTATGGTGATTGCTTTAAAACCAGGACAAGAGGCTTCAGGTAAGACTCAACATTTACTTAGGACTTTGCATCATTTAAATATGCGCTTTGCTATTAATTTAGATGATTTGGTGACCACACGCTGGATAGATTGTCTTAATAACTTTAATTTTGTGTTCATAGACATGTCAGATGGCTACTTTACTGAAAATTTGGTTTTATACAATCAATTAAAAAAACAATGTCCATGGCTTAAATTAATTGTTACCGGTATCAAAAGCCCGGCTAATATGACTCAGGCCTTTTCGGTGGGGGCTGACTATATCATCGGTAATTATCAAAGCCCCAAACTTAGATCTGCGGTAAGAAAAGTTGCCACAAGCAACCCACAGCTTTTAATGATGGTGCAAGGCTTGTTCTCAGATGTTCCTGACGTTGAAGTGGTAGTTTATCTTGCAGGCTTTTATCCCACCATTATTAAAGATTTTTATGCAGGACTTAAATATTTAGGAATAAGACGTGAGATAACTCGCAAGATTAATAATGTTCAAGAAGCTTTAGAAGTTTATGGTCCTGAACTTGTAGGCTGTATGTTAGGTGTAGGCGTAGTACATGTGATTTATGAGTCTTTTGAGGTTTCAGAGCCTAATGGCTATCATGAAAATCAAGCTTACCTACCTTTTAGAAATTCTATAATTCGTGCCTTTTTCCTTTATTATTGCTCTAAAAAGGCAGAAAGGGATTACAAAGAGCAAACTGCTTGTTTTTTAATTGGTTTATTTTCTTTGTGGACTGAGATTGCTAAGCTTGAGGAATTACCAGTTGCCGAAAAAGGGGCTTACTTTGATGAAAGCACTGAATATGGCAAGTGGAATGTCTCTTTATTAAAAGCCGCACGCGGTTTTGAATTTCAAGATTTAGCCTCGATTGCTGAGGCTACCTTTGATACTACTTTATCTTTAGGAACCTTACTTAAGGTTTATGAAAAAGCCATTATGCGTGCTGAGGATGTGTTAGGTTTAATTTTAAATCCTAAAGCTAGCACGACAGGAACTGTGGGTTTAGCCTAGAATTTATGCGCGTTTTTTTGTACGACAAGTGCAAAGTAAGCTTGATTGTAAATTCTAAGGTTTTTTGCGCTTAAAAAATTTTAAGCACGTACAAAATCTAAAATCAGCCATATTATAAATAAGCTGTTGAAAAATAGCGCATTTTTTTTAAGATTTTTTTATAAAGCTAGGTTATTTGTCGTCTTGGGTTTATAATGATAGAGAATTTTCATAAATTAGTGAACAAATGTTAAGCTTAAAGCTTTTTGGCTTTGGTTTAACTTGTTCAAATTAGAAAGAATTATGCAAGAGATGTTTAATATACTAGATAATGTAAATGAACCTTTGTTCATTGTATTAAAAGATAGGGGAGAGGTGGTCTATACAAATCAGGCCTTAAAAAAGCTCATGCCCGCTCTTGCAGACAAAGAAAAATTTAAATTACAAGAAATTGCTTTTTTGCAGACTCTTTATCAACATGCTTTAAGAGGATATAAAGAAACAGTTTCTTTGCCTGAGAGCTTCGGTCTTTTCTTTAATGCCACAAGTTTAGATCTTGAATATCAAAATCAAAAAGCCTCTTTAGTGCGTTTAGATCTTGATTGTGGTGATGATTTTTTATTAGACACCAGAGAAGGCAATTTTTACGAAGCTTTATTCTATGCCATTTTTTCATGCAAAAATTTAGAGGATGCTTTAGATCAAGTCGTAAGACTTTTAGTTGAGCACTATAAAGCAGGAAAAATGTGCGTGCAAAGTGCCAAGCCTTTCAATAATGCGGATGGTACGCCGCATTTTTCAGAGCTTTGCCACTCAATTGGTGGTGGGCGTCATGTAAAAATAAGTTTTTCACCTGAGATTGTCACTTATCTTGAAAATAAGCGCTCACAAAGTATTGATTACTTTAAAACCCCGCTTGTGGTGCAAAATATTGAGGAAGTAGTCTCAGATAAAGTTCTTTACGATTTCATGCAAGAGTCGGGAATTGAGAACTTTATTTACTGCCCATTAAGTTTAAATGAAGGGGCAAAAGCTTATTTTTGTTGTGCAAATTTAGATAAAGATGCAATTTTAGATGCTAAAGAGCATTTGGGTTTAACTGCAAAGTTAATTTCCTTTATCTTAAATATGCAAGCACAATTGCAAGAGTCACAAAGCCTCTCGATTCGTGACAGCCTAACTCATGCTTTAAATCGCAGAGCCTATGAGAAATATCTTACCTCTTGGCATTTTGATACCACGGCAAGTTGCATTGTTGTAGATATTATTGATTTAAGAGGTTTAAATAAACGCAAAGGCTATCGTTTTGGTGATTCAGTCTTAAAAAGTGTTTATACCTCACTTTTAACTTTATGTCATAACTTTGAGATCTTCCGTCAAGGCTCAGATAATTTCGTCTGTTTAAATCATGGTCTTTCAAAATCTGATTTTGCGCAGGTGGTAGTAAGACTTAGAGCTTTATTCCACTGCCAAGGCTATGAGGTAGTGATAGGTGAGAGCTGGACTGATGATAAGTGTACCGCAACAAGTCTTATAAAACGCGCCGAAGAAAGTTTGAATGAAGAGCAGCGCAAACTTGGAGCCTCTTGTCATGTCAACTTTATTGAGCAAGATAATTTAGATATTCCAATTTCTGAGGAAGGCACCCAAGTTTGGAAGCAAGTTTTGCATCATCATGCAAGACAAGATCCTTTCTATAATTACCTAGAGTCTAACTATTATGATGCACTCACGGTAATTAAATCACTGTCTGCCAAGAATTTGCCTTTGTATCTTTGCTTTGGTGATTTACACACGAGGATGTATTACATCTCAGATTCCTTTAAGGATACTTTTGGTTTTGATTCTAATTTAGTTCATGACTTTATCTTGCGCTTATCAAAGCTCATGCCTTTAAGTGAAGATCAAAATGCCGTAATGGAGATGATCTTAAGTCGTGAAAAGTCAGGGGCAGCCTATAGACAACATGCTCTTATGTGTCGGATCACCAAAAATGGTGGAGATGATATTTGGCTTAGGTTCTTTGGCTTTACCTCTTATGATAAAAATACTGGTTTCCCAATCTTCTTTACCGGTTTCGCTTTAAGACTTGATGACTCTTATGCCATAGATAAGGTCACAAACCTGCCAGGTGAATTTGCCGTTCAAGTTGAGATTGATAACTTATTGCACTCAGGGCAAAAAGCTAAGATTTTTGCTTTAAGTTTAAATCGAATGCCCGAGGTCTTCGATACGGTAGGTCGTGATGCAGGGCAAAGACTTTTAGGGGAGATTGCCTCGCGCTCAATAAGTGCTCTTTCACAATATGCACACTTCTATCACTTAGGCCAAAGAAGCTTTGTGGCGATTGAAAATAAAGAAGCCATTGATGATGTGACAGCATTTTCTGAGAAATGGCGTGAGGTGGTAGGCACTTGCTATGAAACCTTTGGTTTTAGCTCCAAGCACGCCGCTTCAATTGCCCTTTTAAGCTGTCCTGAGGATATTATTACCGCCAACGATGCTTTAGATAAAATCGCCTACTTTATAAGCATTGCTAAAACAGAAAGCCAAGATTTTATTAGGCTTAATGAAAATAAGCTTTATGAACAGCGCTATCAGGCCAAGTTGCTCTTTGAGCTTACAAATGCCGTAGAAAATAATTTTGCAGGCTTTAGTACCGTCATTCAGCCAATTGTTTCTGCCCAAACGCATAAGATTTCAGGCGGGGAAATTCTCTTGCGCTACTTTAGTGAAGGACAAGTAAGAAGCCCGGCTTTATTTATTCCAGCTCTTGAAAGATCTGAGCTTATCATTGATGTAGGGCGCTATGTCTTTGAAGAGGCGGCTAAGAGTGTAAAGAGGATTAGAAAAACTAATCCTGACTTCTATCTATCTTTTAATGTAAGTTATGTACAAGTAAGAGATGATCCAAGCTTTATCGATTTTATGAAGGAGATCTTAGATCGTTATGATCTCCCAGGTAATGCTTTTGTCGTTGAACTTACTGAGACTAATTTTGATGCTTATCCTGAAAGATTAGCGGAGTTTTTAGATCGCTGCCATAAGCTTAATATGCGCTTTGCTTTAGATGACTTTGGCAATGGTTACTCATCGTTAAATCTTTTGCTTAAGTATCCTGTAAATATTGTCAAACTTGATAAGTCTTTAACGGAAAGAATTACTACTTCAAAAGATATTTTAAGCTTTATGAAGAGTGTGATTTATGCCTGCCACCGCTTTGGCAAACAAGTGGTTGTTGAAGGCGTAGAAACTATTGAGGAGCTTAAAGCTATTGATTTGACTTCCGTCGATTACATTCAAGGCTTCTATTTCCACCGTCCAATGCCGCATCATGAGGTAGAGGCTAAGGTTATGGAGGAGTATGTTCTAAAAGAAGCCTAAATTTTATTAAGTAAAAAGAATTTTAGCCAAAACGCATAACCCCGAAAGCTTTTAAACTTTCGGGGTTTTTTGGTAAAAAAAATCCCCACGCTAAGGTGGGGTTTTTGAGCTTAATTTAAAAAATTAAGCATCCTGGAACATTGCAGAGATGGATTCTTCGTTTGAAATACGACGAATAGCCTCAGCAAGCATTGGAGCTAAAGTAAGATATCTTACTTTAGCTAAAGCTTTAATCTCAGGACGGGCTGGAATGGAGTCTGAGACGACTAACTCATCTAACTTTGACTCACTTAAATTCTTTACCGCATCACCTGATAACACCGGGTGAGTTGCATAAGCCATAACGTGTAAAGCACCACGCTCTTTTAGAGCATCAGCACATTTACATAAGGTACCACCAGTATCAATGATGTCATCGACGATAATACAATCGCGCTCTTTTACATCACCGATTAAGTGCATCACCTCAGAGACATTCGGGCGTGGACGACGCTTATCAATAATGGCGATATCAGCGTTGTTTAAAAGTTTGGCGATCGCACGGGCACGCACAACACCACCCATATCTGGAGAGACTACCACAGGATTAGTAAGGCCTTGCTCTAACATATCTTCAACGAAGATCTGTGAGCTAAAGCAATTGTCCACAGGTACATCAAAGAAGCCTTGGATTTGCTCGGCGTGAAGATCGACAGTAAGAACGCGGTCAACACCTACACTTGATAAAAAGTCAGCTACGACCTTAGCGGTGATTGGCACACGGGCTGAGCGTAAGCGGCGATCCTGACGGGCATAGCCAAAGTATGGAACTACGGCGGTGATTCTGCCTGCAGAGGCACGACGCATGGCATCGATCATCACAATTAATTCCATCAGGTTGTCGTTAGTTGGTGCGCAGGTGGATTGAATAATAAAGATATCGCAACCACGCACATTTTCATTGATCTGAACATGGATTTCGCCGTCGCTGAAGCGGTCGACGGTGGCATTGCCAAGACGAGTATACAAACGAGAAGCAATGCGCTTGGCAAGCTCAGGTGTTGCATTCCCGGCAAACAACTTCATATCAGCCATATATTGATCCCAAATTAGGTAAACTTAAGCTTAAAGAGCGTCGATAACATCAAGCACAGGAGAGTGTTTGACAATCTTGGCTATAAAACAAGATCTAAATTCCTCTACATCAAGCTTACTGAAGGCTTTATAAGCCAATTCATAACTATCAAAGAGAACAAAACACGAAGACCCACTACCTGACATTTGCGCAGGGCCATATTTTAGCAGTCTGTCCAAAGCAAGTCCAACTTGTGGAGCACTTTTTATGACAGTTTTTGTAAAATCGTTATGCAAAGGCAATTTTAAAAGCTCAGAAAGTGCTCTTTTAGGTGAATCGCGTTTAAGATCAGGATCTGAAAAAGCCTTTTTGGTATTTACCTCCACAAAGGGAGTGACCACCAAAGCGTATTGCTCTTTAAGCTCTACGCTTTGAAGTTTCTCGCCAACTCCTGTGGCAAAGGCATTGTGTCCTCTTATAAAAACTGGCACATCGGCCCCAAGCTTTAAACCTAAAGCTGCAAGCTCATCAATGCTCAAAGAGGCTTTAAAGAGTTTGTTTAAAACAAGTAAAGTAGTGGCGGCATTACTTGAGCCCCCACCTAAGCCTCCACCTTCTGGGATCTTCTTTAAAACTTTAATGCTCACTCCCAAATTTTGCGCCTGACTTTGCGGGAGGGTATCTAAAAGAAGTTTGTAGGCTTTGTAAATTAAATTTTGCTCGAAAGGAAAATTAAAAGGCCCCTCAAGGCTAAATTTACCTTCTAAATTGGGCTTAAAACTCATGGTGTCGCCATAATCTAAAAGCGCAAATAAGGTTTCAAGCTCATGATAGCCGTCAGGGCGTCTTCCGGTGATATATAAAAAAAGATTAAGCTTACACGGGCTTATACAGGTAACCTCGCTCACCTTAAATCCTCTCTACTGAATTTAGGACAATTTTAAGCTCAAGTTCGGGGCTTCGCATTAAAATTTCAGAAGGTAAAGCTAAGCCTTGATAGGAGCTATATTTGCTATATAAAAATTGATAAGGGAAAAGATTAAGCCCCAAAGGTTTTAGCTCTTCATCAAAGACCATACCTTCTTGCTTTTTGGCCAAAAGAATATCGACAAATTCAGCCTCTGGGAAAGCAGTGGCAAATCTTTTGGCAAAAAGCTTAGCTAAAGAAGTGCCTTGTTCTACTTTGCCATCGGCTAAAAGCGTATAAGTGTCTTTATCACGCTTAAACACCGCAGCCTGTGAGCCTAAAGCGGTGGTTAAATTTAGGGTATATTCATCTTTAGCTTGCATATCTAAAACATAATTTAAACTAAAGCGCCCTTGCGTTGAGATGACTCCAATTTTGCCGCGACATAAAAGATTATCAATCTCATTTACTTTATTTTGCATACTCTGCCAATATGCACTACCACTGCCAACTTGTCCTTCTTCAATGGCAGTTTGACATCCGGTAAGTGCAAGGGTGGCTCCTAGGCTTAGGGCTAATAAATACGTCGTAATTCTCATAACTTTAAGGCTTAAGACTAAAGCTTAAGCCCTCCTCCAAATTAGTAATAAGTTTAGATTGCCTGATAATTTTTAATGCTTTTGAAAATTTCCAAAAGGCGGGAGTGGGTCTTAAAGGTCTTTAAGCTCAAATCTGAAGGATTAAGCCCAAAGAAGCTTTCCTCACCTTTAAGATGGGCTAGGGCATGAGAGAAAGTCTCCTGTCCAAAAAGATCTTCTAAAACCCTTTGATAGCCTTCTAAATCAAAATCGTGATCAAGTTTAATCTCCAAAAGCGCAATTAGGCAGCGATAGAAAGTTAAACGCTTTAATTTAAAGATCTCTTGATTGAAATTTAATGTCCAGGTCGCAAAGGTTAAAGCACTTTGATAATCTTGGGCTTTAAGGGCGACTAAACATTTAAGCTCGCCTACTCTTAAAGTATCCCAAGGGCTTTGTGGATCTGGCAAAATGCCAAGCAAGGTTTTAAGTGGGGCATCATTTTGAAATTCACTATCGGCCAAATTAAGCTCATTTAGATAATCCTCATATGCCTCTTTGCTTTCATTTGAGGAGGGGAGAGCTAAAATTGCCTCTTGATAGTCAATAGCTTGAGCATTGTTATTGTAGATAAGATCATCTACAGGGTAAATTTCAGACATGCCAGGGACTATCACGCGTACCACAGGGATCCCAAGATTTGAGTAACGCCTTATATAAATTTCAAAGCCTAACTTTTTGATGATATAGCGCAAAGCTTGGAATTGATTGATAGTAGAGCCTGAAAAATCCCAATGCACAAAATTATGATCAGAAGGTGCCTTGAACATAAACATGGGAAGAAGTCCTGTAGAGTCTATGAAGTGACTTTCAAGATTGGTCACATCGGCACAGGCGTCTTCATCAAAGGTTGGGGTTTCAAAACCATCTAAATCTGCAAAGGTGCGCCCTTGCATAAGCTCAGTTAAAGTTCTATCTAAGGCGACCTCTAAAATAGGATGAGCGCCAAAGGAGGCGACTGCCGTACCATTGCTTTGATTAAACAGCACCACGCACACTACCGGGAAGCGTCCGCCTAAAGATGCGTCATAGCATCTTGCCACAAATAAACCTTCATTAAGCTCTTGTTGGGTTTCTTGGGATTTTGGATATTTGGCAATGATCTCAGGTGGAATTTCAGGTAAGGAAATACCTTGTGAGATGACCTGTTTTTTAACATAACGCTCTAAGATCTCACTTAAAGCTTGCACAAGTGCCTCAGGCTCGGTATTGCCAGCGCTCATACCGTTAGAGCCATAAATGTTTTCAAGTAAATTTACCGGGAAGTAAACTTTCTCTTGGGTGGCCACATTTTCAAAAGGCAGAGCACATACGCCACGGGAGAAAGCGGCCGATCCTAAATCTACTAAGCTTTCAAGTTTAAGATCGCCTCTTAAATAAAAAGATCTTAAAGTTTCGTTTAAAAGATCATCTGGAATGTCGGTTTCACCTTCCTCATTTAAAGGGAACCATTTTTCGTCTTGGCAATAGACAAAAGGCTCATTTGCAATCTCAGATCCTAAGTAAAATTCATTAAAGACATTAAAAGTTGCAAGTCTTTCAAAGATCTCACCGTAGGCTGAACATAAAGCTGCTTCATAAGAGGAGCCTTTGCCATTAGAGTAGATATGCGGGCAACTTGCCTCTTCAAGGTGAACTGAATGCAAGTTGGGTAGAGGATTTAAATAATCCTTTTCAACAAGATCAAGCTTTAAGGCTAAAGCTAATTTTTTAAAGCGTGCAAGAGTCTCTTCAGCTGGAGCATCCTTGCCTTGAATGATAGTGGGCATGAGCAAAATCCAAGATTACTTAACGACGTTTTGATTTTACCATAGGGGGGCATCAAAGATTTGCGATATAGGGTACAATTAAGATCTTATGGAAGATAAAAATACTTTAAATAATAATCAAAATCATGCTGAAGAAAGCCTCAACCCTCAAAGACCGCTTGAGGGCATGGGGAAGATGGTATTTAACCGTGACAGCTTAGAGGTTATAAAAAGAGCACGCGGGGATAAACCTCAATTTCGTTATGATTTGCCTGACGAAATTAAAGAGAAGTTGGCACAACTTGATAAAGAGGCTAAAAAAGAGCAAGAACAAGAGCGCTTAAATGCGCAAGCTCATGTTTTAGAAAACGAGGGTTTAGATAAAGAGGAGCCTATGGCAGAAGAGAAAAAAGAGGATAGTGCAAGTTCTCAAGAGGAAAGTCTTTATTATGCTAAAGCCCAAAAGTTTGCCACCAAAAGCAAAACTAAAGTTTTAGCCACCGCTTCAAGTTTTAAACGTAATTTAAGATTATTTTTAGTTATCGCTATTGCCTTTGCAGGTTATTACTACTACGCCGCAAATATTCGTGAGGATGATCTAACGACTATTGAGGATTTAAAGAATGCTTTGCCAATTGAGCTTGATGACTATACGACTTTAACTGAGATAAAAGAGGAGAGCTCTAACCTTACCATGCGTTTTGTAAAAAGCGCAGATTATTATGCGAATGTCACAGTAGAACAAAGAGATGCAAGCTTGGATCGAATTGTGGCAAATGCACAAGGATTGTGCAAAAATCCCCTTTTAGGATCAATTGTCAGAAATGGGCGCGAGCTCACGGTAATATTAAGTGCAGAAGATGGCAGTTATGAGCGGGTAATGAAGATTAGCTCTTGCGATCTTAAAGAGTAACTTAAGTTAAAGGTAAGCTTAAAATTAAGCAATTGTTTGTTTTTTAAAGAGATATAACATGAAAAAATTAGGCATTGTTGGTTATCGTGGCATGGTAGGTTCTGTTTTAATGCAAAGAATGCAAGAAGAGCAGGACTTTCAATATGTTGAACCACATTTTTTCTCTACCTCACAAGTAGGTTTAAAAGCTCCAAGTCTTGCAGGACATGCAGACTCTCTTTTAGAAGATGCATATAACATAGAGGCCTTAATGGCCATGGATATTATCATTACCTGCCAAGGTGGTGACTATACTAATGCCGTCTATCCACAACTTAAAGCTCAAGGTTATAAGGGCTATTGGATTGATGCTGCCTCTTCTTTGCGTATGGCAGATGATGCGGTAATTATCTTAGATCCAGTAAATCGTGACGTGATTGATGAGGCTTTAAATAAGGGGCTTACCACATTTGTCGGTGGCAATTGCACCGTAAGTTTAATGCTCATGGCACTTGCAGGTTTATTTAAGGCCGATTTAGTAGAGTGGATCTCATCTTCTACTTATCAGGCAGCCTCAGGGGCGGGCGCTAAGAATATGCGTGAGCTTTTATTACAGATGGGCGTGTTATACGATTGTGTAAAAGAGAAGTTACAAGATCCACATAGCTCGATTTTAGAGATTGAAAAGGCAGTTCGCGATACGATGAACTCAAGTGCTATGCCAATTGAGAACTTCACTGCCCCTCTTGCAGGCTCAGTATTGCCGTGGATTGATAAAGAGCTTGAAAATGGTCAAAGCCGTGAGGAGTGGAAGGGCATGGCTGAGACTAATAAGATTTTAGGTTTAGCCCCTGCAAGTGTGCCTGTTGATGGTAATTGCGTGAGAATTTCTTCTTTGCGCTGCCACAGCCAATCTTTAACCATTAAGCTTAAAAAAGATGTGTCAATTCCTGAAATTGAGTCTTTAATTGCAGCCCAAAATGATTGGGTTAAGGTCGTACCAAATCACAAGGAAGTGACATTAAAAGAGCTTACCCCAGCTTATGTTTCAGGATCACTTACAGTACCAATTGGCAGATTACGTAAGATGAACATGGGTCCTTTATACCTCTCAGCTTTCACCGTAGGTGATCAGCTTTTATGGGGAGCTGCCGAGCCTTTGCGCCGTATGCTTAGGATTTTAGTGGACTAAAGAAAGAATGTTATAATCATTTTAGTAAAGGAGCGAGAGCTCCTTTTTTTGTGGGCATTTTTCTAAAGATTTTTTTAATCTGCCGTTAAGGGTTTAAAGAGGAGAAATGCCATGTTAGATAATAGCGTTCGTGATGTCTATTTAGTAGATGAATTTCAATTAGGCTCCAAGCTTAATGAGTCTTTACACGCAGGTCATAGATCTGAGTTCTCTCTTTTATTATCTTTACTCTCACCTGATGTATTAGATGCTGCTCAATTTTATGATAAGAATTTTGAGCCAACCGATGAGGACTTAAGAGAAAAATTTAATTTACAACCTGAGATTAAAAAATACGCAGACGAAAGTGATTTTGCCCGTGAGGCTGTTTTATCAGACGTCTTAGATAATGAAGGCATGACCGCAGTTCACCTCTATAATGCTTTAGAGCGTTGCCCTTTAGTGCCACACGAGGAATATATAAAAGATGTCGTGGTAAGTCAGTTACCTCCTCTTTCTCGTGAGAAATTAAGAGCCTATCTTGAGGATCGGAAGATCCCACGCACTCCAATTATGGAGCACGGTGAGGGCTTTTTACTTTTAGAAGAAATCAAACAATCTCGTGAAGGTGAAAGCAATACCCCAAGAATTGAGGTACATGTTTAATTAGCGTCTTGCATGGCGCTCGCGATTAAGCTCGCGCTCTTTATCTCCTTTTTTCATAATTACCATCACCGAACCAGTACCGCCTTTCCACTCAGGTGAGGAGTGAAAGGCTAAAACATCAGGGATTTGCCGAAGCCAATGATTAACATAGCTTTTAAGTAGGGCACGCTTGTCTTTTTGCGCATTACGATCGCCTTTGCCATGAATAATTAAAATACAACGCAATTCTTCACGTTTGGCATAATCAATAAAGCCCATGACCATGTTATAGGCCTCTTCAATAGTTTTACCGTGGAGATCTATATAGTCAGCCTCACGATATTCTCCATTTTTTAATTTGCGAAGCATATAGGGTTGTACGCCATCGCGTCTAAAAGAGAGCACATCATTAGGATCAACCATGGGCACAAAAGATGAGGAAGCCTCATCAATGGCATCTTCTACAGGATCACGAGTGGCGGCAATTTGGCGAATTTTAGCCGTTTCTTTATCTAGAAGTTGCGTTTTTCTTATGATGGTATCTTGCTTTAAAGGCTTGATGTCAGAAAACTCTTGACGCATTTTAAAAGAGCCTTGTGGCGCTTTTTGTTGTTCACTTTCTTTAAGTAAGCTTAGAAAATCATCATTATCTTTTAAATCAGTCATAATTCGTTTTTCCGCAAAGTACAAAAAGAGGGCATATTTTAGACAAAAAACTTAGCAAAAGTTTAAAAAATTATAACGCATCTTAAGGCAAGTTTAGATTAAACCCTCAAGATTGCTCAAGCCTTTATCTTTTGGGCTTTTGTCTTGTGGTGTTATCTCGTCTTTTGGCAGTAGGTTTTCCTCAGTGACTATTTTAGGTAAAGAGTATTCCTCAATTTTGGGAAGATTTTCTGCAATATAAAGATTAAAGGCAATGCCAAAGCCTAAAAGTAAGACTCCAAAATAACGCATTCTTCTTAGAACTTTAATTAAGCTTGCACTGTTTGGATTTGTTTTGTCACCAACTTTTGGGAAGCGAATTAAATTACCCTCATAGTAACGAGGACCTCCCAAACTTATTTTAAGTGAAGAGCCTATAAGACCTAAGATAAAACCTGAAATGGGAGCTGGATATTCTTTTGCTGCTCTCAAACCTTCTTTTAAGGCCACTACAGGATGTGGGGTTAAAAAGTTTAACAGGGCCAAGATAAAAGCTGGTGGAATTAATAAAGTTTGCTCAAGGCGTGAGGCAAAAAGACCAAAGCTTGAGTATTTTTCAAGCTTCATATTAAAAGCCTCACAAAAGACGGAGGATAAAGCCATGATTAAAGCCCCAATATCGCCTAGGATAAAAAACCAGACCATGATGGCAAACCAGGAGGAGAAAAGTCTTAAGATAGCGCTTTCACAGCCTGCTTTACAAAGTCCCATGTAAGAGAGCTTTTTGGTCTCGCGCAATACCTGTGGGGCAAGGATGATTTTAGCCTCTTTAAGCTCATTGTTATCTAAAGCATTTTTAAGTCTGCCAATTAAAACTTGGGTGGGGTTTTGTCTTAAAAGAAAAATTAAAATGATAAAGGAGATGATGCTATCTGAGCCTGAAATAACTTTTGATACCGAGACTAAAAAGATAAAGATAAGGCTTATAAGCAGGATTAACATAAAGCCTGCAAAATAACGATGGGTTAATTTGCGATTTGGTAAGTTTACTTTTTTAGATAACTCTTCAAAGGTATTTTTTAAGCGTGAAAGATTCCAAATAGACGAGATGGGAAGTAACATCTCGGCGATTACCGCAAGAGTTAATAAAGTGGCAGGCAGTGACAGCAATTCTCCAAGGCGCAAGCCTAGAAGATTAAAATCTGGTGCAAAATTACTTTCAAGAAGTTTTTGAAGATCCTCTGCTGTCACTCACATTACCTCACTATAAACTCATGTTTAGAAGGTATCGGATAAACTTTTTAAAACTTTAAGCATAGTTTTCAATAAGCTTAATTAAAAGCTCAGAGGATTTTTTGGCAGCTAATAACTCAAATTCCTCAAAGCTTAAAGCTGCGCCATCATTTGCACCATCTGAGATGGCTCTTATTACTAAAAATGGAGTATTAAAGTCATGGCAGACTTGTGCTACAGCCGCCCCTTCCATTTCGGTGGCTTTAACCTCATCAAATAAGGCTCTAAGCTCTTTGACCTTTTCATCTGCACAAATAAACTGATCACCTGAAATAATAGTACCGGTAATCACTCGGCCTTGTACGTATTGTGAGGCTTTAGTGATTAAAGTTTTATCGCATTCAAAATATAAAGGATGATCTGGTAATTGTCCTTTTTTATAGTCAAAAACTGTAACATCTACATCATGATAGGCAAGTTTAGTGGCGATAACTTCATCACCTACGACACAATCTTCGTAGAGACCGCCTGCTACTCCACTATTTATCACGGCATCACAGTTAAATCTTTCAATAAGCAAAGTAGCGCTTACTGCTGCACAAACTTTACCGATACCAGATTTTACGATCACAACTTCATGGGGACCTAACTTACCTTCAAAAAAGGTTAGGTTTTTGTAGGAGCTTGCAGTGCAGTTTGCTTTATCTTTTAAAATCTCAATTTCAGAGGCCATCGCTCCAATAATACCAAAGCGCATAATTTGTTCCTTGTGTTGCCTAAAAAGAAGTAACCTTATTCTAGCATAGACTAAATTTTATTAAATGTTATCTAAGAAATGAAAGCCTTCAAGGCGCTCTAGAGCGCTATTTGCGGTCAAAAAGTGTGCGTTAGGTGGCACCTTGAAGAACTTTTTTAGAAAAATTTTGAGGTGCCTCAAAAAAGGGACACTTTGATGTGCTTTTAAGGCGCTATCTGTACCAAAATAGTGATATTACTTTTTTAACTTATTCAAACTAACAAAGAGGTGTTAAGTGGAGAACGCACGTGACGTAGCCAAACAAACTTTGGCATTAGTACTTGCAGGCGGCCGTGGTAGCAGATTACATATGCTCACCGATCGTAGAGCAAAGCCTGCTGTATTCTTTGGCGGCAAGTTTAGAATTATCGATTTTGCTTTGTCTAACTGCGTTAATTCCGGTATCACTAGAATCGGCGTTGTGACACAGTATAAGTCTCACAGCTTGCTCCGTCACTTACAATCAGGCTGGTCCTTCTTACGTAATCAATTCAATGAGTTCATTGATTTACTCCCAGCACAACAACGTGTTGACGAAGAGCACTGGTATCAAGGTACTGCCGATGCTGTTTATCAGAATATCGATATTATTCGCAATCACCGTCCAAAGTACATCGTAATTTTAGCAGGCGACCACATTTATAAGATGGACTATACTGCTATGGTGTTAGATCATATTCGCCATGGCAAGCCTTTAACTGTAGCTTGCATTCCAATTGACCGTAAGCTTGCTAAGGCCTATGGTGTAATGGCTGTAGATAATGAAGGCACCATCACTGATTTCGTTGAGAAGCCAGCAGATCCTCCACATATGCCAGGTGATGAGACTAAGTCCTTAGCTTCAATGGGTATTTATGTATTTGATGCAGATTACCTCTATGAAGCCTTACAAAAGGATGCTGAGAATCCAAATTCACGTCGTGACTTTGGTATGGATATCATTCCTGCTATGGTTAAAGAGCGCAAAGCTCACGCTCACGACTTCTCAATTTCTTGCATTAGAAATGCTGGCAATCCAGACATTTGCTACTGGCGTGATGTTGGTACCATTGATGCTTACTGGGAAGCTAATATGGATATTGCAGCCGTACAACCACAGTTGGACGTCTATGATACCAATTGGCCAATTTGGACCCATCAGGTACAAATGCCGCCTGCAAAGTATGTTCAGGATATTAACGGCACTTCCTCAATTGTAAGAAACTCAGTCTGCTCAGCAGGTTGCATTATTTCAGGCTCTTCAATTAATCACTCTGTACTCTTCTCAGCAGCCCGTGTCCACTCAAATTGCTTCTTAACTGAGGCTGTGATTTTACCAAGCTGCGTCGTACACCGTGGTTGCCGCTTAACTAAGGTAGTCTTAGATAGAGGCGTTGAATTACCACGTGATTTAATTGTAGGTGAGAATCCAGAGCTTGATGCTAAGAGATTCTATCGCTCAGAAGGCGGTGTCGTACTTATTACTCGTGAGATGGTCAAGAAGCTTCGTGTAGATGAGCCAGAGCTCTTTAAGGACTTTGACAGCTATAAGGGCGCTGCCTCTCCATTATATGTTTAGTAAAAGTTTAATTTAGTAGCAAACAAGGGCAGCCTTAAGGTTGCCCTTAATTTTTTAGGCAGGGATATTTATCTTTGAGCTTAAATCCCCGTCTATTTTATAACCCAAGATTTGAGCAAAAGTAGCACTACACCTTAAATTTTCCTCTATAATTTAATAAAAACCCCTATATAA
>CALXNU010000018.1 GCA_944389835.1 uncultured Succinivibrionaceae bacterium
AGCTTGAGGGTAAGAGCGCAGAGGTAAAGAGGCGATCTTAGTAGGTGTATGTTTTACACCTACAATAATTTAAAAAAATAATGGCTCAAAACGGCATAAGAAAGCGGCTTTGAGCAAAATAAAGGTGCTAAAGAATTAAAGTTAGCTTCTTTTAAAAAATAGAGTTTGTTGCAATGTGTTTTAGAGATCGCTTTAATTTTAAATGAAATTTATTGACTAACTGTCAAATAAACTTAGTAGAATGCCTAGTAAAAGCTATTCCTAGTGTTATTATGAGTTGCTTCTAAAATTTTATGCAGCGTGTATGGTGCTTATATGTCTTTAAAAAACGCCGACTATCGTGAAAATTTCTATATTATGGGATGTCACTTAGCAGATGATATCTGCCAAGGTTCTCTTCCTGCAATTTTAGCTTTTATGTATCAAGAAGGAAGACTATCTTCTTACGCTCAAGTAGCCTTATTAATTATGGGTACGACAATGATTAATGCTATTGTGCAACCTTTTACAGGCTATATTGCAGATAAGAAACCAAGACCTTACTTCATGTGCCTTGGAATGTTTCTTGCGGCTGTAGGCGTGATATTTTTAGGCTTCGTCGAAAATTTTGCAGTAATGTTTTTATTAGTTGCAATTAACGGTATTGGAGCTGCAACCTTCCATCCTGCGGCAGGAAAGCTTGCCAATATTTTTGCAGGCAAAAAAGTTGGGCGAGGTATGAGCATTTTCTCAGTAGGCGGTAATATTGGTTATGCCTTAGGACCGCTATATTTTACAGCCTTTTATATGATGATAGGTTTAAAAGCTACTTTAGTGCTTATAGTTCCTGCCCTTGTAATGGCGGTATTATATATTTTCCGCAATCGTAAATATACAATCTACTCGCTAAGAGATCATCGTCATCGTGCAATTAAAAGTAAGCAAGAAGGTATTAAAGATAATTATTTTGGAACATTTCTTCTTTTATTGTTGGTCTTTGCCAGATCTGCTGCGATGTTCTCTTTAACCACGTTCTTACCTTTGTATTTTATGCATGTTTTAAATGAGCCTGAGGAGTGGTCAACTTTAACTAATACTGTAATTGGTGTTGCAGGAGCTGTAGCAACTGTAATTGGCGGATCTCTTGCAGATAAATTTGGCTTTACGCAGTGGACGCGTTTTGTCTCGGTTTTAGGCGTACCTTTTGCTACTTGTTTTCTCTTTACTCAAAATCCAATTTTAGCTTTACTCTTTTTGACCTGTTATGCGCTGTTTTACTATGGAGCCATGTCACCTATCGTAATTATCGGTCAAAAATTATTACCTTTACATGTAGGAATGGCCACCGGGATCACCATTGGCCTTGGTATTAGTTTTGGTGGTATTACAGCTCCACTTTTAGGACGCTTAGGCGATAACTTTGGTTTAGAGGCAACGATGCAGGCGATCGTCTTTTTAGTTGCAATTTCAGCTGTTTTATCCTTTTTAGTGCCAATTGTGAATAGACCTCAAAAAGCTTAAAACTTTAATTTTAAAAGCAGAGCTTAAATAAGTCCTGCTAAATAATGCGTAGTTGTGCCGTTTTTGAGAGTATAACCATCATTTAAGTTTTAGCCTAACTTGTGCCTTTCCTTGATGTTAAATCTTATCTTTAAGTGACAAAACTTATTAAGAAATTCCTTATTGTGGAATATTATTTTTAAGTTGCTTCATTTTAGTGTTTTAAGCCGCATTTTTACGTAAATTAGATTTTAATATCTAGCATTTAAGAGCATAATTTTACACTTGAGTCCTAATGTTTGATTGTTCTCTAAGGTAAAAGGGGAGACATAATGTTAGCAAAATGTGTAGAGATTGATGGCAATGTAGAACTTATTGAAAATTCAGGCGTTCAATTTGTTGATTATGAAGTAACAATTGATTGGGGTGGTGCAGATTTACAAGTTAAAAAATATGCTAATGGCTATTTTTTTAAATATGACGATAAAACAGTATTAAGATTGCAACCTCAAGATGGAGAAGAACTTGAGCCTGATTACAGAACTGGAATTAGCAGAACTAATGATGAAAATGATAGAGGTGATAAGGTAGATCCTCAATCAGGTGATTACAATGAGATTAAACTTTTAGAGTCATTAAAACTTTATAATGAAGTTTGGTTCCCTTTGCCTTTCTTTAATAAAAGTAGGGTACAAGCATTAGGTTTAGGACCTTTAAATTGGGCACGTTGTCGTATCGTTGATATTACTGATAGATTAAAACAAGAATCACAGAAAGATGCTCCAGAAAAAGAAGAGGAGCAACCATCAGGTCTTGATAGGTTAAGACAAAAAAACAAAGGCTCGGTTGGTGGTAAAAGAACTTATCATATTGTGATGGCTTTTGATACTAAGTTACAAAAGCAAGATCAAGGCGTATCTTACTTTGCACCTACCGTAAATGATGTAAGTTCAGGACATTGTTTTGAGTTATGTGATAACAATAATGTCTTAGCTAAATTCTTAAAACCTCAACAAAATGGGATTGCTTGGGTTAACGAGTGGGTAGAGTCTGTCTATAAAAAGCTTGCAAGAGAAAGATTAAATGAAGTTAGAGGTTTAAGTATTGCTGAAATTGATGAGGAATATATTGGAAATAGGAAAAATCATCAAGCGCACTATTTAAATATGCTAGCTTTCTTATCAGGGTTAGTTGATATTAAGCCGGTTAAATTTATTGCAAACTCAATTGATTCTAAACAGACCGTAGATCCTGTTGAAGTAAGCTTGGTTTTGGATATTGGTAATTCAAGATCCTGTGGCATTATGGTTGAAAAAGATTCTCGTCCTAATCGCCAAGCCGATGATTTTAGTAATACCTATGTTTTAAGCTTGCGTGATTTAAATACTCCAGAGGAAGTCTATCAAGAACCTTTTGTAAGTCGCATTGAATTTACCGAAGCTAATTTTGATTTTGATGGTAAATCTGCACGCTCTGGCTATACTGAAGCTTTCACTTGGCCTTCTTTTGTAAGAGTGGGCAATGAAGCAGTAAAGCTTGCTTCACATCATCAAGGTAATGAAGGCTTGATGGGATTAGGCTCTCCTAAGCGTTATTTGTGGAATAAGCAAAATGAGAGCAATAACAATTGGTCCTTTAATAGTTTTAGTTATCAAATAGACTCTGAGCAGTTAAGAAAAGAAAGTAAAACTATTCACAAAAGAGCTTTTGCCCTACCAGTTGGAAGTTATATTAACTCCAATGGTGATGCTCTATTTGCGCTAAGAGCAGGGGACAATAATCGTTATTGTCAAAGCAGTAATTTCTCCTGGCGCTCAACCATGACTTTTATGTTGCTTGAGATCTTCTTACAAGCTTTAATTCAGATGAACTCAATTACGCAACGTAAGACTTCCCGCGATATTCACAAACCAAGACAGTTAAAATCCATTATTTTAACGGTGCCGCCTGCCATGGCAGCAGCTGAAAAAGAGTCTTTAAGATCGTGTGTCTATGAGGCTTTAGGTATCTTATGGAAGAGCTTAGGCTATGACGATACACCAAGGACTGAGTTTAATTTTGCAGATGAAAAATCCAATATCTACCCACCAGTGCCTGAAGTTTCTATGGATTGGAATGAAGCCGAGGCAGGTCAGGTAGTATTTTTATATAACGAAACGCAAAAGATCTTCCGTGGTCGTTGCCATGAATTTGTTAAAAATTATGAACAAAAACATTTAAGACCAAGATTTAATGATCACGAGATAAATAAAGATAGTGAGCATTTAGATGCCACCCGTATTGCCACGATTGATATCGGTGGTGGTACTACTGATTTGGTGATAAGAGATTACACCTTTGTTGAAAATTGCGCAGAACATGAGGGAGATATTATCCCTTATGAAGTTTTATCTGATGGCTCTAGGATCGCAGGTGATGATATTATTTTGGAGATCATCAAAAAGGGTCCTTTTGAAGCTTTATCTCAAGTAGTTAAAGATAATAAGGTCATTAACTCTTTACTTGGTAACAATGTAGATTCTGTACAAGAGGAAGCTTTAAGGCAACAGGTTGTACAGCAAGTATTTATTCCGATAGCTTTACGTATTATGTTCCACATGGAACATTTAGAAGATTTAACGGTATCTTGCACAGTAAGCGGTACTTTTGATGATTTTCTAAAAGGTACAGAGCAAAATCCACTTTTAGATGAAAAGGTGGTAAGACCTGCTCCTGCGCAAGAGCCTGAAGTTGAGGTTATTGAGTGGTTTAATCGTAAAGTTCAGGATTCAGGCCTTGCTGATTTTGATTTACTTAAAGTTAAATTTGAAATTGATGTTGGCAAATTAAATAACGATTTAGCAGAAGGCGTTGAATTTAATATTTGCCAAGTTTTAAATCGCATGGCAGAGATCTTAGCCCTTTATGATGTCGATGTTTTACTTCTAACCGGAAGACCATCTAAGATCCCAGGGGTTAGGGAGTTCTTCTTACAGCGTTTGCCTTTAAGTCCAGAGCGCGTCATTGCGATGCATCATTATCAATGTGAAAGCTGGTATCCATTCTCAAGTGATGGCGTGTATATAGGCGATCCAAAGACTACTGCGGCAGTGGGTGCGCTACTTTCACATTTGCGTTTAAATCACACTAATTTCCCGAATTTTAGGTATCGCTCACAACCTAATGTGTCATGCAATCAGATGCACTACATTGGTATTTTAGATAATGAAGCTAAGATCCCCTTTGATAGTGTGATTTTCACTTATGCTTCAGAACAAGAGGCGGCAATTGTAAGTCAAAAGGCCGAAGAGTTTTATAGAGATCCTAAGAATGTAGATAATTTCTTGAATTTAAAACCTGTTATTGATGATGAGTATGCTGATACTTTGTTTAGAGAAACTCGTTTTAAGACTAAGCTTTCGGCAAATATTGGTTATAGACAATTTGTCGATCCTAATTTAGAGGCTGTACCTTTATATAGTATTGAAGCTATTAAGCGGGTTGAAGATGCTAAGAAGATCCAAAAAGCGAGGGCGCTTTTTATGGCTAATGATCCGCAAGTGATTTTAGAAAGCCTTGATCCAAAAGTAAAAGTAGACTATGAGGCCAAAATTAATGCCGCTTTAAATGCTCAAACCATAGATGATAATGCTTTGCGTTTAAGTGTTGAAAGTGAAGTATTTGCTCGCATTGATGCTGAGGTGCAGTCCGCTCATGCTAATGACAAGCAAGGCTTTTTTGATAAGTTTAGAGGTAAAAAGCGTGAGGCTGAAATTGCCCAAGAGATTGCCAATAAGCGAGCTCAAGCTGCCCCTGAAATTTCACAGAAACTTGAAGCTTTAGTGAATGAGAAAAAGCGTGAGGCAAAGCGGCAATTAAATGTGGTATTAAAAGAAGCCGTACAGGCTAATGTTCAAGAGCAGTTAACTAATTTAGAGAATAAATTTAAACGTCTTGAACGTTATCTTGAAGATAGAAGATCTTTTGATCTAGAGGTTGAGCTTAAAGTGATAAAGAGTGCTGCCGAACATCCTTATCCTTACTTAAAAGAGCAACTAAAAGAAAAACTTCCATCGTTAGTGGAATTTAAACTTAAGCGCGTTGAGGTGGATGGAGCTGAATTTAATGATTTCTTTAATTTTAATTTAAAGACAGTTATTAATCCGCTTTATTGGTCTGACAGTGGTTGTATTGCTTAAAGGAGAGATTGGTTATGCAGATTAATGAGAATTTATCTAAGTATGAGAAAACCGCTGAGGCCGCAGCTTACTGTACTAAGTGGATTGAGACTGAAGCTTCTCACATTAAAAGCTTAAATGAGCAAAAAGATAAACTTAAAACTGAAGGCTATCGTATTTTTACTCGGGCTAAAGCTGCCTCTGAAGTTTTAGAGGCTAAGACAACACTTGGCGTATTTGGTGCTTCACAGGCAGGTAAAAGCTATTTAGTCTCAAGAATGGCAGCAGGTGAGAGTGGGGTTTTAGCAACTACTTGGGATGGGGTGGATATTGATTTTATCACTCACATTAACCCTCAAGGTAATGATAAGGAAGCCACCGGCTTTGTAACGCGCTTTACCCATCAACAAAATCCTGGGATTAAAGGTTTCCCAATTAAAGTTAAGGTTTTTAAAGAGATTGAGATTGCCATGATTTTGGTCAATTCTTTCTTTAATGATCTTGATCAAGACAAAATTCAATTTGATATTGCAGATGAGATTTTAGAGGCTCATTTAAAATCCTGTGCGTCTTTTGTTGATGAGAGTGCCCCTAATTTTGTAAGTCCAGATGATGTGGTAGAGCTTGCTGACTATGCACAAAGCCACAGCGCAGGTAAGTTAAAAAATTTAGATGCTAATCATCCTTTCTGGCTTAAAGCCCGTGATTTAGCCCCAAAACTTAGTGTTAAGGGTAGGGCTAAGTTATTTTCTATTTTGTGGCAAGACTGCAAAGTCTTTACGCTACTTTATGAAAATATTGCCCGTGAGCTTGTAAAGCTTGAGGGTAAGTCTTTTGTATATGCTCCACTTGCAGCCTTCTTAGAGGATGATAATGGGGTATTAAAGCAAAGAAAGCGCGGTACGATCATCAATATTTCATCTTTAGCCTATCTTTTTGGAGATACTGAGAAATTAACAGTATGTTTAGATGAAGAGGCAAAGAAAAAAGTTGATTTACCGTTTGCGACTTTTGCGGCGGTAAGTTTGGAGATCACGTTCCCAATTGCTAATAATTGCCCAATTGAGAATTTTGATGTTTTAGACTTCCCAGGTGCTCGTGAAAGACGTCGCGATAATCTTCAAGATTTTATCAATGATGAGAAGAATTTTGACGGAGTTGAGCCTACCCGTTACATGATTGAGCAGGGTACAGAGTTTATTCGCCGTGGAAAAGTGGCTTATCTTTTTGATAGATATTCAAAGCGCCAAGAGGTTGATGTCCTACTTTTCTGTATTGGTGTTAATGCTCAACAAGAAGTCTCGTCAATTGTAAGTATACTTACAGGCTGGATTGAGCTTAATGCTGGTAAAGATCCTAAAGAGCGTGAAGAATACGAGAAAAAGAATGGAAGATCTCCTTTAATTTGTGTATTAACTCGTTTTGATAGTATCTTTTCAAGACAGCTTAAAGTTATCGCAAATGGACAACCTACCGATACTCAACGTGAGATGAAAGATGCTATTGAGAAGATCTCCGCACAAGGGTGGATGAAAGAGTGGTTGCCAGGCAAGCCTTTTGATAATTTCTTTATCGCAAGAAAGCCAAACTTACCTGATAATGCAACTTGGCTTAGGATGGAAAATGGGGTTGAGCTTGGGGTTAAAGATGATTATTTAGCCTCGATTAATCAAATTAGAGAAGAGCTTTGTAGTGATCCTTTATTTGCCAAGCATGTTAAAGATCCAAAGCGAGCCGTAGAAGAAGTCTTAAATAAAGATGGTGGCGTTAATCTTATAACTGATCTTTTAGTAAGTAAGTATCAAGACAGCCCACAAGATCGAGAGATCCGTTGTACTAATCGTTTGCGTATTCTTCTTAAAAAGGTTAAAGATGTCCTTGATACCTATGCTCGTCCTGAGGGGGACAATGCGGTTAAAGAGTATGAATCGCGTGGTCTTGAAATAGCTTTAGGCTTATTGCAATGCAATAGTGTGGCGAGGATCTTTGGTAAATTAAGATCTTTAATGGAAGTGCCAAAAGAGCAATTTGTTAAAGCTTATGAAGAGGACTTTGCGGTAGGTTCTAATGTGAATCGCTTTGCAAGTAAGTCGATGCAGCTTTATTTTTCCAATTTAAATGATCTTACTTCAGGTAAAAAGCTTGAGTATTTAACTCAATCTTTATTAAGGGCTTGGAATGAGAAGAAGAGAAATCTTGAATACGATAAGAACGCTGCCCAAGATTATTCTTTCTTCTATAACGATGGACAAATTAAAAGCGAAGATGAAATCAAACAAGCTTTTAGCTCTTTAATTAGTAAATTTATAAAAGAAGTAAGTTCACTTGCTCATAGCAGTAAGTGTAATTTAGAGGAAAGATTGATTGCTCTTTTAAAGGCAGATGAGCAAATCAACAGCCGTTTAGAAGCTTTACTTCCAAGTCAGGTGGAAATTGCCTCACGTTTCTTCTCTGATTTCTCATCTACTTTAGATTTACGTTATCTTGATAAGAAGTCTCAAGCTAAAGCTTATTTTAAGGTCAAAGATGAGGAGAATAATCAAAGCTTAAAAGCTCAATTAGTTGAGGGTGGTGAAGAGCGAGGTGATTTATTGCGCATCAAAGCTTTAGAAGATTATTTAATGCCAGTGCCTCTTTTAGATAATCATACCAGGCGTTATGAATTTAACTTCTTAAGTGGTTATTTAAGTGCTTTAGTTTATGCCATGGTCAACATCAATGCTATCGCAGGTTCTGATGGTAATGATGAGGAAGCTTTAAGCATCGAATCTAATCGTGATTTATGCACCATATTAAAGATTTTTGGGGATAGTTTATGTTAGCTAGGATCACAAACCCTACACAAGGTGTAGGGGTTGCAACTTTAACTTTAGAGCAATTAAATCAAAGTTCTCTAAATTTATTTGATGGGGATGATTTGTTTATTCAATTTATTGATGGACAAGGTGATCTTCCTTCGGATTGGAAAAAACAGACCAAAGGTGTAAGAGACAACTTAGGTTTTGTGGCCTTACATGGTGTAGAAATTGCAGGTGCAGTAGGTGATCTTGCAAATATTGCTTTAAGCCCTGAGGTTATAAATTATTTAATTTTAAGTGATCAAAAAATCTTTAGATTAAGAGTTAAAGATGCAAGTGGTACTTCTGAGGTTATTGAAGAATGTACTGTGTTTGATGAGTTGTATCAAAGTGTAGAGATGAAACAGGCCGCTGAGGCTGCATCTTTAGCACAAGAGGAGGAGCCAAAAGTGGCTCCTGAGCCTCCACCTTTTACTAGTGCTCCGCAACAGCCAGTGGTAAATGAGGCTTCAAATAAATCATCTGGAGGCATTGTTAAATATATTGTCATGGGCATTATAGCTTTAGCTCTTATTGCTGCTGCCTTATATTTAGCTTTAGGAATACTCTCAGGTGGGGATAGTGCACAACCTGCTCCTTCTCAAGAGCAAACTCAAGAAGAAAAAGAAACACCCAAAGAAGAGCCTAAAGAGGAAGCTTCAAGTCCTGCTTCTCAAGAGGCTGAGGTTACATATGTACCATGTACTATCGATCAAAGCATGGCTGACTCCGAGCTTTTAAGTAAGTGCATGGCAACTAAGCCTAATGATGCGACTTTGTTAACCTTTACAACTCAAGCTTTAGAAGCTAAGAAATGTGATTTAGCAGCAAGGATCTTTATAAGCAGGGGCAGAAGTCTCTCAGGTAGCTTTGCTTTTGATTATGCGCAATACCTAGATCCTAATTCTTCTTCAAGCCATGAGTGTTTTAAGAAGAATGTAGAGGATGCTAAATATTGGTATCAAAAAGCTTTAGAGGCAGATCCTAGCAATCTTAAGGCCAAACAAGCCTTAGATGCTTTAGCTGGAGGTCAATAACATGAGAATTAAATCTAATTTAAAGGTTTTAGCTTTAAGTGTTTTATTTGCCTCATCTTTTGCTTATGCAGAGGATAAACCTCTTTTAATGGAAGGCAAAGAGACTTTATATCAAAGAGTGCTCACCACCCCAGATTGTGTTTTAAAAGCAAGTGCTGATGCTCAAGATGGTAAAGCAATTCCGGCTTTTTCACGCTATTACGTCTATGGTCGTGATGAGGCCACCGGTACTATTAAGGTTGGTGCCGATCTTACCGGTAAAATTGCAGGTTATTTAGATAGTAAATGCACGATTGACTGGAAGATGCAAATGGCTTTGCTGTTTACTAATCCTGCCGATCGTAATCGCACTTTAATCTTTGATACCTTCGACAACTTAGATGCGGTGGTAAATGCCGAAGATCCAAAGGCTATAACTGATCCTCTTTATGCTTCTTTAAAGCAAACTGGTAAGGCTCAAGGGGTAGTGGCAACCGAGCCTGAAACCTATATTGATTACACTAAGCAATTTTACTTATTACCTATTTTAGAGAGCACTGAGAATATGTTCTATGATGGGTTTTATGTAAGAGAGCTCAAGATTGCCTCAGTTACTGAAGATCAAAAGAGTAAGGCTCAAGCGCAAAAAGCTCAACCTCAAACCTCAGCTATTACCTCTTTTAAAGCGGCTATTGTCTTTGTAATTGACTCTTCAATTTCTATGCAACCTTATATTGATAGGACTAAAAAAGGTATTGAGGCAGTCTACAAGCGCTTAGAGCAAGAAGGTTTAGAGGATAGCGTAAGCTTTGGTTTGGTCTCATTTAGATCAAATACCAAAGCAGTACCAGGTCTTGAGTACACCTCAAAGCTTTATGTAAATCCTGGCGAGGTAAATAATGCTGAGGATTTTGCCCATAAGGTTCAAGATTTAAATCAAGCTAAAGTTTCAAGTGCCTTGTTTGATGAAGATGCCTACAGTGGTTTAAATACCGCTTTAAGTGATATTAATTGGTCACAATTTGGCGGTAGGTATATTGTGTTAATTACCGATGCAGGTGCCATTGAAGGTAGTAATAAGCTTTCAACAACCGGACTTGATGCGCGCGAGTTAAGACTTGAGGCTGAGCATCAAGGTGCTGCTATTTATGCCTTACACCTTCTAACAAATGCCGGTAAGAAATCACAAAACCACGATAAAGCAAAGACTCAGTATGAGGATTTGACCTTTAATCAAGTCTTACAAAAGCCTCTTTACTATCCAGTAAATGCAGGTGACGTAAATGAGTTTGGCCAAAGAATTGATGAGCTTGCAGCCTCAATTGCTTCACAGGTAAGACTCTCTTCAGAAGGTAAGATTGCCGCAGGCTCAGCTGCTGCCACCCCAGCTCCTACTGCAACACCACAAAATCAAGCTTCAAGCTTAGAAGAGGATACTAAAAAGTTAGGCCTTGCGATGCAATTGCGCTACTTAGGTACCGTTACCGGTACTAAGACACCAACTTTCTTAGAAGGTTATGTTGCAGATCGTGATTTGGTCTATCATGAGAAACCTACCTCAACTC
Organism: uncultured Succinivibrionaceae bacterium; assembly: GCA_944389835.1. Classification (GTDB taxonomy): domain Bacteria; phylum Pseudomonadota; class Gammaproteobacteria; order Enterobacterales; family Succinivibrionaceae; genus Avisuccinivibrio_A. The sequence continues at coordinate 11,055 of CALXNU010000018.1, forward strand.
CAGTGGTGCTTTTAACTAAAGCGCAATTAAGCGATTTAAAGGATGTGGTCTCAGGAGTTATGGAGGCTGCCAATGAGGGTATGCTCTCACCTTATGAGATGTTCCAAAACATAAGATCACTTGCCGCCTCCTTAGGTCGTGATCCTTCAAGACTTTCTGAAGATCAAAGCTTTAAGATTGCAGAATCGGGCCTTTTAGGTGAGTACTTAGACGATCTCCCTTATAAAAGTGAGATTGCTAATATTGATGAGGCCGCTTGGGCTGCAATGGCTCCACAAGAGCAGGATGCTTTAATTCGCTCTTTAGAGTCAAAGCTTCGCTACTATCAAGTCTATAACGATGATGTAGATCGTTGGATTGATTTAGTAGAAGGGGCCGATAAGTCTGAGGCTGTGTATCCTGTTCCATTAGAGGCTTTACCTTAAAAATGGATAATGAACTTAGAGTTGAAGATTTAGCTTTAAGTTATGATGGAGCCTTAACTGTAAGGCTCCCGAAACTTATTTTAAAGCCTGGAGAGCCTGCGGTCCTTTTAGGGGCCTCAGGTTCTGGTAAATCGACTATCTTAGAATGTTTAGGCTTTTTAACCTTTAAAGCAAGTTTTAAAAGTTATAACTTAAGCGGGCGGGAGTTAAGTTTATTAAGTGCGGAGGGTAAAAAAGACTTTCGCCAAAAAGAAATAGGTTTTATGCCCCAAATCGGAGGTTTAATCCCTTTTTTAACCATAGACGATAATATTAATTTGCAAATCTCTTTAGCCCTTAAAGTAAAAAAAGGCGATGAGCTTTTTGAGAAGTGTCGGCAAAGAGTTGCAAAAGTTGCCCATATTTTATCTATAGAGAGCAAGTTAAAGCGCTATCCTAAAGCATTATCTATAGGAGAAAGACAAAGAGCGGCGTTTTGTCGTGCTGTGGCCGCTATGCCAAATTTAATTTTAATTGATGAACCAACGGCGGCTTTAGATCCTAAAAATGCTCATGAAATGTTTGAGTTGATTAAAAATATTACTGAGGAATTAAATTGCTATAGTTTGGTCGTAACTCACGATGTGAATAATGCTAAGTCTTTTTCACATGTTATTTCTTGGTCACAAGAGTTAAGTGTAAATAATGACAGCATTTTTATAGATAGAGGACTTTAAAGATGTTGTTCTCTTTAGCTTTAAAAGATCTTTGGTTTGAAAAACTTTTAAGTTTGTGTTTGATTGCCACCGTGGCTTCTATCTTAGCGCCTTTGTTATTACTGTTCTCTTTAAGAACTGGCGTTTTAAATGAGCTTGAGCAAAATTTAGTTTTAAATCCTACCAATCTTGAGATTACCTTTGGGGCTAATTATCGTTTAGATAAAACTTTTATTAAGTCTTTAGAAGAAGATCCTCATGTAGGCTTTGTAGTGCCCTTAACACGCTCTTTAGATGTGACCTGTGATGTGCAAGCGGCAAGAAAAATTGCCCGCTTTGTAAGTGCCGTACCAAGTGCAAAAGATGATCCAATTTTAAAAGCCGCTTACTTAGAAGATTTAAAAAGCGATCAAGAAATTTATTTATCAGAATCCTTAGCAGATAAGCTTGAAGTAAAAGCAGGTCAAGAGATAAAACTTATTGTAAGACGAGTTTTAAATGGGAAAAATCAAAATGGCATCGCCAAATTTATCGTGCAGGGGGTCATTCCAAATCATTTAATTTCTCAAGATAGAATGTTAGTTACATTAAATACTGTAACTTTTATGGAAGATTATCGTGATGGTTTTGAGCCTTTAATCTTTTCAGATGGTTCTAAGCTTAATGATAAGCGCACGGTTTATGCAAAGGTAAGACTCTATGCTAAAGATATTTATAGTGTTGAGCCTTTGGTGAAAAAATTAGATAAAGATTATAGGATTAATTCAAAATTAGCTCAAATTCAAGAAGTTAAAGCCATTACTTCAGTTTTAGATACTATTTTTAAAGTAATTGCAACGGTAACCATCTTAGGTGGAGTGCTCTGCTTTATAGGTCTTACTATTTCCTCTTTAGCAAGAAAAGAGCGTTCTTTTGCAATGTTAAGAGTGATGGGACTTGAGGGTTTTTCTCTTCATTTATTAGTGTTATTTGAGAATGTAATATTAGCCTTAGGTGGGTTTTTGTTGGCAGGTGCCCTTTGTTTATTAGGTTCTGCTATTTTTAATGAGATTTTCAAAGAGGCTTTAGGACAGAGGAATCTATCCTTTTTAACTTTTGAAGCTTGGGGAATTTTTGCACTAGCTACTTTATTGGGAGTTAGTGTGATTTCTTTATCGTGTACTAAGTTTGCTTTTAGAAAAGCGCAAATTTCTGATATTTTACGTGAGGGTTAATGCAATGCGTAAGTTATATCAATTAGGACTTTTAGCTTTCTGCTCAATTGCTTTGTCAGCTACCGTTAGTGCTCAAGATTTAAGTGCTTTTTATAATCCAAATCCTGATAAAGATGATGTCATTGTGCCGATGCCTTGTGATTTAAAAATGGTCTTTCGCAAGGTCTATACCAATGATTCAAAGATGCGCATGGATGATCAGAAATTTGAAGGTGGACTTAGTAATACTAAAAATCAAGTCTCAGAATCATTAAATGATCGCTATATTCAAGGATCATTCCATGATAAGGAAGGTTTTTATTATTTAATAGGCAAATATGAAGTCAATGAGTTACAGTATAACGCGTTGATGAAGGATAAATGTTCAACAGCAAAGCCTGGGGCTAAGATGCGTTTGCCTAAAACTAAAATTTCTTGGTTTGATGCGATGAATGCCGCTCGCGCTTATTCACTGTTTTTAGCCAAAAACAATGAAACACCGGTAAGTGGCAAGACTAAAGCCTTTGCAAGACTTCCAACTGACAGTGAGTTTGAATTTGCAGTCCGTGGTGGTCGTGCCGTAAGCTCCTCGCAATTTGCAGCCCCGGTCTTTTTCACTGAAGGCGCTCTTAAAGATTATGCCTGGTATCAAAGTCCTCAATCCTCAGGTGGCAGAGTAAATCAAGTAGGTAAACTTAAACCTAATCCTTTGGGAATTTATGATCTTTTAGGCAATGTCCAAGAGATGATGCAAGATGGCTTTTATGCTACAAGATTAGGCCGTCTTCACGGACAAGCAGGTGGCTTTGTAGTTCGTGGTGGCTCTTTTAGAACATTAGCTGAAAATATGAATAGTGCTTTGCGTACCGAAAAGCCTTTTTATCAAGGTGGTAAAGAGTTAGTAGCCGATGATATGGGTTTTCGCTTAGTCTTAAGTGTACCTGTAATGCTTGAAAGATCTGATGTGGAGACTTTAAATAAAGAAGTTGCAAGCTTAGGTTATGACAATCAAGAAAAAGGCGCAGATAAGACCGCTTTAAATACCATCTCTCAATTAGATAAGATTATTGAGGAGTCAAAGTCTGAAAATCAAGATTTAAAGACTAAAAATGAAAATCTAACTGAGTCTTTAAGTCGTTTGCGCAAAGATATGCTTGAGGCAAACGATCAGCGAGATCGTCAAAGAGACAGCGCTATTGTTACAGGTTTGCGTTTAGGTGGCTTTTTATGCTCTAACATTGCAACCGATAGGAATCGTGTAGATACCGCTAACTTTGTTTTGGAAAACTTAAAAAAGCAAGTAAAAGCTAATCCTGATAATAAGATTTTAAAAGCCACCTTACCAAAACGTGAGGAGCAATTAAAAGATACTGAAGCCTCACTTGCTTTCTTTGTTTCTTATTACAGTGATCATTTAACTGATCTTCTAAATAATTACTCTTTAGATAATATTGAAGATCAAGAAGGAAACGCAAAGCTTGCCCTAGGTAAGGGTGAGTCGGCTTTACCTCAATATATTGAGCTTTTTATCGATCATTTAACCTATACCTCAAAACACAAAGGAGAGGATTTAAATAAATTAAGACAATACTATACCGATAAGTGTTTTGCTTTACATGATAAATTATCGGGTAAATAACTTATGCAAAGATTATTTAGAATTGAAAGAGCTAAACTCTCAGCTCGCTCTTTGCGCTTTGCAAGTGAACTTAGTATTTTAAGATCTAATTTAACTTTATTAGACTCAAGTTTAAGTTCAATTTTTGCAGTACCTGATCTTGGTGAGGAGTTCTTTGATTACAACACCCAACTTGAAGGTTGGATAAGCCCTGTTGCTACAGGCTTTGCCGAAGATAAAGTTACTTATTTAAAAGATCTTATTAATAATTTAGCTCATGAAGGGAAAATTAGCTCGCAATGTGCTGAGGATGCTTGTTACTTCTTAGATTATGGGCAACATTATGTAAAAGTTGGGGGTAATGTAGTCTTAATCCCCTATGAGACTATTGAAGAGCAAGCGCAAATAGCAAAACGACTTGAAAATGCTAGTGCACCTTCTCATAAGTCTAGATGGTGGTTGTGGTTATTGCCAGTAATCGCGGCTTTAGGGCTTTTTGCTTTATGGTATTTTGTTTCCAATCAAGACAAGAGCCAAGATCCTAAGACTTTAGGGGACAAGCAAGAACAAGCTTTAGAGCAAGGCACTACATCTTCTAAGCCTAATCAAGAGGGAAGTGAAGATCCTGAAAATTTAAATGTAAAGGCTGATGCGCTTCCAGGAAAGGGAGCAGATTTAACTGCTACTTTAGATAAAGGAGAACCTTTAGGTGAGAAAAAGGCAGAGTTTGAAGGAGAGATTTCAGGCGATCCTATAGAGAAAGCAGGCAATCTTGAAGGTGAGATCCCAGGTGATCTTGTAGAAGGTGCGGGAGATCTTGAAGAGGAAGCTCAAATTGCCGTGCCGGTTATAAAGCCACCTCTTGAGGAGGAAGAGGCACAGGTGATGGTGCCGGTCATTGAAGCTCAAGAAGAGCAAATTGCCGTACCGGTCATTGCCGCACCTTCTAATAATCAAGATGCTCTTTTAGAGGCTCAAAAAGCAGAACAAGAGGCTTTAGCTAAAGTTCAAGAGGCTAAGACTCCTGCACCTGAGAGTAAAGCTGAAGCTCCTGACAAGCCTTCAAAGCCTAAAGAGAGCAAAGCTCAAAATAAGCCTCAAAAGAAGCTTCCTAAGTGCTCAACTTTAATAAAGGAGCAAAAATTACCAGGTTTAATTATGGCTATAGATGGCTCAGCCTCGATGAGAACCGTGGATGTCAGAAGTGATATGGGAAGATTAAGTCGACTTGAGGCGGCGCAAAATTCTGCGGTAGAGACCGTGAAACTTTTAGATAAAAATGTTTCGGTAGGTTTAGTTGAAATTAACAGATGCCCAACTGCTTTAAAGCGCGGCTTCTTTAGTGGTGATGAAAGACATGCTTTAATTGGTAATATTTTAAATGTGGGGCCTAAAGGTAATGGTACAGCTTTGATAAGTGGTCTTTATGCGATGGCAGAGCTTGCAAGTACTAAAGGTGAGAGCCTTGGTATTTTACTTTCAGATGGCCTTGATACTTGTGCGGGGCTTCATGGACCTGATGTCTGTGATGTGGCACGAGATATTCACAGTAAATTGCCTAACTTTAAAATTAATGTGGTTTTAATTGGCAAAGACGCAAATAAATTACGTTGTGTAGCGCAAATCACGCAAGGTAAGGTATATACACCGCGTACTGCCCTTGAGTTTTCAGAAAGTTTAAAGGCAGCAGGCGCTCCTTTAAATGAGGTTTGTGAGGAATAGTTATGCATAATGCACAGTTAGTTGGTGGAGATATCGCAAATTTTGTACCCATAGGTCTTGATGGCGTTCCAGTTTATATGAGTGCCGAGAGTTTTATTGATGCGATTGAAAGAACTCCAACTTTAGGTACTAAGTATTCACGCCATTTGGCCAAACCTAAATTTAATGGAGATTTTTCTCATGTAGATTGGTATGTACCATTTGCTCCAAGCTCTCAAGATGGTGAATATCGTATTGTCTCTTGGCAGACTGCAAGCCCACAAGAGAAAAGTGCGGCACAAAAGATTTTAGATGAATTTGAAGAGGCTTTAGATAGAACAGGGCAGGAGCTTTTAGGTTTAAGCTTAACGGGAGATGCTCGTCTTTTTGCTCACTTTTTAACCGGCGTTCATGCTACAGAAAACTTACCTGCGGTACATTTCCCAGGGGCTGAGTATGTTTATATTGTAGATGGCATACCAGTAATTACTTTCTGGGGCTTTCTAAGGCCAGGACAGAATACGCAAAACAGTCCTTTTGCAATTTTAAAAGAACCAAGCGCCTCTTTTAGTGCCCAAGCGCCAAAAGCTGCCGCCGCCGCTGCTGCTGGTGCTAGTGCAATTCCTCCACAGGATGATGAACCTAATAAAAGAAAGTTTGGCTTTGGCTTTTTAAAGTGGCTGTTACCTTTATTGTTGCTTTTAGCACTATTGGCTTTAGCCTTTTTCCTCTTTAGAGGCTGTAGTTCTGATCTGTCATTCCCAGAGCCCACCTTGCCTGAATTAAGTGGGCCTGATGTACCTGATGAAAATATTTCTTTACCAGATGTAGATCTGCCAGATGTTGATTTACCAAAGGCAGATCTTCCAGATGTAGATTTACCAGATGTTAATTTACCTGACGTGAACGTTGATGGTAGTCTTAATGCAAACTTGCCAGATGTTAATTTACCTAACGTTAATGTTGACGGGGGCAATATTAATGTGAACTTACCTAATGTAAATCTCCCTGATGTCAATGTTGAAAGAGAGGTGATTAATACCAATGAACCGGAGGTTAATCTTCCAAATGTCAATCTTAATGAAGAAGAGCTTAATGCCAACCTTCAAGTACCAGATGAGACCTTAGGGCAAATTAAAGAAGATGAAATCCCTATGCTTGAAATAGTGCGCCCTAATACTTCGGAGGTAGCAGAAGGGGTAAATACTTCTAATGTACAAGAGGTGGTGACTTCAAATGAAGGAGTCGTAGGTCAAGCTACAACTCCACCTGAACTCAATCAAGGCCAAGTTCCAAATCTTACAAGTAATGTTGAGCCTGTAGCTTTACAGCTCTCAAATGCTGATTTACAGCAAGGAAATGTACAAGTTCTAAAAGGTCAGTGGCAAACTCGCTCTGGAATGATGGACAGTACTACCGGAAGACCATTAAATCTTTCGTATCGTTTTGATGGTCAAAAAGGAGAGCTTGTTGTGCAAAGACAAGACGGTTCGCGCTGTGTCACTCAAGCAAATCCAAAGATTATAAATGGCAATCTTGAGATCATCTCTCAAGCTTCAGCTTTATGCCCAGATCAAAGCTCTTATGTGTTACCTAAGATTAAGTGTACGAATAATGAGCAAGGCAAGACGGTATGTCATGCAGAATATGAAGGGCAGAAGCCTTTTAGAGTAAGGATGTATGAAAACTAAACTTAAGTTTAGTACTTAGGATTTTATTTTGGGATTTTCAATAAATATTAAAGTGGAGAGTTTATGAGTTTTAAGTTTTTAACAGTTATTGCTACATCTGTGGCTTTAGCTTTAACTGGTTGTGCAAGTACTTCAGGATCTGGAGATGATTATGATTATTCAGATGCAGATCCTTCTTTAACTAAAGATGAGGCAAATTTCTTCTCAGAGTCTGGTTGGACTGCTTGTGCAGTAGGTGCGGGAGCGGGCGCTTTAGCTTGTATCATTCGTGGCGGTAATGCTAAGGATATGTTAACTTGTGCTGCAATTGCAGTGCCAGTAGGCTGCGGCTTATTTATGGGCGGTAATTATCTTTTAGATGAGTTAAGAGTAAATTACAAAACTAAAGAAGCACAGTTAAATCACATGTCTTCTTTAGTTAAGAAGGATAATGAGAAGCTTGCGTCTTTAAATAAGAGTGCAACTGATTTATTGGCAAGAGATAAAGCAGCTTTAGCTCAAATGGAAAAGGATTTAACTAAAGGCACGATTACTGCAGATGACATGCATATTAAAGCTACCCAAATGGATAGTAATATTAAGTTCTTAAATGAATCTATTAAGGTCGCTCAAGAAAGACTTAAGACTTATAACCAAACTCGTGATGAGCTTTTAACCAATCAAAAAGGTGGAAAGGAAAGTTTAAGCGCTGCGGATAAGAAGGCTTTAGCCGCTCTTGATAAGCAAATTGCAGATCTTGAGGTAGCAATTAAAGAGGCTCAACAATCTGCTTTAGCCTATGCTGATATCCGCAATGGTATTCATGCAGAAGGCGGAGCTGCTTAAGATTTAGGAGATGAAAGTGAAAAGATTGTTATTTTTAGTACCTGCTTTATTTTTAGCAGGTTGTACGATGACTGCTGAGCAATGTGATCCATCAAGTGATCCAGGCTTTTTTAATAAAATCGGTTGCACGGTTTCTGGTTCTTATGCAGAGCGTGTGGATACTAAAGAGCAGGATCTTAAGGCGCTTGAGACTGAAAATGAGCGTTTAAGAGCACTTCATGCCTCTATTAATAGTGAGATTGTTTTAGTTGAAGGTTCTATGGCGCAAAGACAAGCTCAGCTTAATCAAATTGAGGGGCAATTAAGCGATCTAAGATCTTCTTTGGCTTCCAAAAATCAATTAAGTCAGGAACTTGAAAACAAGCTTTCTCAAATTGAATCTCAAGTTTCTACTATGCAAAATACCCCAGCTTCTGCATCTATTTTAGAAAAGCAGGCACAGTTGGAGAAGCTTCAAACAGAATATGAAGAGCTTTTAACTATGTCATCCTATTAATTTAGTTAAAGTAGCTTTAAATGTTGTAAACTGCGCTTATTTAGGCGCAGTTTGTATTTTTAGAGGTGCTTATTATGTCTTTGGAAAAGGCTCGTGAGTATTTAAAACAATTTAATTTAGATCATGACATTATGGTATTTGATGAGTCATCTGCAACTGTTGATTTAGCTGCAAGGGCTTTACATTGTGAGCCTTGTAGAATTGCTAAGACCTTATCTTTTGAAGGCGAGTATGGTCCGATTTTAATTGTTGCCGCAGGTGATACGAAGATTGATAATCACAAGTTTAAAGAGCATTTTCACAAGAAAGCTAAGATGCTTAAACCTGAAGTGGTTGAAGATTTAGTAGGTCATGCGATAGGTGGGGTTTGCCCTTTTGGCATTAATGAGGGCGTTGAGGTGTGGCTTGATTCATCGCTTAAGCGTTTTGATTATGTTTATCCTGCCTGTGGAAGCTCAAATAGTGCGATCCGCTTATCGGTTGAAGATCTATTTAAAATCTCTAAAGCTAAAGATTACATTGATATTGCAAAAGAAACTCAGTGTGCCTAAATTAAAACGTCTGCTACCAAAGGCAGCAGACGGAAGCCATACATAGGGTATTACTATGATAGGATGTGTTTTAAACTTAAGGTGTAAATTGAGCTTGAGCCATCTTATCTTCAATGTACTTGCGAGCATTTACGATACATTCAAGAGGATTGGCTACTTTATCTCCCCACATTTCAATTAAGAAAGTGCCACGATAATTTAATTCTTTAAGTTTTTTGAAGATCTCAACAAACTGTACGGTACCTTGGCCAAATTGCAGATCTCTAAATTGTCCTTTAAAGGTATCAGTTACAGGAAGGGTTTCTTTAAGGTGGATCGCCGCAATTTTATCAATACCAATTTCAAGTTCATGGCAGACATCATTGCCCCAGGCGGTTAGATTACCAACATCAGGATAGACAGAGAACCAAGGTGATTTATAGAGTTCATCCCATTTTTTCCATTTAGTAATAGAGCTCATAAATGGGGTGTCCATAATTTCCGTAGCCAGCATTACTTGGGCACCTGCTGCATATTCAACAGCCCAACGCATACCTTCAGTATAATTTTCTAAAGTGCTTTCATCTTGCTCTTCATAGTAGACATCATAACCTGCAAGCTGAATGGTTCTAACACCAATATCAACAGCTAAATCTATGCCTTTTTTCATGATGTCATAGGCTCTTTGACGAGTTTTTGCGTCATGACTGCCAAATGGATATTTGCGATGGCCTGAAAGACACATCGTAGGTACGGTAAAATCTAAATCTTGTTTGAGTTTTACAAAATCAAGACGCTCTTTTTTAGTCCAGTTAAGTCTTTCAAGTTTACTGTCTGACTCATCGACAGAAATCTCAAGAAAATCAAAGCCTGCCTCTTTGGCTGCTTTAAATTTTTGTTCAAAGCTAAAGTCATTTGGTAAGGCTTTTTCATAGATCCCTAAAGGGTGAATACGTTTTGAAGGCATAAAAAATCTCCCCCTCCCTTTTTTTCAAAAGGGAATTTGTTTGATTATCAAAAGGTTAAAATTTAAGTCTTTTTATCTTGCTTTGGTTTGCACCTTCAAATAAGGAACTATGATTTGATGATCTTTAACTGGCAGTCCAATAGTCTTAGATACCAAGTTCTCATCACGGGTATTTAGGTTAATAATTTGTAAAGCAATTTGGCTCATGCGCTCGCTATCGTTGCACACTGTTCCTAACATACGTCCGTCACGAATAGCTTCAAGTGCATCAGGGATTGCATCAATGCCTACTACTGGAATAAATTTTTTGGCATCACCATCTTTTAAGTTATAGCCGTATTGATTTAAAGCCATAATGGCACCTAAGGCCATAGCATCATTGTTGCAAATTACAGCATCAATGTTATTGATGGTAAGTTTGCTTATAGCTCTGTCCATGCTATCGAAGGCTTTTTGGAAGTCCCAGTTTGCGTTGGCGGTAAAATCAACTTTGTAATCTAAGCCACTTTCATTTAATGAATCGAAGGTAGCCTGAGTTCTTTCAATTGCATCAGTATGATTTGCCTCACCTTTAAGGAGAACTAAATCATAGACACCATTTTGATTTCTATCAGAACCTTGATGGGATTTTAGATAATCAATTAAGATTTCAGTTTGATAAATACCAGAGGAGAAGGCATCAGCACCTATATACCAAAGGGTGGCATTAGATTTAATAACTTGTGGGTCAACGGCACGATTGAAGAAAATAATTGGTGCACTATTGCTCTCTCTTAAGTTTTGAGCAATGGTCTTAGCGTAGCTTGTATCAACTAAGTTTAAAAGTAACGGATCATTGTTATTTTTCTTACTTAAAACAAGATCTATTTGCTCGCTTTGCTTGAAGGCATCGTCGGTAGCATCGTAACTTTTAACATTGACATTATTAAGCTTTGCTTGTTCAAGTAAATCTTGGTTGAAGTTGGCGATGAAAGGATCGCTTTGATTGTAATAAAAAACTTGTAAATTAGATGGTGCAGCTTCAGCTGTGGATACAGATAGAGAAACTAATGAGGCAACTAAAGCTAAGCTTAGGGATTTAAGTTTTGGCATGAATAACGCTCCACGAGCAAATAGGAAACAAGCCAATAAGGGAGGATAAATCCTCCCTCTTCATGATAAGGAGTACTTGAAATTAAGGCTTTAAGATTACCTTAACAGCAGCAGTGCTGTGGGCAACCTCGAAAGCTTCCTTCCAATCATCTAAACCATAGGTGTGGGTGACGATACCCTCTGAGGTCATTAACTTACGTTGTAAGAGGTTAATGACGGTGTCATAGCAGTAAGGTCCTAAGTGAGCACCTAAAATATCAAGCTCCTTACGATCGCCGATAATTGACCAATCGGCAGTTACATCAGAACCAAAGACACTCATTTCAACGAAACGACCAAGCTTGCGGGTCATTTCAAGACCTTGAGTGGCTCCTGATGGGTGACCGGTAGCTTCAATGTAAACATCGCAACCATAGCCATCAGTTAATTCAAGAACCTTCTTTAAGGCATCTTCTTTCTTAGGATTGATAACAATATCAGCACCAAACTTCTTGGCAAGCTCTAAACGGTGGTCGATAGTATCAAGAACGACTAACTTCTTTGGATGCTTTAAGGCAGCAGCTTGAACAATACCTAAGCCTAAGGTACCTGCACCTGCAAGAACTACAACATCCTCAAATTGAATGTTAGCACGCTCGGTGGTGTGCATGGAGCAGGCCATAGGCTCAATAACAGCGGCATCTTCTAAAGAGAGTTCATCTGGGATCTTGTGGATTACGGAGTTCTTGTGGAAGAGCATGTACTCTGCCATACCACCATCGGCAATCTTGCCTTGATAGCCGTACATATCGTGTGGTTGGCACATCCAATATTTACCTGAGCGGCAGAATTTGCACTTGCCACAAGGAAGGATTTGCTCGGCTAAAATGCGCTCACCCATGTGAACGTCAAAGTACTCTTCAGCACCTTCACCTAAGGCAACTACAGTACCAAAGAACTCGTGGCCTGGTACAACTGGAGTCTTAACCCATGGATTTGGGCCCCAGAACATCTTAGCGCCAGCTTCGCACTTAATATCACCTGCACAAATACCGCAAGCACCAACCTTGATTAAAATCTCATTTGGACCTGGCATTGGGGTATCAATCATTTCAAGGCGATAGTCGTGTGGACCGTGGTTAACTAACGCTTTCATCTTTGCTGGAATATCTGACATCTTTTACTGCCCTCATGTTTATTTAAAATACGAACAAAGTTCGCTGACAATTAATGATAACGTTGTCATTATGGTTATAACGGGTATGAAAATACGTGATCTTGCTAGCAAATTGGTTTAATTTTAAATTTAAACTGCTATTTTTTGATCAATATCAAAGTTTATTTGATTAAAGATAAGGTGGCTTTTAAGAAAAATTTTGATAAAAATTAAGAAGTTAATTCAGATAGCTTGTTGAATTAAAAAAGTTTTTCTAATGCTGTGTTTAAGCAAATGCTTTTTATAAGCTTTAGGCAATCAGTATCTTAAAGATAAAAATGATAACGAAATCAAATTTAGCTTAGGTTTAGGCTACTAGCTTGCCATAGATAAAGATCCGATCAAAGAAGCGAGGAGAATTTTCATGCTCAATAAGTTTAAATAGCAACTCTGAGACGCGAAGTCCCCACTCTGTAGGATCGGAGTAAATACAAGGTACGTTGTAACCGAAGTCTTTAGCATAAGGCACGGCATCAATTGAGAAGAATAAAATATCTCGGATATGTAAATTTCGACACACGCCAATGGCAGCAAGTGAGATAGGTCCGTTAATACCTACGATAATATCTGGAAGTTTGCTTTGATTTTCAAGATATTCTAGGATAATTTTACGTGCTTTATCATAGTTGTAGTTGGCATAAATAGTATCGCAGGTGATGTTATTATGAGCTAAAGATTCTTTAATTCCAGCTATTCTCTCAATGGTAATTTGTGAATCTTGAGGTCCACCTATAACGAGGATTTTTTTATCTGTTTCCTCAGAAAGATAAAGACCTGCTTTAGTGCCGATTTCAAAATTATTTAAAAATACGCCAGGTAGAGTTTCAGTTTTAATATCTCTATCAAGTAATACTAGAGGAATATTATTATAGCGAGCTTTTTGAATATACTCTGGATGATAATTTTCAGAATCGTTAACCACTGATAGGACAATACCTGCAACTTTGTAACTAAATAAAGTTTCCATTGCTTTACGTTCTCGTTCAGAATTTCCTGCAGTTTCAAACATAATGATGATGTAGCCTAATTTGTCAGCCTCTTCATACAATGTTTTTACGACTTGGGCATAAACTGGGTTGTAAGTACTGTCTGTGACGACACCTATGATGGGACTTGAATTAGTTTTAAGGTTTCTGGCAAAAGCATTAGGACTGTAATTAAGTTTTGCTGCTACTTTGAAAATTAAATCTCGGGTTTGAGGCTTGACAAGATCTGGCGAGGAGAAGGCTCGTGAGACCGTGATTGGAGATACCTTAGCCTCTTTGGCAACATCAGACAAGGTAACCTTTTTAGATTCAGAATTTGTATGAGAGTTTGCTGTCATAAGCGTTAAACCTCATTAATTTAAAATCAATTTTTAGAAGATATAATTTTCTAAATTACATGAACAAAACTAAAATTTATATTTCATTTAAGCATAAATGTAACTTAGATTTAATAAAGAGCGCTTTTCCTTTAAGTTTTGAATAAAGTTTATCGCAACCGTTTGTAATGTTAACATATAGTATCATTTTAACCTAGTATAAAGGGAACAAAATCAGCACTTTTTAAGTGATGATATTTGAATAATTTTATTTAAAATATTATTGATTTTTATTATAAAATTGTTCAATTTCGTAGTTTTAAATTGAGAACTTTAAAATTCATAAACTTTTGCGATATTTTTAGAGCTTTTCGCAAAATATTTGCGTAAACTAATGGGTAAAAGAGTGTTTAAGACAGTTTGATTAAAGATAACGTTAACATTGTATACTTGATTTAATATTTATCTATCGTCGCTTTTATATATCGTAATGATATATAAATGATTTTTGTGGATAAGAGAGGGCTTTGTTTTCTTTAAGATCTCTTTTTAAAAAAGAGTAAAATTTTTTGGGCTCTGTCACATAAAAATAAATAAACCGCATAGAAATGCCAAAAATGTGGCATTGATCATAAAAAATAATGCAAAAAATCACTAAATTTAAAAATGACAGCTTTACTGTAACTTTATATGACAACGTTGTCATTTAAGATCGGTTTAGCAGTCTTTTTCGTTTAGGATGAAATGTAAGGAGTTCTACGCTTATGAAGTTTGCAAAGTCCTTGTTAGCTGTTGCCACTGGTTTAGCTATTGCCGTTTCTGCCAATGCAGCTGATGATGGAAAGCTTAAGATTGGTATGTCCTTCCAAGAGATGAACAATCCATATTTCGTAACTATGCAAGAGGCTTTAGAAGAGGCTTGTGCTTCAATTGGAGCTGAAGTTGTAGTTACCGATGCTCGTCACGATATTTCAAAGCAAATAAGTGACGTTGAGGATATGTTACAAAGAGATATCGACATCCTCCTCATTAACCCAACTGACTCTGTTGGTATTCAATCTGCAGTAATTGATGCTCACGAGGCAGGTGTGGTGACCGTCGCTGTTGATGCTCAAGCTGAAGGCCCATTAGACTCATTCGTAGGTTCTAAGAACTATGATGCAGGTTTCATGGCTTGCAAGTTCTTAGCTGATACCTTAGGTGGTAAGGGTGATGTTGCAATTTTGGATGGTATTCCTGTAGTACCTATCCTTGAGCGTGTCCGTGGTTGCAATGATGCATTAAAAGAGTATCCAGATATCAAGGTCGTAACTACTCAAAATGGCCAACAAGACCGTGCAATTGCTATGAATGTAACTGAGAATATTCTTCAATCAGCACAAAACTTAAAAGGCTTATTCTCTGTAAACGACGAAGGTGCAATGGGTGCATTATCTGCCATTCAATCTTCAGGCCGCGATGTGAAGTTAGTATCTGTTGATGGTAACCCACAAGCTGTAGCTGAGATTCAAAAGGGCAATACTCCATTTATCGCAACTTCAGCTCAGTACCCAAGAGATCAAGTTAGAGTCGGTATTGGTATCGCTTTAGCTAAGTTCTGGGGTGCTAATGTACCTAAGGAAATCCCGATTGATGTAACCTTAATTACCAAGGACAATGCAGCTGGATTCTCCTGGTAATTCCTTAATTTGATTATTAAAAAAATTAGGAAAAACGATTTATGCTCTCCGCTTTATGCGGAGAGTTTATCAAACAAGGAGTCACAATGGGAAAGCTTCTAGAGCTACAAGGGATAAGCAAATCTTTCCCTGGAGTTAAAGCACTTGATAATATTTCCCTAAGTTTAGAGCCTGGCGAGATCCATGCTCTGTTAGGTGAAAACGGTGCTGGTAAATCCACATTAATGAAAATTTTATGTGGCATTTACTCAAATGATGAAGGGAAAATCTTTGTTAAGGAAAAGGAAGTTAAGTTTGATGGCTATAAAGACGCCATTGAAGCTGGTATTGGCATTATCTTCCAAGAGTTTTCTCTTATTCCATATTTAAATGCTTATGAGAATATTTTCTTAAATCGTGAGCCAAAAAATGGCTTAGGTCTTATTGATTTTAACAAGATGAAAGAAGAGACCTTAAAGATTTTAGAAAAGCTCAACATTAAAATTAATATTGACTGCCCAGTAAATGAACTTAGCGTTGCAGAACAACAGTTCGTTGAGATTGTTAAAGCTTTATCTTTAAATGCAGAGATCTTAGTACTTGACGAGCCTACTGCTACTTTAACTCCTCGTGAGGCCGATCGTTTATTTAACATCATGCGTGATCTTAAAGCTAATGGTGTAGGAATGTTCTTCATCTCCCACCACTTAGAGGAGATCTATCAGATTTGCGATACGATTTCTGTATTACGTGACGGTCAGTATATCGGTACCATGCCAGTTAAGGATTCTAACGTAGATCAGCTAGTTGAAATGATGGTTGGTCGTAAAGTTGAGAATACTTATCCTAAAAAGCCTGAAAAAGTGCCTCATGATGAGGTGGTGCTTGAGGTTAAAGATTTAAAGCGTACTAAAGATTTCCATCCTAATAGTTTCAAACTTTACAAAGGTGAGATTTTAGGATTTGCAGGCTTAGTAGGTTCAGGTCGTACAGAGTTAGCAAGAGCCTTAATTGGTGCTGATCCTTGCTATAGCAAGACTGTCATTTTAGACGGTAAAGAAGAAAAACTAAAATCCCCTGATGAATCTTTGGCAAAAGGTATTGGCATTTTACCTGAAGATAGAAAAGCTGAAGGTCTTATTCTGTCTTTCTCGGTAAAGAACAATATCAGCATGAATAATTATTCAAAGTGGCTTAAGAATAAGTTCTTTATCTCAGATGCCATGGAAACGGCTACGGTTAAGGATATTGTCAAGAAAGTACGCGTTAAAACTCCATCTGAAAACACTACTGTAGGTAATTTAAGTGGTGGTAATCAGCAAAAGGTAGTTATTGGACGCTGGCTTAACAATGATTGCAAAGTTTTGATTTTCGATGAGCCAACTCGTGGTATTGACGTGGGTGCAAAGGCTGAAATTTATGAGCTGATGCGTCAGTTAACCCAAAGAGGGATCTCGATCATCATGATTTCATCAGAGTTGCCTGAAGTTATTGGTGTTTGTGATCGTGTGGAGGTCTTCCGTGAAGGTGCCATTGTGGCAGATCTTGAAGGTGAAGATATTAACTCCAATACCATTATGCTTTATATGACAGGAAATAAGTAAAATGACAAATAACGCCGCTCCAAAATCCGCTTTGGCTGATACTTTTGCTCGTTTTTCACGTCAGCCAGTATTCTATCCATTAATTGGTTTCTTGCTAGTCTTTATCATCATGACGGTGGTAAGTGACAGCTTTTTAACCTACAACAACCTCTCTAATATTGGTCGTCAAGTCTCAATTAACGCCATTATTGCTGTTGGTATGACTTTCGCCATTCTAACAGGTGGTATTGATTTGGGTGTAGGCTCAGTGATGGCCCTTTCAGGTACCATCATGGCAGGTCTTATGGTTTCAGGCATTCCAATGCCAGTTGCCATTATTTTAGGCCTTCTTTTAGGTACCTTCTTAGGTGGCTTGAATGGTTTCATGATTGCCTACGGCAAGATGCCAGCCTTCATCGTAACCTTAGCTATGATGACCATAGCAAGAGGCTTAGCCTTAATCTATACCGGTGGTTACCCAATTGCAGGCTTAGATAACGCTTTTAGTTTCTTTGGTCGTGGTAATGTGCTTGGAATTGAAACTCCAATTGTAATTACCATTTTGGTATACGCTATCGCTTATGTGGTGCTCACTCGTACCCCATTTGGCCGTCATGTTTATGCAACCGGTGGTAATTACGAAGCATCACGTTTAAGCGGTATTAAGGTTTCTAAGATCCTCTTTTTAGTTTACGCCATTTCAGGTTTTACCTCCGCTTTAGCAGGTTTGATTATTTCCTCTCGTTTAATGTCAGGACAACCAAATGCTGGTGTGGCATTCGAGCTTGATGCTATTGCCGCAGTAGTGTTAGGTGGTGCTGCTATGAATGGTGGTAAAGGAACCATCATCGGCACCTTAATGGGCGCTTTGCTCTTAGGTGTTTTAAATAACGGCTTGAACCTCATTGGCATTAATCCTTATGTTCAGAACGTCATTAAAGGCATCATTATTCTTATCGCCATCTATGTAGGTTCTGAGAAGAAGAAAGCTCGTAGTTAATTTAAAGCTTAATCTTCAAGAAGTTAAATTTAAGGAGTTGTTTTATGAGTTATTTTCTCGGTATCGATTTAGGCGGTACCGTCATTAAAGCTGGTATTTATGACGGTAAGGGTGATGAGATAGCAGTTTTTGAGCATAAGGCTGTATCTTTAAGTGAGCAAATTGGCTTTGCCGAGCGCGATATGGATGAGATGTGGCAGGCAGTTTGCACAGTAACTAAAGGTGCGGTGGCTAAAGCTCAAATTGATAAAAAAGAGATTAAAGGTGTCTCTTTCTCATCCCATGGCAAGGGTTTATATGCTGTAGATAAAAATGGCAAACCAGTACGTAAGGGTATTAACTCTTCTGATACCCGTTCAGTAGATTTAGTCCTTAAGTGGCTTGCCGATGGTACTGCGCAAAAGAGCTATCCTTATGGATTACAGCAGATGTGGACAGGCCATCCTGTTTCAATCTTAGCTTGGCTTAAAGCTCATGAAAGAGAGAATTACGATAATATTCATGCCATTTTGATGGTTCATGACTATATTCGTTTCCGCATGACAGGTGAGTTAGGCGCTGAAATTACCAATATCTCAGGCAGTAACCTCTACAATGTGCAAAGTGGCACTTATGACCCTAAGCTTATGGCGATGTTTGGTCTTGAAGAGTGCATGGATAAGGTAGTTAAGGTCGTTGACTCTTCAGAAGAATGTGGTCAAGTCATGCCATCTGTTGCAGATGATTTAGGCTTGGAGGCTGGAACTCCGGTCTTTGGTGGTTTCTTTGATGTTGTGGCTGCTGCTGTATCTTCAGGTGTTATTGATGATACTGCAATAAGTGCTGCAGCCGGTACCTGGTCAATTGCCACAGCCGTTCACAATAAGATCACCTTAAAAGAAGATCATAATTATGTGTGGGGCAATTACTGTATTCCAGGTTTGTACTTTGTCCATGAAGGATCACCTACCTCTGCCTCTAACCTTACTTGGTGGCGCGATAACGTGCTTACTAATGTAAGTTTAGATAAATGCAATAGCGCAGTAGCCTCAGCTATTGAGAAGCAAGCTGAAAGTTCTTTATTCTTCTTACCATATTTGTATGGTTCAAACTATCAAGTAGGTATGAATGCAGGTCTTTGTGGCTTACAAGCCCATCATACGATAGATGATATCGTCTATGCTATTTATGAGGGTATCGTTTTCTCTCATACCTTAAATCAAGATAAGGTTTTAGAGATTTCACCTAATGTAAAGACGATTCGTATGAATGGTGGCCCTACTAATTCTGAGCCTTGGATGAAGATGTATGCTTCATGCGCTGGATTACCTGCTGAAATTTCTACAGTCAAGCAAACAGGCTGTAAGGCTGCAGCAATTTGTGCAGCAGTAGGTTCTGGATATTTTAAGGACTATATTGAAGCTGTAAAAGCTACCTCACAAAAGATGAGAGTAGTAGATCCTGATCCAAAGCTTGGTAAATATTTAAGAGAGCGTTATGAAAGGTTCCTTGAGCTAAATAAGAAGCTCTCTCACGATTAAAGTGTCGTCCTCCTTGTCCAAACTGGTTTCCCCTTGTGACCAGTTTTGGAAAATCCTCCAAGCATATGCTGGCTTTTGCCAGCATATTTATTAATTAAAAGCTTAAGCTTTAAGATCTGTAGGATCACCTACAGTAAATTCAGAGTTCTCTTTAGCTAAAGGCTGGGGCATATAACCTATAAGAGCCTCATTTTCCTCTAGCACACAAATCCACTGCTCTTTAAACACAGAACCTTTAATAGCCTGAACTTTGCCCTCTATATTTTCTGAATTTAAATAGTCTTGAGCATATCTTTCATGACACCAGACGGGAAGAATTTGGGCATATCCTTCAGAATCATCTTCGCTTTCTAATACATCCTCAAGAAAATAAGGACCTGAATTATCATTCATGGTAATGATAAAAAGCTCATCATTTTCTTTAAATTTCTGCTTGAAGTGAGCTTCGCGGTATTCAGCATTAAGATTATTTACCGCTTCATATTCTTTATCGGTTAACTCGTACATAAAAGCTCCTTTAATAACCACGCTCTAAGATTGGCTTTAAAAATTGACCGGTGAAAGATTGAGGGCATTGAGCCACCTCTTCAGGGGTTCCTGTGGTGATGATGGTGCCACCGCCTAAACCTCCTTCAGGTCCTAGATCAATAATATGATCAGCACATTTTATAACATCTAAATTATGTTCTATAACAATAACGGTATTACCCTCATTTCTTAATCTTAAAAGGACATCTAAAAGTTGTTTGGTATCATGAAAATGCAAACCTGTAGTAGGCTCATCAAGTACATATAAAGTTTTACCAGTAGATCTTTTAGATAGTTCTTTTGAAAGCTTGATTCTTTGTGCCTCACCACCTGAGAAAGTGGTAGCCGCCTGTCCTAAGGTAATATAGGAAAGACCTACATCCACAATAGTTTGTAATTTACGGGCAATAAGGGGGATGGCACTGAAAAACTCTAAGGCATCTTCAACTGTCATATCCAAGACTTCAGAGATATTTTTACCCTTATAAGTTATCTCTAAAGTTTCACGGTTATAACGTTTGCCATGGCATTCTTCGCATTGCACATAGATATCTGGTAAAAAGTGCATAGCAACTTTAATCGTTCCATCACCTTGGCAAGCCTCACAGCGTCCGCCTTTGACATTAAAGGAAAACCTACCCGGACCATAACCGCGAGCTCTAGCCTCTGGGG
The DNA here is from genome assembly GCA_944389835.1 of uncultured Succinivibrionaceae bacterium. Classification (GTDB taxonomy): domain Bacteria; phylum Pseudomonadota; class Gammaproteobacteria; order Enterobacterales; family Succinivibrionaceae; genus Avisuccinivibrio_A. The sequence goes on from CALXNU010000018.1 coordinate 31,747, forward strand.
TTTGTGAGAAAAGATCACGAATGGCTTGGAAAAGACCTACATAGGTTGCAGGATTAGAACGAGGAGTTCTACCAATTGGGCTTTGATCTATACAAATTATCTTATCAAAGTTCTCAAGGCCTTTAATTTCTTTATAAGGTGCCGGATCTCCATTGGCAAAAGCCCCATTAAGTTTCTTTTCTGCAACTTTAACTAAAGTATCATTAACTAAGGTTGACTTGCCAGAACCTGAAACTCCGGTTACTACAATAAAGCAACCACAAGGGAAACTTACATCAATATTTTTAAGATTGTTTCCTGTGCAACCAATTAAAGTTAAAGCTTTACCTTTTTTAGGTTTAACACGTTTTTTGGGGATTTCAATGCGCTTTCTGCCTGCAAGATAATCACCGGTTAAGGAGTTTTTATTGTCCATGATCTCTTGCGGTGTACCTTGAGCTACTACTGTGCCCCCATGTACGCCAGCGCCAGGGCCAATGTCCAAGATAAAATCGGCACTTCTTATAGCATCTTCATCATGCTCAACTACGATCACGGTATTGCCAAGATCTCTTAAATGCATAAGAGCATCTAAAAGTTTTTGATTATCTCTTTGATGAAGACCAATTGAAGGCTCATCTAAGGTATACATCACGCCCACTAAGCCAGCCCCGATCTGACTTGCAAGACGAATACGCTGTGCCTCACCGCCTGATAAGGTCTCAGCAGAGCGGGCAAGATTTAAATAACCTAAACCTACATTGATTAAAAAAGAGAGTCTGGCGCGAATTTCTTTTAAAATTCTTTCAGCAATCGCATTTTCTTGGGCTGATAAAGTTAAATTGCTAAAGAAGTCATAAGCTTCATTAATTGATAGCTCATTTATTTGCGGTAAGTTTTTCCCGCCTACAAAAATATGGCAATATTCTTTTTTAAGACGCGTGCCATGACACACCGGACAGGGGCGAGCGGTCATCATTAAACTTAATTCATCTCTTACAGTATCAGACTCTGTTTCGTGAAGTCGTCTTTCAAAGTTAGGAATAACGCCTTCAAAAGGCTGATTAAGCTCTTTTTTAATACTGCCATCTTTAGAGTCAAAGACCATCTTAATTGGCTCTTTGGTGCCATAAAGAAAATACTCTTGCTCCTCAGTGCTTAAATCTTTAAAGGGCTTATGTAGATCTATGTGATAGTGTTTGGCCACTGCCTCAAGCATTCGATAGTAAAAGAAATAACGTCTATCCCACCAAGCAATGGCACCTTCAAAAATACTTTTATTAAAATCAACAATCTTATTGACGTCAAAGACCATTTTTACGCCTAAGCCATCGCATTCTGGACATGCGCCATGAGGATTGTTGAAGGAAAAGTTACGCGGTTCAAGTTCTGGGATTGAGTAACCGCAAATCGGACAAGAATAATGCGTTGAAAACAAAACTTCATCGCTTGCTTGATGCTCATCCATAGGGGAGAGCAGCACAAGTCCATCAGCAACTTTTAAGGCAGTCTCAACTGATTCTGAAAGGCGCTGTTTTAGATCTGATCTTATTTTAAATCTATCGACAATTACCTCAATGGTATGTTTTATTCTAAGCTTAAGCTCAGGTGGGTCTGAAAGATCAATGATCTCCCCATCAACTCTTGCTCTTATAAAACCATCTTGGGCTAATTGTTGGAAGAGTTGACGATACTCGCCTTTTCTGCCGCGCACCACTGGCGCTAAGAGCATATAGCGCGCCCCTTCTTCTTTAGACAAGATTTCATCGACAATTTGCGGGACGGTACGCGCTTTTAAAATCGTGCCATGCTCAGGGCATCTTGCCTCACCAATACGTGCCCAAAGAAGTCTTAAATAGTCATGTATTTCAGTGATGGTACCTACGGTTGAGCGCGGATTGTGCGAGGTTGATTTTTGCTCAATAGAAATTGCAGGTGACAGACCTTCAATAGATTCAACATCAGGTTTGTCCATTAATTGTAAGAATTGTCTTGCATAAGCTGAGAGGGATTCAACATAACGTCTTTGTCCTTCAGCATAAAGAGTGTCAAAGGCTAAGGAAGACTTGCCAGATCCTGAAAGGCCTGTAATGACGCAAAGTTTATTGCGTGGTAATGTAACATTTAGATTTTTAAGATTGTGGGTTTTTGCGCCACGAATAATGATGTTTTCCATAACTTATAAGTAAGAACTCAAAAATAGATGAGAATGCCTATTCTAACATAACCTAAAAAAGGTAAACCAAACTTAAATAGTGCAAATAACTTTTTGATTATTAAAGATGTTTGACTAATAAAACCTGGTGTAAAATCACATTTAACCTAAAAAACTTAAATGTTAATTTTTCTCAAAATCATGCCCAATTCTCTTTTTACAAAAAATTAAGATAAAAGTAGCTTAAACTTTATCTTAAAACCAAATTTAAAGGCCAGGGGAGTATTTTTATGAGCCAAGATCTTAATAATGCATTTAAACTTAACAATGGCGTTTTAATGCCAAAGCTTGGATTTGGCGTTTTTCAGGTAGATGATCTTAAAGTTTGTGAAAAAGCGGTCTTAGAGGCTTTAGAGGTAGGCTATCGCCTTATAGATACTGCTTCAACTTATAATAACGAAGAGGCAGTAGGTCAGGCTATTTTAAAAAGTGGACTTAAAAGAGAGGATATTTTTGTAACCTCTAAAGCCTTTATCCATCCTAGATCCGGAAATTCTTTGTAGGTTACCATTTTATCAAGGCTATAGCGCCCCTTACCCACCGTTGCAGCAAAAA